>NZ_KE384562.1:99244-100953 GCF_000426725.1 Sporocytophaga myxococcoides DSM 11118 | reverse complement strand
TGTAACGGAGGAAACAATGGTGCTATTAATATAAATACCATCACTGGAGGTACTGCTCCTTTCACTTTCTCCTGGTCTAACCTGGCCACTACTCAGAATATTTCTGGAATTGCTGCTGGAACTTACACTGTTCATATACTTGATTCTAAAGGGTGTACCAAAGATTCTACATTCACTATCACTCAGCCTACTGCTATTACTGTTACTCCTACTTCTACCAATGTAACTTGTAATGCGGGCAACAATGGCTCTGTTAATATCACCGTTGCTGGTGGAACTGCTCCTTATTCTTATTTATGGAACAATGGCGCTACTACTCAGAATTTAACAGGAGTTATCGCAGGTACTTATTCTGTAACTGTTACCGATTCTAAAGGATGTACTCAAACTGCTTCTGCTACAATAACTCAACCGGCGGCGGCTGTAATCACTCCTTCTGTTACTAATGTTAAATGTAATGCTGGTAGTGATGGTGTTATCGATCTGGCTATCGCTGGTGGTACTGCTCCTTACTCAACATTCACATGGTCTAATGGCTTTACTACTCAAAATATTACAGGAGTGCCCGCTGGACTTTACTCGGTTACTTTCTTTGACGCTAATGGATGTAAATATACTGCTTCCGCTACTATAACTCAGCCTACTCCGATCGTTGTGACTTCTTCTACTACTGACCCTACTTGCGGTGGAATTAGCAATGGAACTATAAACATTACAACAGTTTCTGGTGGTACTGCTCCATATACTTTCAACTGGTCCACAGGCGCTACTACACAAAATATATCAGGGCTGGCACCAGGTAATTATTTTGTAGACATAACTGATGCAACCTCTTGCACCAAAAAATTCAATTTCACACTGGGACAACCTGTTGCTTTCAATATTGATACTACTGTCACTCAGATAAAATGTAATGGTGATAATAATGGTGCTATTTCAGTAAACTCTATTTCAGGTGGTACCGCTCCATATACATTCAGCTGGTCTAATCTCGCTGCTACTCAAAGCATTTCGGCACTTTCTCCTGGCAATTACACTCTAAGCGTTTCAGACATAAACGGATGTCCCGCTACTTATTATTTCACTATTACAGAACCATCTCCTATTACAATTACTTCTACTACAACAGATGTTTCTTGTAATGGAAAAGATGGAGCTATTAGTATTACTGTAACAGGAGGAACTGCTCCTTATTCATATAGCTGGTCAAATAGTGTGACAACTCAAAACATTTCAGGACTTGATCCGGGAGTTTACAGTGTTGTTGTTACAGATAAAAATGGCTGTGTAAAAACTGCCTCATTTACTATCAATAATGCAACTCCAATAACTGTTGTACCAATAATAACCAATGTAACCTGCAATAGTGGAAACGATGGAGCTATTAGCCTGACAATTGCAGGAGGTACTCCTCCTTACTCGAACTTTGATTGGTCTAATCTGGCTACTACTCAAGACATAACAGGAATTTCTGCTAACACCTATACTGTAAAATTCAAAGATGCTAATGGTTGTTCATATACAGCTTCTGCAACTGTTACAGAACCTGCTCCAATCGCAGTTACTACTTCCATAACTGACCCAACTTGTGGTGGCATCAGCAACGGAGTTATTAACCTTACAACTGTTACTGGTGGTGTTGCGCCTTATTCTTTCAACTGGTCTACAGGTGCTACCACTCAGAATGTAACTGGGCTGGCTCCAGGCAA
>NZ_KE384562.1:10185-98894 GCF_000426725.1 Sporocytophaga myxococcoides DSM 11118 | reverse complement strand
AACCTTACAACTGTTACTGGTGGTGTTGCGCCTTATTCTTTCAACTGGTCTACAGGTGCTACCACTCAGAATGTAACTGGGCTGGCTCCAGGCAACTATTCAGTTGATGTTACAGATGCAAGTTCATGTACTAGAACATTCAAATTTACTCTGGGACAACCCGTTGCTTTCAATATTGATACCACTGTCACTCAGATTAAATGTAACGGGGACAATAATGGTGCTATTACTGTTAACTCTATTTCTGGTGGTACAGCTCCATATACTTTCAATTGGTCTAATTTGGCGACTACACAAAGTATTTCAGCATTATCTCCAGGAAATTATACACTAAGTGTTAAAGACATAAATGGATGTCCTGCAACTTACTATTTCACGATAACTGAACCTGCCCCTATTGCAATTGCTGCAACAATTTCAGGAAGTTCTTGCAAAGGCGGAGATGGAGCCATCAGCATTATAGTTTCAGGAGGAGCATCCCCATACTTATTTAATTGGTCCAATGGAGCAACGACCCAGGATATTTCAGGTTTGCCAAATGGAAACTATACAATAACTATTACCGACAATAATGGATGTAAAAAATCTGATTCCTACATTATTGACAATGCACTTCCAATTTCAATTGTACCGGCTGTTACAGATGTAAAATGTTATGGCGGAAACGATGGTGCCATTAACCTTGCCATTAGCGGCGGAATAGCTCCATACTCAAACTTCTTATGGTCAAACGGAGCAATTACTCAGAATCTAAATGGAGTCAAAGCTGGCGATTATAGTGTTACATTTGAAGATGCAAAAGGTTGTTCTTTCACTTCCCCTGTATATACCATTACACAGCCTGATACGATTGCCTCGACAGCTTCCATCACAGAACCTGCTTGCAATGGTGCACCTACTGGAGCTATCAACATCAATTCTGTTTCAGGCGGAGTTGCTCCTTATTTATTTAACTGGTCAAATGGAGCTACTACACAGAACTTAAGCAGCTTAAACAAAGGAAGCTATAAATTAACAATTACTGATATTAACGGATGTTCAATTGATTCTACCTTTAATTTAGGTCAGCCTATTCCATTTGTAATTGACAGCAAGACTATAGATGAAACTTGTACAGGCTTGAACAATGGAAAGATCAATATAAATTCTGTGACTGGTGGAACTGCGCCATACTCTTATAAATGGTCAAATGGAGCTACAACTCAAAATGTAAGTAACCTTGGGTCTGGAAACTATAATGTCATTATTTCCGACGCTAACGGTTGTTCTGATACAATTGATTTCATCATTAACCCTCCGGTTCCGATGACTATTACCACCAATATAACAGAACCAACCTGTATTGGAGGCAATGACGGAGCAATCGAGGTTACTTCAGTTTCGGGAGGAAAAGTACCTTACGTTGCCTATTCCTGGGATTCAGGACAGATGACTAAAGATATAACTGACATTAGCGCAGGAACATATGTGTTAACAATTCTGGACAATTCTTCTTGTACCGAAACATTTACAATAGTCGTAAATGACCCGGCTCCTATTTCAGCAGGCTCAACAATTACAGATGAGTCCTGCACAGGAAATGATGGAAGTATCAGCCTTGTTATCAATGGAGGAACAGCTCCATATAGCTTCGAATGGAAAGATGGTCCTACTACTCAGGACCGCACAGGTCTTAAAGCTGCGACTTACTCAGTCAAAATAATTGATAGCAAAGGTTGCTCAGGAAACTTTGACTTTACGGTTAACCATTCAGTAACTATATCCATAATACCAACAATCACTGATGTAAAATGCTATGGAGGTAATGATGGTGCAATTGCATTGTCAATATCCGGAGGAGTAGCTCCATATTCAAATTTTGAATGGTCAAATGGAGCGAATACACAAGATCTTACTGGTGTAAAAGCAGGCACTTATTCAGTAAAATTCAATGATGACAAAGGGTGTAATTATCAGTCTCAAGACTTCATAGTGAACCAGCCAGCACCTTTAGCCATTACTGCTGATATAAGCGAACCGGTTTGTAAAGGAAGTACCAATGGAACTATCACCATCACATCCGTAACGGGAGGTACAGCACCGTACACATACTTGTGGCCAGAAAATGTTACTACACAGGGAATCTCTAATCTTGGAAAAGGAACATATAAACTAACAGTAACTGATGCTAATGGCTGTAAATTAGACTCCAACTTTGTAATCGGAGAACCTGATGGATTTACATATGACACCGTCAAAACAAACATCACTTGTTTTGGCTTAAACAATGGTAGTATTAATGTAAATGTTACTTCCGGAGGAACATCACCATATAGTTACCAGTGGAATTCCGGAGAGATAACAAACAATATTCTCAATTTAGGTAAGGGTGTTCATAGTGTAAAAATTTCTGATGCGGGTGGATGTAGTGAAACTATAAGCTTTACTATCAATGAACCAGCTCCACTGCATGCTACTTCTATTGTAACAAATGTTCCATGTTACAAAGGAAATAATGGATCTATTGAAATGACTCCGACTGGAGGAACACCTGCTTACAGTTACTTCTGGAATACAGGAGATACTGATGCTAAATTAAGTAATTTAAAAGCTGGAACTTACGATGTAAAAATTACTGACCAGAATTCATGTCGTAAAGATACTACCTTTATAATTACACAGCCGGATACATTGATTGTAGACCATGCAAGCGCTGTAAAAGATGTATCATGTAATGGGAAATCAGACGGACAAATAGAATTACATTTGAATATTTCAGGAGGAACTGCACCATATTCAAACTACGCATGGACACCAGGTACATTGACCGGACCAAACAATTATGACCTTCCTGCAGGTGTTTATATTGTAAACTTTAAAGATGCGAAAAACTGCTTATACAAAGATCAGTTTGAGATCAAAGAACCACTTCCTATGCAGGTTAACCCAATAGTAAATCCGAATCCTATCTGTAAATCTAAAACAGTGACGATTACGATTCCGGAAGTATATTCTGCATATTCATTTGACGGAGGAAAGAGCTATCAGACATCTAATAAGTTCTCAAAACCAATCTATTCTGATACCTTAATCAAAGTTGTAGTTTTAGATTACCTTTCTACTTGTGAAAGTAAAGTTGATTCTGTAAATGTTTCTTTAAAGAAACTTATTGCTGATAATTTATCTAAAGATGTATCTTGCTTTGGCAAAGCTGATGGAATCATATCCCTTTCTAATATCACTGGAGGAGCTGGCGGATATTGGTTTGCACTTGATGAATTCTCAACACCTCAACAAGATTCAACTTTTACAGGATTGAACAAAGGTATTTACACCCTTTCAATCTTTGACAATACAGGCTGTTTGTATGACTATCCTGTCGAAATTAAAGAACCTCAAAAACTTGTTCTTGGCATCGATACCATTATCACTATCAAACCTTGTGCGAATTCAAATAATGGGGAAATTCATTTGGAAGTGTCAGGTGGAAACGGAGGATTTAAATACTCCTTAAATAATGGAACACTCATCACTAATCCTATTTTCAGTAGCCTTTCTCAAAATGATTATTTTGTTAAGGTAATTGACAAGAATGGTTGTGCTGATTCATTAACTGCGAAAGTAACAGCTCCGGATACTATTAATATTTCGAATATAGTTGCTGATATTATGGGGGTTAATTGTTTTGGTGATGATAATGGTTCTATTAAATTATCTAACATAACCGGAGGTATTCAGCCATATATTTTCACCTTAAATGGAACAAAGAATAATACAGGTGAATTTGATAATCTGTCAGGAGGAAAATCTACACTTGTGATTTCAAATAAAGATGATCAATGTCCGGTATCTTATCCTTTTGAAATTCCAGAGCCTGAACAATTAAGAATTATCATGACAGATATAAAACAAATCACCTGCTCGAATGAAGGTAGCGTGACTATAAACGGTGTAGGAGGTAGCACGCCATATCTGTATGCAATTGATGATAATCCTTCTGATGTCAATAATGTATTCAGTAACCTTACTATTAATAAATATCATTTCAAATTAACTGATGCAAAGAATTGTCTTGCGGAAGATGATACGACATTGGTGCGTATAGGGCCAATGCCTTACATAAGAACTAAAGATGTGCCTTGCTTCAATGAGAAAAAAGGTGAGATTTTAATCGACTCACTACAAGGGGGAATACCAATTTTCACCTATTATCTAAACACAATTGATAAAAGTACTAATAATGTTATCACAGATTTAGGTGCTGGTATTTATTCAATGGGTATTAAAGATGGAAATTGCGATGTACCATTCATTATCGGCGGATATTACCTGTTCAATGGAACCGATTATGATACTATCTACAATTCTAATATTATCATCAATGAGCCAGAGCCTATCACTGCTGAAACATTTGTAATCAAGAGTTCAAGAGAAATCAACTCAGGTACTATATATGTTTATGACATACAAGGAGGTACACCATTCTATTTAATTAGTAATGATGACCTTGTATATTCAACCTACGTATTAGCAGATTCAACATTGAACAGCTATAGTAACCTTGCTCCTGGAGAATATAAAATTTATATCAAGGACGGAAACGGCTGTAAAGTAGAAAAAGAAGTAGTGGTTGGATCCGGATTCTACATTCCAAATATGTTTACACCTAATGGAGATGGTAAAAACGACAGATTCGAAATATTGTCAATACCATACGGATCTAAATTCTATGTTCACAACAGATGGGGTAGCAGAGTTTTTGCAAGTGACAATTATGATAATAGCTGGGATGGATCGGAGCAGCCAGATGGGGTTTACTTCTATGACCTGCTGTTACCAAATGGTAAAGCATATAAAGGATGGATTGAAATCATCAGATAATAAAAAGCCCCCCGACCAAGGTCGGGGGGCTTTTTATTTATAACTCCATCAAAAACTTCATGGTATCAACATTATCAGCATAGTCCCATGGTGCAGGACACTGAGCGTTTCCGAACGCTACCGAGTCTGAGTACCAGCCATTGGCTGACAATACAACCTGAATTTTCTCCTGATTAGAAGATAATTTAGACTGTAAGGTTGCCAGATCTTCATACTCCTCAAAATATACAACCGAAATTGGTGAAACAATCTGCTCATCCCTTTTCAACATCAAGAAACCATTATCCAAATGATCCACCCTATTCAACAGGAATATTGATTTCTGATAATCATAATTATTTGCATATTTATGATAATTCAGAATCCCCTCAAACTTGTCCATATTTCTGTAAAAAGTATCAAAATTATACCCCCTAGGTACAAACAGTTTTGACACATTCCTGCATCCCAAGCCGAAATAAGTAAAGATATCTTCTGATAAAAGTTTTAGCTCTCCCTCTTCTTCTCCCCCATTTAGGACCGCCACTGAAGATCTGTTTTTCCTAACGATATGAGGCACTTTGGAAAAATAAGCTTTAAAATATTTGGCAGAATTGTCACTTCCAGAAGCAATATATGCATCCATATTTTTGAGCATATCCTGAAAAGAAATTTTATCTGCAAAGGCAGGTTCAATTTCAATTAATAACGCAGCAATTTTTCGAAGGAGAACATTGTCTGTAGCCGCTAATTTTCCATAAAAATGATGTCCAGTTAAAAGGACACATAAAAAATCGTGAAAACCGGCAGCAGGAATATTCCCTGCCATCACTACCCCTACATTTTTGGATTTATAGGCGGTTGAATATCCCTCAATCCATTGCTTGAGTTTTTTTTCATCCAATAAGGCTGTTATTCCATTTAATGCCTGCCTTACATTGGCATTAGTAAACCAGCTATTGTTATTTTCCGCCTGCCTGGCCCAAGTATCCAACTCATTATCAGATAAATTATTTAAATATTTCCCCAATGCAGCAAAAGCATCTGCCCTTTTGGAAAGTCCCGTCTCCATTAATATTGAATTGTAAAATTGTAGTATTTCTGCAAAATTAGGATTTATATTGATTGAGAATCAAATTGTGCTTAATTTTGTTCCCTAAAACACTTTTTAAACCATTTATATTATTTAATAAAGAAGGAGTACGTCATGGCTATAATGATTACCGATGAGTGTATTAACTGTGGAGCTTGTGAGCCGGAATGTCCTAATACAGCAATTTATGAGGGCGGTGTACAGTGGAATTACTCAGGAGGCACTAAATTAAATGAAATTGAACTCGAAGATGGGTCAACAATGGACGCAAAAAGCCCTCAAGAACCTGTATCAGATGAGTTTTACTATATTGTTGCAAACAAATGTACCGAGTGCATGGGCTTTCATGAGGAGCCTCAATGCGCAGCGGTTTGTCCTGTAGATTGCTGTGTTCCTGATCCTGACAATGTGGAGGAGGAAGACACACTGCTGGCTAAAAAAGCATGGCTGCATGCAGAATAATTGAAATTTAATTTCTAATATTAAAAAAAGGTGATAATTCAATATCGCCTTTTTTATTTTACCAAGATTTCTTTAATATTGGCCTCCTTAAAATTTGCGATATGAAAACTGTAGACTCCTTTAATTTTTCAGGTAAAAAAGCCTTGATTAGGGTTGATTTCAATGTACCCTTAAACGATAAATACGAAATTACTGACGACACCCGTCTAAAAGCTGTAATTCCAACAGTAAACAAAATTCTGAAAGACGGAGGAAGTGCTATTCTTATGTCTCACCTGGGAAGACCAAAAGGTGGATATGAAGAAAAATACTCTTTGAAACATCTTCTGGCTTACCTTAATAAAACCTTTAACATTACAGTAAAATTTGCAACAGACTGTATTGGTGCTGATGCTGAAAAACTTGCTGCAGATTTAAAGGCTGGTGAAATCCTTTTACTTGAAAACTTACGATTCTATAAAGAAGAAGAAAAAGGTGACGAAGTTTTTGCTCAAAAGCTTTCCAAACTTGGAAATGTTTATGTAAATGATGCTTTCGGAACTGCTCACAGAGCCCATGCTTCTACTGCAATTATTGCTAAATTCTTCAATGACAGAGTTTGCGGATATGTTATGCAGGCAGAACTTGATAATGCTAACAAAATCCTTGAAAAAGCTGATAAGCCTTTCACTGCAATCATGGGTGGAGCGAAAATTTCTGATAAGATCCTTATTATAGAAAGACTTCTTGACAAAGTAGACAATCTGATCATCGGTGGTGGAATGTCATATACTTTCGCAAAAGCTCTTGGTGGAAATATCGGAACCTCTCTACTTGAAGCTGATAAAGTCGAATTAGCAAAAACGCTAATTGAAAAAGCAAAAAGCAAAGGAGTAAACCTAATCCTTCCAATTGATACAGTAGTTGCAGACAAATTTGACAACAATGCAGCTACACAAATTGCCCCTAACAGGAACATTCCTGATGGATGGATGGGACTTGACATCGGACCTGAATCTCAAAGAAGCTTCTCTGAAGTAATCGACAAATCTAAAACTTTACTTTGGAATGGCCCGATGGGAGTTTTCGAAATGCCAAGCTTCGAAAAAGGAACTGTAGCTGTTGCTAAAGCTGTAGTAAATGCAACCAAAAAAGGTGGATTCTCACTTATTGGAGGTGGTGATTCTGCTGCTGCTATCAACAACCTAGGTTTCGGAGACGATGTATCTTACGTTTCTACGGGTGGTGGAGCACTTCTTGAATACATGGAAGGAAAAGTTCTTCCAGGTGTCGCCGCTCTTCAATAAGAATTATAAAAACATAATCAAAAAAAAAGAGACTGATTTCAGTCTCTTTTTTTGATTATCCTTTAAAGCCCTCCTTATTAAAAACTATGATACTAAAAGGAGCCATTAAAAACAATGAACCACTTTTTTAGTGTTCAGCTTTTCGCTTTCCACTCATTAATATTACTAATAATCCCCTCTACCAGTTTACCTCTGGCTTCAATACTAGCCCAGGCAATATGAGGAGTAACCACAAGCCGCTCTTTGTTTTTAATTTTAAGAATAGGACTAGAACCAACCATTGGTTCTTTCTCAAAAACATCTATACCAGCCCCTGCGATCCTATCATTATTCAAAGCTTCGATAAGTGCGTTTTCGTTAACTATCCCGCCCCTGCCAACATTGATCAGTATTGCATTTTCTTTCATCAGCTTAAATTCTTTTTCACCAATCAGACCGCGAGTCCTATCATTCAGGGGAGAATGGATGGATATAACATCACTCTGCATTAACAAATCCTCCAAACCTACCCTTTCAAAATCAGGATCATCATGTACCCCTGAGGTAGAATAGTAAATTACTTTTGCTCCAAAAACTGTTGCGATATTTGCGACCTTTTTCCCTATCGCTCCCAGTCCGATAATTCCATAAACTTTTCCCTTAAGCTCCCAGTAAGGACGAGCCAGAGAAGTGAAAATTTCACTTTTACAATATTCCCCACTTAGGACATAACTATTATAATATTCAAGTTTATCTGCCAGGTGAAGCAGCAATGAGAATGTATGCTGCGCAACGCTGTCTGTGGAGTATCCTTTGACATTTTTAACCGGAATACCTTTTTCAGATGCAAAAGCAATATCTATATTATCCGTCCCGGTTGCTGCAACACAAATCAGTTTCAAATCAGGAAGCTGAGACAAAATCTCTTTAGACAAAACCACTTTATTTGTAATAGCAATATCTGCGCCTGATAAGCGATTTAAAACTTCATCCGGCTTAGTAAACCCGTATTTTATAAAATCACCAAGCTTTTTCAGATCGTCAATTGCCGAAACCTCTCCAAGTGTATCAGCATCCAGAAGTACTATTTTCATTTTTTCGAAATAACTTTAATATTATATATCTTTTGTTAAAGAGAGCCTTCCATCATCAAGATATACCAAGAATCCCGAATCGACGAGACGTCTCAGGACTCTAAGCACCTCCTCTTTTTCAGTAGAACTAAAAGAAAACACGAGATCTTCAGGAGATAAAGGACCTACCTTCAATTTCGCTATGACTTTCTCTGAAAGTTCGACCTCAAGATTATCCTTGACTTCATCTTTTTTTTCTTTCAGACACACATCACACAACCCACACTTTTCACCATTTTCTTCCCCGAAATATTCCAGGAGCATTAAACTCCGACATTTATTTGAATTCGTCGCATACCCCACCATAGCATCTACTTTTGCCTTATAAAGTGCCTTCCGTTTGGCGAGATCTTTATAATCCAAAGGCAATACAGAAGCATCCATTCTTGGCATTACAAACTCTATCTGAGGTTTATCTTTTTGCTTTTCATAAACCAACAACCCCTTTTGATCCAAAAAGCTAAGTTTCCTCGTAACATCTGATTGAGATTTGTGGATATAATTAGCAATTTCTGTTTCCCGGATATTTACATAATTAGAAAATACCTCTCCCCCATAAATTCTTAATATAGACTTGATAAAAACATCATCTTCAGGGTTCCGCAGTTGATATTCGTAAAGCCTTGTTTTATCGGTTGAAATGAAAACTTTTGAAGGGTTATAATATGCTTCATTCATCTGGATCATCCCCTCCTGCTCCAGCCTTTTCAAGGCATAATAAGTTTGAATTTTAGGCAATTTATAAGTCTTAATAAACGCTTCAATATCAAAATCAAAACTTATAAATTGAGATGACCCTACTGCAAGTTTATAGAAGTTAGCCAATGCCTGATAAACCCGTTTAATAATCTCCGCACTTGGGAAATTACTTTCAACTTTTGTTTCAAGTTCTTCTACATCTTTATCATTAAACAAAAGGACCGCATAACATCGTTTTCCATCCCTTCCTGCTCTTCCTGCTTCCTGGTAATAATTTTCCGGATTTTCAGGAAAATCATAGTGAACGACTGTTCTCACATCAGGTTTATCGATTCCCATACCAAAGGCATTAGTGGCGACCATTACTCTCACCTTATTATTAATCCACAAGTCCTGATTTTTGGATCTAGTAGAATAGTCCAGGCCAGCGTGGTAAAAAGATGCGGAGATTTTATTTCTATTCAGAAATGCAGCCAAGACTTCTGTTTTCTTTCTGTTGCGAACATAAATTATGGCAGTCCCCGGTACATTTTTAAGTATTTGCAGAATCTTTCTTTCCTTATTTTCTTCCTTAAAACAAGAGAATGAAAGATTGTCTCTTTTAAAAGATCTTGAGATTACGTTGGTTGTTTTAAACTCAAGCTTATCCTGAATATCCTGAGTTACTCCCGGAGTCGAGGTAGCTGTTAATGCCATTACAGGAACTGAGTCCCCGATGAGGTGTCTGAAAGTTGCAATTTCAAGATAGGATGGTCGAAAGTCGTACCCCCACTGAGAAATGCAATGCGCTTCATCTACAGCTAGGAGGTTTACTTTCATTTTTTTCACCCTTTGGATGAGTATTTCTGAAGATAGCCTTTCAGGAGCCAGGTATAAAAATTTTACTTGATCATATACACATCTGTCCAGAATAACATCTATTTCATTAAAAGAAAGTCCGGAGTGAATAGAAAATGCGGATATCCCTTTTTCTCTGAGTCTTTCCACCTGATCTTTCATTAATGCAATCAGGGGAGAAACTACGATGCAAAGTCCTTCCATAGCAAGTCCTGGCACCTGAAAACAAAGTGATTTCCCACCTCCCGTAGGAAGTAAGGCAAGAGTATCTTTTCCGTTCAAAACACAGGAGATAATTTCTTCCTGAAGAGGTCTGAACTGAGAATAACCGAAATACTGGAGTAATATTTTATGAATATCCTGCAAGAATACAATGACAATAAATAAATGAAGTATCCTGAAGGATAAAAGTAATTTATAAGAGGAATATAAAAAAATAAAAACCCAAAGCAGTTCCTTTTCTCATACTGCAATCGTTTTTCGAAACGATTAGATTTCCAGGAATCAGAACAGTACTGAATAAAAACTGCCCTGGGTTTTTAAGATGTGATTATTTGCGTTTTAGTATTGGTATTCTTTCAAAGATTCCATTAAGTTTTTTCTAGCGACGTGGATCCTGTTTTTTACTGTCCCCATTGGGATGTTTAGGTGGTCAGCTATTTCGTTGTATTTAAAGCCTTCATAGTGCATCATAAATGGGATTCTGAAGGTTTTATCCAGCTTGTTTATTGCCTTGTAAATTTCTTTAGAAGCAATATTGCTAGCGCCTTGGTTGAATGAAATTGTACTTGAAACATTAAAATTATAACCCTCGTCAATTGGATCAACCAATGTGTTCCTTTTATCTATTTTATGGTAATTACTGATAAAAGTATTTTTCATGATAATATATAACCATGCCTTAATATTAGTGCCAGACTTAAATTTAGTTCTGTTTCTTAAAGCTTTAAGAATAGTATCCTGAATCAGATCATTTGCATCATTATGGTTGTGCGTAAATTTTAACGCAGGTATTTTTAGTGATTTTGATGCCGTATATACTAACTCATTGAATTCAACAGCTGTCATAAGTTCTTTTTGGTTAAGGTTATTAATGTCTTTTGTAAGGTTATTTTTTTTCTGACCTGAGTGTCACCGATTCCATTCGGATTATATGTTATATCTCCTTCTGAAGAGTGCTTCTTTAATTTGCAGAGGACTTAGAGTGGTTACTTTCTTTTCTGTTTCTTCAGCTTTAATTATGTCTTTTTCCTGTTTGATATTTTTTCTCGTCGCTAGCATTTTCTTGTTGTGATTATTATGTAACAAATGTACACTTTTTTACACTTTTTAAAAACTACACAAGCATTTTTATCAGTTTTCAAACACCATATTTCTCCCCATGTTATCAACATTACTATGTTAATTTGCTGTATATCAACAAAAGAGTTTACAAAAATTAATACTTTTTAATATTTTATTACAGAAGATTAAATAAAATAAATCAATGTAATCATTAACTCATTTTAACCAATATTAGAAATGTAATATTTAAACTTTAATTAAACAAAAAATGCCAGACTGATCAGCCTGGCACTCCGCAACACTTAGATTCACTAAGCTCAAATTTTATAATCTTTCAGTGCAGCCATCAAAGTTTTCCTTGCAACGTGAATTCTATTTTTCACTGTCCCCATAGGAATCTTCAATTTCTGAGCAATCTCTTCATACTTAAATCCCGAAAAATGCATCATAAAAGGCTCACGGAAAACTTTATCCAGTGAATTAATCGCCTTATTTATCTCTTCCATGGCGACATTAGCAGTACCATCATTATACGTAATAGTACTAGGCACATTCAGAGTATAATCATCATCAATCGGATCCACAAGGCTATTTCTCTTATCTATCTTATGATAATTACTTATAAAAGTATTCTTCATAATTATATAAAGCCACGCCTTTATATTAGTACCTTTCTTAAACTTGGTCTTATTTTTTAACGCCTTTAAAATGGTATCCTGAATAAGATCATTTGCGTCAGCCTGATTGTGAGTAAACTTTAAAGCAGGGTATTTTAAAGATTTGGAGGCTGTATAAACTAGGTTATTAAATTCAATAGTATTCATCGCAGTAGTTATTAAATCAAATAATTCACTTTAAATATTTTCAAAACTCCAATTATATTACACTCATTCCTACACACTAAACTGATGTAATAAAATTTTGTTATTTAAAGTAAAATAAAAATACGATACACCTAAAAATCAACCAAATAACACAAAAACAACAACCACGACAACAAAAAACAAAAAGTAATTAAACTACCACAATCACCCAAAAACAATTTAAAAATATTCAACTATACAACTAAAAGTACACCACTCTAAACAATCCTTCCGTCTCTCATTTCCAATTTCCTATCGGCACTTTGGGCAAGCGACTGATTATGTGTAACTATCACAAAAGTAAGATTGAATTCATTTCTAAGTTCAAAAAACAACTTATGCAGCTCTTCAGCATTATTGGAATCCAAATTTCCACTAGGCTCATCTGCAAATACTATTGACGGAGAATTGATAAGCGCCCTGGCAACACTTGTCCTTTGCTGCTCCCCACCGGATAGCTCTGAAGGTTTATGATTAAGTCGCTGCGATAACCCAAGTCGGTCAAGCAATTCTTTTGCCTTCTGTTCTACCTGTTTTTTATCTCTTTTACCTATATAGCCTGGAAGGCATACATTTTCAAAACAAGAAAATTCCGGAAGCAGATTATGAAATTGAAAAACAAACCCGATATGATTGTTTCGGAATAACGCCAGCTCCTTTTCCCCGATCTGATTAAGATTCGTACCATTTATAAATAGGTCTCCCTTGTCCTGCTTATCAAGTGTCCCTAAAATATGCAATAGCGTAGTTTTACCAGCTCCGGAGGCCCCGACAACAGAGACGATTTCTCCCTGTTTAATTTGCAAATCAATCCCCTTTAAAACTTCAAGGTTTGGATAACCTTTATATATATTTCTTGCTTCCAGCATCATAAATCAACTCATTCTGACTTTGTAAAAACAAATTTAAATCTAAAAGGATTAAAAATCCTTCTTTTCTTGAAATTAAAAGCCAAAAATGATAGATTCGTGCCGTTCTTCCTATAGATGGGAATACCCTGAAAAAAAAGAACATCTGTGGTGTTAAACTTTTAACTATTTATTTACTCATGAATATACATGAATATCAAGGTAAAGAGATCCTGAAAAAATACGGTGTTCGTATACAGGAAGGGATTGTTGCAGAAACAGCTGAAGCAGCAGTAGAAGCCGCTAAAAAACTAAACCAACAAACAGGTACCGAATGGTATGTTGTAAAGGCTCAAATTCATGCAGGTGGAAGAGGAAAAGGCGGTGGAGTTAAATTAGCTAAAAACCTTGATGAAGTTAAAGATCTTGCAGGTAAGATCATCGGTATGAACCTGGTGACTAAACAAACAGGTCCGGAAGGAAAGCATGTTCACAAGGTTCTGATTTCTCAGGATGTTTATTATCCAGGAGAAAGCAAACCAAAAGAATATTATATGTCCATTCTATTGGACAGAAATACAAGCAAAAACCTTATCATTGCCAGCACTGAAGGTGGAATGGAAATCGAAGAAGTTGCTGAGCACACTCCTGAAAAAATCATTAAAGAGTGGGTTGACCCACGCGTAGGTCTTCAAGGATTTCAAGCTAGAAAGATTGCTTTCAAACTAGGTGTTGAAGGCGAAGCTTTCAAAGAAATGGTAAACTTCATTCAGGCTTTATACAAAGCTTATGAGGAAACTGATTCTGCAATGTTCGAAATCAACCCTGTACTAAAGACTTCAGACAATAAAATCCTTGCAGTTGATGCAAAAGTAAACCTGGACGACAACGCTCTATACAGACATAAAGACCTTGCAGCACTGAGAGATATTCACGAAGAAGATCCTTTGGAAGTTGAAGCTTCAAACTCTGGCCTGAACTATGTAAAACTAGACGGAAACGTTGGTTGTATGGTAAACGGTGCTGGTCTTGCTATGGCTACTATGGATATCATCAAGCTTTCTGGCGGTGAGCCTGCTAACTTCCTTGATGTAGGTGGTGGAGCAAACGCTCAGACTGTAGAAGCTGGTTTCAGAATCATTTTAAAAGATCCAAATGTAAAAGCAATCCTTATTAACATCTTTGGTGGTATCGTAAGATGCGATAGAGTTGCTAATGGAGTTGTGGAAGCATACAAAAAAATCGGTGATATCAGAGTACCAATCATCGTAAGACTTCAAGGAACAAATGCTGAAGAAGGCGCTAAGATCATTGAGCAATCAGGTCTGAAAGTATTCTCCGCAATCCTTTTGAAAGACGCTGCTGCTAGAGTAAAAGAAGTACTTTCTAAATAATTTCAAAAGCATAAATGAGGAGTGGATTCAAAAAAATCCCTCCTCATTCCTTTTTATGCACCCGTAGTTCAATTGGATAGAATGTCAGATTCCGGTTCTGATGGTTGGGAGTTCGAACCTCTCCGGGTGCACTTATTAAGAGTTGAAATAGTGAAAAATCAATTTTGCCCTTAGGATAATTCAATTAAAACCTGTTTTTAATCAACTCATTTCCAACCCATAAAGCTAATCCAAAAAAGTAAACTTCTCTCAAAAATCAAAAGCTCTACCATTGACTTTTTCATTAAAAACCCAGGACAAAGCAAAGGGGCAAACTTGAGATTTAGTCTTAAAATGATTGCAGTAAAAATTGAGTAATTTTCAATCAGCCTGTTTAACCAATTATCAGGAAAATTACCCCTTCCAATCAAAGCTATCAAAAGGCAATGTAATAAAATCAATGTGACTAAATGATACATTTAACGTTAGCTGTTCCTGATCTATAACCTTTTTTGTCTCTTTATAAGCTTTGAAATTCTTTTCTGGCAGAAATCTAACTGAACTCATTTTGAAGTTCATCTGCTTCACAAAACGACCGGAAAGGAAGTATTTTTTTCGTGTACGATCCAGTTTCACGTATCCCTGGTATTCATCTTTTCCAACGCCATCTTTCAGAAGAATAAAAACCTGATCATAGTTTAAGACGCTATAAGGATCCTTTGGCTCTTCCATTTCCTATAAAGGTAAAAAAGCCTAATGCAGTTCATTTGCGTTATTATGAAGTCTATTTATCGAAATAATATTATAAAGCGACGTCATGAATTAACATATTAATTATAAATTTGACTTCTACCGTTTTCTCAAGATAGAAAGGAATAACTAAACCGGCCGTTCTGATATTTGTCAATTGGAGATTTAGTCATTATGCATGCTGTAAGTGTGAGCTTAACCATTTCTCGAAGCTGATAGCTCCTATTTCAGCCTCTCCCGAAGGCACAAGTGCTGAATGAGTGATCTCTCCACCAAAATATTCCGGTCTGCCATTCGGTATTACTTTACGTGAGTCTTTGATATATTGCAGATAACGATCTGCCACTTTATACATATCAAAACGATCAGGCCCTGCGATTTCCACCTTACCATTAACAGGTGCAGCAAGGGCATGTTTAACTACAAAGTCAGCAACATCATCCGCTGCTATAGGCTGGAATTTAACATCCGAGAGATGAACTTCGTTTTCTTGTGTGGCCTGATTGGTAATACCTCCGATAAATTCAAAAAATTGTGTGCTTCTGATAATAGTAAAAGGTATGCCGGATTGTCTGACCAGATCTTCTTGAGCCATTTTTGCACGCATATATCCGATGTTCTGCATAGTATCTACCCCCACTATCGAGAGTGCCACATGGTGTTTTACACCGGCACTCATTTCTGCCTCAGATAAATTGCGGCCTGCAGTTTGAAAAAATTCCATTACGGCATTGTCTTCGAAAGATGGGGAGTTGGCAAGATCAATAACAATGTCAGTATCTTTTATTGCTTCAGTCAAACCTTCCCCTGTGATTGTATTGATTCCAGTAGAAGGAGAAGCTGCTATTACCTGTTGCCCCTTCTGAGTGAGTTGAGCTACTACCTTTGTTCCAATAAGGCCGGAACCTCCTATCACTAAAATTTTCATAATACTTACATTTATAGGTTAAAACAATACCTAGTAATACAAGCATTTAAAAGTCACTATGTTTTTAAAATATAGAGTTCCTTTTTTCAACGTAACTTATCTTATGAAAACAGCATTCTGATTTCCAGATGATTTGAAAAAAGAAAAAAATCAGTGTAGCAATCAATTAGTCCTTTAATTTAAAGGCCTTTTTCTTATCCAACCACCCTAAAGATCTTTGTTTCCCCATCCAACTTTATGCTTTTTTTTAATAATTAACTTATTGTCTATGATACATCACCGACCACTCGAAAGGTGCCCACACTGCTGTATTCACACCAGCTTCCTTTAGTCCTTTATTCGTCCAGGTATTACATGTTTTTAATAAGCTATATACACCTTTCCCTTCATAAAATTCATTATCTAATCCCGAATAATTGCAGCAATTGATCACCTCAAACCTGCCATCTGAATTTAATCTGAAAGAACCCTCAATATAATTGACAAGCGAACGATATTGCTCAGTTGAAATATAAATTGATTTGGTATGCTCATCATTAATGGGTTTCCGAGGATAATAAGTAACATGCATTGCTGAAGTGCTCAGCCAGAATGCTGCTTTTAAAGCTGTGGATACTTTTAAATCTGACCAGGTAGGTGTATAAAGATAAAAACCCTTATCCCCCCATCCAAAAGCTACATATCTGATTTGACTTTCATTGTATTTTTGCAAGCCGGTCAATTCCCGTCTCCAGTCTTTTATAGAGTCCTTTACAGGCACTACTATATCGGTATGTACGCCATTTGATCTTATAAAAATCTGAACACCATTCTCGGCTTCTGTAAAGGAGTTATTTACAGGAATGAATGTACATACCAAAGCTGTAATTACATATAATATCAATATAACAAACAGGTATTTGATTGATTTATATAAAATCGAAACAACTTTTTTCATACTTAAGAAATCTTTTTCAATGATTTATATTCTATATAGAATAAAACTAAAAGGTGTACAGCTGCGCATGCTGCCATCAGATGCTTGATAGTATGACCACTTATCACTTCCGTTAATGATAAGAATTCCTGGTCAGTTGCTTCAAATACTTTTGCGGCAATATACCAGAATATAACTCCAAACATTTGTCGGTCTTTTCCATTCCAAAGCAAGATAATTATTATAGCGACAACAGGGTAAAACTGAACCAGGGCATATAATCTCAAATCGCCACTGCCTCTGAGCTCTCCGGTATACCAGAATATAACACTGGCAATTCCTGTAAGCAATAATAGAATCAATATATTATCGTGATTGCGAAATGAAAAGTTCCTAAAAAGTATAAACGAAAAAAAAGACATAAATGTGATTGTCATTGGAAGCCTGTCCCAGACAAGGGTTGAAGTTGAAGGATCATAGTGATAGTAAGCAGATCCAAGGCCTGTAAGGAATATACCTATAAAAAAACATAGTCTTGCAGATTTATATAAAAAATCATTTTTCAGAATAAAAATTATTCCAACGGCACCTATAATAAAAAAGGGGAAGTTTGATACAACATTGTAAAAATTTCTAATACCGTAAAAAGTGCTATGATCTGCAAAACTATGGTAAGAAGCCGATTGAGGAATCGGTCCATGAAGGATTAAAAATATCAAAGATGTAACAGCTAAAAGTGTCAGTAGCGCTTTCAGACGCTGAGTTTTTTTATTTTCTAAGGATAAAAGATTCATATCATTAAAATTTATATTCAAAAGTAGTTTTATCGGGGGCATTCAGAAACGTATTTCATTCAAATTTCGGACCTTAAATTCCTCTAAAAAATAATATATACTATTAATAATCTGAATATTAACATACATTTTACGGACTAATATTCAATTTAAAGATCTTAATTGGGCGGACACTTATAAGTTTCTTATCTTTAATGGATTTTTTAATAAAAAATATGGAAATAATATTTGAGGACCAGCACATACAGCTTTGGTTTGAAGACGAAATTCTACATGCACATTACAAAAGTGACGCAATTATAACATTGAGTGTCGCTAAAGAGATTTTAAAAAATAGATTGGAGTTACAAAAGGGTAAAACTTTTCCTGCAATAGTATCTTTATCACATGAGTTAAAAGTTTTTAAACCTCAAGCCTGGAGATTTTTTTCTGAAGATGGTTATGAAGGACTATCAAAAATTGCGATAGTAACGAATTCCGATATGAAGAGGTCTTTAGCAAATATATATTTCGTATTAAATCCTCCGGCTAAGCCAACCCGCTTATTCACCAATAACCACAATGCAAAACAGTGGATTTTAAATGGTTAATTTTTCATCTAAAATCGGATTATAAATCAAAAAATTTATAGTTATTAACATAATCAACTTCCCTTAGGCACCACCGTATAAACCCGCAGGTCCAACTTAAAATTCTTAACGCTATGGCTAAAGGAAAATTGATTAAAACAATTGATTTGAATTCAAAAACCAACATGATCGAGTGGAATTTTGAAGAAAACCTGACAGGCAAACTTATTATTGAAAGTGAAACTTATCAGGAAGAGCTTTTACCGTCTACGATTAAAATCATCCTTACACCGGATGGAGAGATACGAGGCGGGTATATTACCACTCCGAAGAAACAAGCTATTGGCAATGAAAAGATGGGATTTTTCAGGCAGAATATTTCAGCCAAGAATCTTACCTTTTTAAGTGTTAAAGTGGACGACAAAAGGATTAACTATAATATTAAGATAAATTTATATCAAGCAGGTAATCTGGATTAAAGCCTGAATTGAAGACTTAATAACAACCCAAAAGGCCCGTTCTTATTAAAAGACGGGCCTTTTGGGTTATAGAGGGATTAATTTATCCATTGATAAGATCAGCGAGAGCATTATCTAATTGATTATATTCAAAACGAAATCCTTCATTCGTTAATTTTGCAGGAACTACTTTTCTACTTTTTAACACCAATTCAGTTTCTGTTCCAATTAAAAATGCACCCACTTTCAGCAAACATTCAGGAGAAGGTAAACCTATGGGAATTCCGGCTGCTTTTCGTAACTCAGACATCATTACTTCATTTGTGACAGGATTGGGAGCCGTGCAATTATAGACTCCTGCAATCTTTTCATTATTATAAACCCAATCAATTATTCTGGCAAAATCTTTTTCATGAATCCAGCTCACATATTGCTGACCATCGCCTTGTTTTCCCCCTAGACCCAGTCTGACAAGATTGTGTAAGGTAGGAAATGCACCACCGTTTCTTCCCAAAACAAAGCTTATTCGTAATGCAATTTTCCTAATACCGGAAATCTCATATTTCTCAAAAGCTTCTTCCCATTGTTCACAAACATTTACAGAGAATCCCTGACCCATTTCGCCAGTGAATTCGTCCATGGATTTATCTCTGGAATCCCTGTAAATAGTGGATGAGGCACATTGTATCCATACCTTCGGAGGATTTTTCAGCTTCAATAAAACCTCTCCCAATACATTGGTAGCATTGACTCTGGAGCTTATGATTTCTTTTTTATTCTCATCAGTATAGCGACAATTAACATTTTTGCCTGTGAGATTAATTACTAAGTTCGAGCCTTCAAGCCATTCGCTCCAACCTGATATATGCTGACCATCCAGTGCACCCATCTGATATTATCCTTCCAATCATTTTTACCTCTGGTTAAAATGATGATTTCATTAACTTTATTTTTATAATATTCTGCAAGCACCATTCCGAGATAGCCTGAGCCACCCGCTAATATTATTCTATTCATATCAGTAAGTTTAAAGTATTATTAATAAAACGATCAGACGATAAACCAACCATCCTAATGTCAATGCAGGAGGAAGGTTCAGAAGACTCACTCTCCTTTTATGTTCCAATAATAACAAGCCAACCACAAGGAGGAAATAACCAAGAAATCCAACATTGGAAAGCATGTCCCCTGAATAAGGAAAGCATAAGGCAGGCATTAACAGAATAGATCCTATCAGTGAAACCGCAATGACATTACCAAGATAATCCCATAACTTTCTCTTATTAAGATAGAGTATCAAGGCTCCTTGAAATATCAGCTGACCACCACAAATCAAAAATTCCCTCAATAGATTTGAAGCAGGAACCAAAGGAACCAGACGACCTGAAAAAGCATTTAAAGTCAATGCGGAAACAATCCATGCAAAAAGAATAAAAGCAACCCGATACTTTATATTTAAATCAGGAATGCAGGCATTAAAGGCAGATTCTGCTGATGGCACAATTACCTTTCGATTATAAGAGATGAAGAAATACATTTTCTTCATTAGAAAATTAAAAGGTTTGAATCTGAATAAATGCCAAAAGATCGGGAAATTGTGTCCGACAACTTTGTATAAACTTTCCAATCCATAAGAAACAGAGCCACCTTCTGTATCAACCAGGGCTATTTCATTCCTTGCACGATCTTTATCAATTCTGCAAATAATATCCTCTCCTATTTTATTATAGGCTGTCCGACCTTCTAAATCCAACATTCCGGATTTTATAAAAGCGGAAGTATACAGATTACACATGGGACATTCCGCATCATAAATGATCACATGACTTTTCAAAGTTTTCATACTTTCAGAATTTATTGAAAATTAAACTCAAATAAAAAAGCTTATTTAATAAGCTTTAATAACATTCCGAAGAACCAGCTCTGATCTGAACTAAGCATAATATCAACAGATTTATCCATTTTATCTACAAACCCGCCCAACTGATTCATCATATCTGTAAAGGCCTTAACATCTTCTTTTGACCTATCCCCTTCAACTTCTTGAAGCTGATGCAGTACATTTTTAACAGGTTCTATTTCCCTCCTTTTTCTTTCCCTGGAAATTCTTTTGGCTATTTCCCAGATATCCTTTTCTGCCAAAAAATATTCCTTTCGGTCACCGGGTACCAGTTCTTTATGGACCAGATTCCAGCTAATAAGATCCCTGATGTTCATATTTGCATTACCGCGGGAAATACTCAGTTCTTCCATTATTTCCTCCGTACTCAACGGTTTGGGTGCAATAAGCAAAAGGGCATGCACCTGAGCCATTGTCCTGTTAATCCCCCATTCCGACCCAAGTTTTCCCCAGGTCTGAATAAATTGCTTTTTACCTTCTGCGAAATTCATGATTCAAATATAGAACATATTTTCAAGCTTTCAATAATTACTGAAAATTCAATAAAAAAGTTTTAGAAAATTCATTTCAATTTAATTTTCCAAAATATGAAACCGGATTTATGGTTTCGGCAGGTTTTAAGTAATTTTAAAGTAATAATGAATAAAAGTAAGGAGTTTTAGCATCCTTCAAACTTCCATTTATCATTTAATAACTGAATATCTATGGATAAAAAGAAAGAATCAGAAAGCAGACCCGAAGAATCTGTTAATTCTGATAAAATTAGTCTGGATTTTTTTAGAAAAGAATATATCTGGGGATTTACCCAGGGAAACCCAATGCGTATGTCGGATAACAAGGACGGGTTCTATAGTTTAATACAGCCCTTAACTGGTGTTAATGGAACAATCACAATTGGTGCATCTTTTCATCCATACCAAATTATAAATCAATCCGGAGATGATATATGGGAAACCTTATACAATGTAATTGAGGTAAATAAATTTTGTGATTATAAAAAGCTGATAGAAGAAAAGCATTTCTTTCACATGAACACACCAGGTCCACAGGCCTTCCCAATTGGTAAGTGGCAGGACCAAAGGCTTTACACTGAAATTAACCCAGAGTTTTCGAGGTATGTGCCTTTTCTAATCCCTTATCTGACTTACTATACTGCTGAAGATCCTATCTGGTTAGAAAAACTACATACTGCTATTACGACCAATGGAAATGCTCAGGAATTCATTGAATCAGTCAATAATGCTTCACGTTTTTTAATGCCCGAACCAACTTTCATTATAGGTTTTGGAGTATTTGATAAAAACTATCCAGGTGAATTAATTGATCATTATGTAGATTTTTTGGAGAGGCATTTGAAGAAATAAGGATGTGGAAAATTTAAGGAGCATGTAGCAAAGATGATAGGTGACAATGAATTAAAGCTGACCAGTTAATATAAATATGAAAGTAGAATTACATACTTACAACCAAGATTGGAAGAACCTTTTTCAGATAGAAAAAGAACTAATTTCATCTGCAATACTTAATTCAAATATCCATATTGAACATATAGGAAGTACTTCTATTGAAGGCCTTAGTGCTAAACCAATCATAGATATTCTTATAGGTGTACCAGATTTTTCAAAAGTCAATGACCTTATATCTCCGATAGAAACTTGCAACTATTCTTATATTTCTATTTATGAGGACACAATGCCATACAGAAGATTTTTCACCAAATCATCTGATAACAAAAGAACTCATCAGATTCACATGGTAGAATTAAACTCTCCTTTCTGGATAAGGCATCTGGCGTTTCGGAATTACTTGAGAGAACATCACGAAGAAAAGGTAGCTTACAATCTTCTAAAAACTGAATTATCAGAAAAGGATTGGAATGATATCAACGACTATGCTCAGGCTAAAACGGAGTTTATAAGAGCTGTGGAATATAAGGCTGGGATTAGGGAGTGGTAAACTGTCTGAACTGGGATTTTATGGGATTGAGGGATAGACAGGATTATCTTGGATTATAGTATGGTAAACTAGCTATTTCATTATTGAAACTTATGAATATTTTCAGCAAACTTGCAATACAATTTGGAATTGGACTTTTGACCTTAGGTTCTATTGCCATTTTAATTCTCCTTATTCCAATACTATTACTTTTCTCTCCCTTTATTATTTTTTTAAATGCGAGGGATGACAAAGAATATAAAGAATTTCTTACTCAGAATGAAGGAAAAAAATTCTTTTGTTATACATCAAAAAAGAAATCCAGAACAATTATCGAAACTATAATTTTACCTCAACTCGATCCTGATATCCACATAATTTTGCTGGATGGAAAGATACCTGTATCTGAATTTCCACAAAGACATATTTCTTCCATACTTTATAGCATAACCCATCTAGGCTTCCCCAATATTATGAAAATCCAAAATGGAAGAGTTTTGGACATTTCCTTAAAAAAGGAATTCTACAAAGAATTAATCCTAGATTCTTCCATACCTAAATTCATTGAATTACTTAAAATAAAAATCGAAGAACTTGATCATATTGATACAGCTCCCACCAACAAAAAAGGCGATCAAAACTGATCGCCTTTTTCTATAAAACTCAAATCTTAAAAAATCTAGTTCTGCATTACCGGCAAGTTGATAGTTACCTTCTCCTCTGTTCCAGTCTGCGCCTCATCCTTTTTCTTTGGTTTAAACTTATTGATGATTGTCTCTACAATCATATAAACCGCTGGAACAACTACAAGTGTTAGTAACAATGAACTTGTAAGACCACCGATGATTACCCAGGCCATACCGTTCTTTACTTCTGCTCCGGATGCTTTGGATAATGCTATAGGCAACATACCAACAATCATTGCAATAGTAGTCATCAGAATCGGACGAAGACGTTCTTTACCTGCTTCTATCAAAGCTTCTTTTACGCTATGTCCTTCTTCTTTTAATTGATTTGCAAAGTCAACAATAAGAATCGCATTCTTCGTAACAAGTCCTATAAGCATGATCATACCGACAATAGAGAAGATACTCAAACTTTCCATTGTCAAAGCCAGAGCAAGGAAAGCACCGACAGTCGCCACCGGTATCGCAAACAACACCACAAATGGATAAACAACACTTTCATAAAGCGCCACCATAATAAGATATACAAGAACCAAGGCAAGTATCAAAGCCAATCCAAGACTTCCGAAAGCATCTTTCTGTCTTTGCATATCTCCCAGGTACTCTATCATGACTCCATCAGGAAGTTTTAAATTATCAACTTTTGCTTTTATCTCTGTTCCCACTGTACCCACAGGTCTGCCGACTACAGAAGAATTGATTTTTATAGAAGACAACCTGTCTATTCTTTCAAGGACACTTTCACCCATTGTCTCTTTAACTTCAGAGAACTGATCCAGCTGAAAATTCTGTCCTTTGTTATTCACAAATGTCAGATTTTTAACATCCGCAATATTGGATCTGTCGAACTTATCAAGAGAAATAAAAATGTCATATTCATTACCACCTACCTTAAACTTAGATGTTTCGTCTCCCCTGAAAGCATTCTGAAGTGTCATCCCCACATCACTAGCACTAAGCCCTAGCTGAGCCATTTTCTCTCTGTCAAGCGTTACTTCAATCTCAGGCTTAGGATCTTTAGCGCTGTATTGAACATATTGGGTTCCCGGTACACTCTTTACAGCATCTTTAACCATAGCAGCTGCTTCACGAATCACTTTCATATCAGTACCTTTTACGGCTACCTGAATAGGTGATTCACCGCTACTACCAGTGATATTGACGGGATTCACCGTTACTTTTACACCTGGAATTTTAGCTATTTCACCTTTTAATTGAACACCGAAATCTTCAGCAGAAATATTACGTGCTTCTTTATCTACCATCACCACTGTCATCTCTGCGATATTGCTGTTCGATCCTCCTCCTGATGCCGGGCTGGAGCTACTATAACCAATGGTTGTTACAACTTTGACAACTTCAGGTTTCGCCATGATCATCTTCTCAACCTTCTGTGCCATCATGTTTGTCTGGTAAAGAGAACTTTGTGAAGCCAATTCAAGCTTAACACTCATTTCACCCCGGTCACCTGAACTGATAAATGTAGCTCCTATAAATCCTAGTGGAAGCAATGCAAAAGAACCAATAAGCAAAATAATAGTTGCTAATAATACCCAACGTTTGCTGCTCAATGACCATCTTAAAAGCTTTCCATATTCATTTTTTATTGCATCAAGAAAATTCTCAAATCCGATATTGATTTTTCCCCACAATGAATTAGGGCTCAATACTTCTAACTTACCGAATCTCGACACCAATAAAGGAGTAATGGTAAATGAAACCATTAAGCTCATTAGTGTAGAGAAGACCACTACAAGAGAGAACTCTCTAAGAATATTACCAATTAAACCTGAAGTCATGGCTAAAGGTACGAATACCACCACGTCCACAAGCGTAATCGCAAGCGCTGTAAATCCTATCTCACTTCTACCGTCAAGAGATGCCGTTCTTTTATCTTTACCCATTTCCATGTGGCGGTAAATATTCTCCAGAACCACAATACTATCATCCACAAGGATACCAACCACAAGAGACAATGCCATCAGCGTCATCAGGTTCAAAGAGAAGCCTAACAGATACATTGCTATAAATGTAGGAATCATTGATGAAGGAAGAGCTACAAGAACGAACATTGAGCTTCTTACACTGTGAAGGAATAAGAGCATTACAACTGCCACAATAAAGACAGCAAGATAGAGGTCATGGATAACAGCATCCGCAGAAGCCAAAGTAAACTTAGACTGATCGACAGAAATATCGAATTTCAGTTCGTTTGAAGCATATTGCTTTTCAAGCACTTCGATCTTCTGTTTTACAAGGTTACAAACCTCTACAGCATTTGCGTCTGTTTGCTTAAGGATCATAATACCAAGAGAAGGAATACCATTAACGTGGTTGATCGCTGTGGCATCAGATTGTGTATCCACAACTTCTGCAATATCTTTCAGACATATTTTACTTCCATCAGCATTTTGCTTTACAATGAGATTTCTAAGTATGTCTACATCTCCAATTTTAGCATCGAACTTAATGGAGAACTGATCCCTTTCTGTTTCAACCTTTCCGGAAGGGAAAGATTTATTAGCAGCAATAATAGCTTGAGAAACCTGAGTGATCGAAAGTTTATAAGCCTGAATTTTGTTTTGATCAATATTAACTTTGATTTCTCTCGGATTACCACCTACTACAGTTACCTGACCAACACCAGAAACATTAGCAAGCTGCGGCTTGATCTTCTTATCCATCAGATCATATAATAATGTAGGACTTAGGTTTCCATTTACCCCTAAACGCATTACTGGCATTTCGTCTGTAGAAAATTTATTTACTACAGGTCTGGTTATTTCATCCGGTAGCTGAGAGAGAATTCCATCCACCTTTCTCTGAACATCCTGCTGAGTCTTTGTAACATCAACACCTGCTTTAAGCTGAATGATTACAACTGAGGCTCCTTCCATTGAGGAAGAAGTCAGTTTATCCAATCCTTCTACAGCAGAGACAGATTCTTCAATTTTCTTTGTAACAGAGTTTTCTACTTCATCAGGAGAAGCACCTCTATAGGTTGTCATAATAGTAACAACGTTGGCCTCAAACTTTGGCAAGAGATTATAATTAAGCTCTTTATAAGAAATAACACCAAAGAGTATGAGAACGGTAAATATTACCGTAATCAACAATGGCCTTTTGACTGCAACTTCGGTTATTGACATAATATTATTCGTTTATGTAACCTTACTTTACAATTTGAATTTTTGACTGATCATTAAGGTTGATCTGACCATTAGTAACTACTGTCTCACCTTCTTTAAGTCCGTCAAGTACTTCTACTGTTGAACCGAACTCTCTGCCTACTTTAATATTTCTTTTCTTCACAATATCACCTTCCACTACATATACACTTGGATTTTTGATACTTTCGATAAGTGCATCTCTTGTAATTTGTAAAGCAGTACCTGATGATTTAGTACCAAATTCAACCTTTACATAAGTTCCTGCTTTCAAGCTATTCGAAGAAGAATTGTTAATAATAACTTCTACAGGATAATTATGTGCTTCGTCGCCTGCAGGGCTGATATAAGAAATTTTTCCATTAAACACCTGATCCGGAAACACATCAGCAGTTACTTTTACAGTTTGATTTTCTTTCAATGTGTAAACTTCCTTTTCGCTCACCATCACCTTTACTTTAAGTCTGGTGATATCAACAATGCTGGCGATAGCTGCACCAGGACTTGCATATTCTCCCTCTTCAAAATTTTTCTTCGTTATTTTACCTGAAACAGGAGCTGTAATGTGAGCATCAGCAATTTGCTTTTTTATCTGCTCTACTTTATTAGCAGACGTCTGATATTTGAATTGAAGGTCAGTCACCTGTGTTTCTGTTGCTGCATTACCCTGCAAAAGTTCATTATATTTATCATAATCCTTTTTCACTTTATTCAGGTCAAGCTCAGAAGCTTCCAGGTTAAGTTGCAGCGTTCTTGTATCAAGTATTGCAATGACTTGTCCTTTTTTCACATAAGACCCAAGCTCAATGTTAAGGTTGGATATTTTTCCTGAAGACAGAGCCATTACATCTGCTTCCTGAAAAGCAGCTGCTGTACCTACCTTGGTCATTTCACCAGATACCGGTGCTACTGCCACAAGAGCTGTACTTACAGGTATGGCAACATTCGTGTTAACCGCAGGCTTATTTTTCTCATCTAGTTTCTTTTTATTAGATGCAAGTTTAAATCCGATAAAAAGAACAATAACCAATACAGAAGAGATTACTATAATTTTCTTTTTCATATAATTGATAATTAAAAATATTAAAGGCTTGAAGCAAAATTTTTAAGGTTACCGCTTGACTTTTCTATGTCCAGCTGAGCAGTATAGTAGTTTAATAATGAATTTATATAATTGATCTGAGCATCTTTGTATGAATACTCTGCATTAAGAAGATTCGTTAGGTCAGTCACGCCTCTTTGATATTCTAATGAAGTAGTCTGAAAAACTTCTTCTGCAAGTTTCAAATTGCTTTGATTATTCTCCAGGCTGCTTGCAGACTTATTTAACTGCACTTTGGCATTAGAATATTCAACCTGATAAGATCTCTCATTCAATAACAAGTCTGCCTGAGCATTTTTCATATCAATGCGAGCTTGCTTGTACTGTGCATTTCTTCTTAGTCCGTCAAAAAGAGGAACACTTAATTTTAAACCAATAGAAGAATAATCAAACTTCCTGTTAAATGACTCCTGGAAATCATTTCCCATGGCCTGAACGCCATAGCGAGCATAGGCAGTAAGCTTAGGAAGCCCTCCTCCTCTTATCCTTCTAGAATCAAGATCATGAAAGATGATTTGTGTTTGCTGAAGTTTGAAATCAGTTCTGTTTTGCACATCAAATTCGCTTTCTTTAGCAAGTCTTACATTCGATTTTAATATTGCAGTATCTGCAAGCACAATTTCCTTATCGAGAGGTAATCCCATCACATTTTTAAGACGACTGTTGGCTAATTCAAGATTCTGTTCTGCCAGGCTTAGTTGTGATAAAGTATTGTTCAGCGTTACAAGTATTTTATTGTAGTCATTTTTCTTAATGACCCCCTTATCCAGTTGAAGCTTCGCAATTGCTAGCAACTGCTCTTGTTTCTTTTTGTTTTCCAGCTGAAGATTCAGATACTGCTTAAAAACAAATACCTGATAATAACTATAAGATACATCATAAATAATGCCTTCTTCAGACTGCTGGTATTTAAGATCTGCCATAGCCTTGTTAGGTCGTGCAGCTTTTATTCCCAGCATTGCAGCTTGATCATAGATTGTCTGATCAAGTTGGACTACTGCACCGGTACTATATTGAGTACCCATCCTTACTGTAGCACCTTCCGGCATAAGTGGATTGGCTGGAAACACCATTGCTTGTCTTTTAAGATTATCATCCAGTGTCACTGTTCCGTTTACCTGAGGCAGGTAAGTAGAAAATGCTTCTTTTTCTCTTTGTCTTGCTCTGTCCTTTTCATTAAAGGCTTTGGACATTTTCAGATTATTCTGAAGCCCGTATTCTATGGCACCTTTTAAGGTAAAAGATTCCTGAGCGAAACTCCCCGATGTGATCAAGAGTAAGAATCCGATTAAAAATCTATTCTTTTTCATAGCTATAATAAATTCATTCAAGTGATATTCTTTAATTATTTTTTATAAATTGTTATTGATAAAAATCAAAGCTTGATAGCAGTGATAATGAATTCAACTACTTCTTTTTTTCTTTTATGCATTACCTTTAAATATTCGGCTTCAGACTCAATACCCATAAGGTTCATAAAATAGGGCTTGGCAATAAACGGATAAGTGTCCATACACATTATATTCATCATCAACTGCTCACCTTTAATGTTCCTTATTGTACCTTTCTTCACTTCTGCACTTGTCTGTTTCACAAAGACCTCAAAGACTCTCTTAAACCCGCTATTTTGAATTACCTGATTCAGTAATTCAGGTCTTTTGATAATCTCGTTCATTATGAAGTGAGGTAAATGAGGAGCATTGATCATATTGTCAATTTGCTTTTCGACAATCTTTTCAATTTTTTCAAAAAAAGTAAAATCCTGAGAAGTTATAATATCCTCCAGGTAACGCATAAAGTTCTGTTTCTCTTCATCCAGAATGATTTCAAATAGCTTTTCCTTTGACCTGAAATAATAATGCAACAATGCCTTATTTATTCCAGCCTTATCAGCTATGTCCTGCATTCTGGCCCCATCAAGACCTTTCTCAAAAAAGACTTCGCGGGCTGTCTTTTTTATAATTTCCTGTGTATTAGACTCGTTAGAATTTGACATTTTGGTTTAACTAAAAGATTTAACCATTTGGTTAAACCAAAAGTAAAGCAAAAGATTTATCCGAACAAACTTTCTTCAGAATTTTATTTTCATAAGAAAAGCCTATATTTAAATCTCTTAAAAATCAACCCATTACTATGTATAAGCGGCATAAATACTGGGATTCAAATAAATAAATCAAACTATCCCTTACCTTCCGATTCTTTATATATTTCAATAATGACAGTTTTACAAACAGACAGATTGATAATCAAGGAATACAAAGCTGAATATCTAATGCTAGTTCAAAAAGTATTTTCAGATCCATTAACGATGTCATTCTGGCCTTCTCCTTTTACAAAAGAAGAAACCAGTAAATGGATTGAAAGGAGTATTCTATCATATAAAGAATATGGATTTGGTCGGTATGCAATATTCTTAAATGAGACTAATGAGCTGATTGGAGATTGCGGTATATTAAAACTTCAGGCAGACAATACTATAGTTCATGATCTGGGATACATTATTTATGCACCATTCTGGAATCATGGCTTTGCCTTTGAAGCAGCTGAAGCTATTATGAATTATGGCTTTAAGGTATTAAACATAGAAAAACTTTATGCAAACATGCCATATAATCATAATGCATCAATAAAAGTCGCAGAAAAAATAGGAATGAAGAGGATCAAAGAATTCAACAATAGCAAAAACCGATCTATTTTAACTTATCTTTATAGCTCTGTTAATCCGAAGATTTTAAAAAAAATGGGACAAGAAATAGAAAGAAAGTTTTTAATAAAGAAAGACATTTGGGAATATGCGTCGAAAGGTAAAGCTTCTTATCTTAAACAAGGATACATATCTACTGAACCTGGAAAGACAATAAGAGTAAGGGTTACAGAAGATAAAAGTTTTTTAACTATTAAGGGAAAAACAGAAGGAATTGCAAGAGCTGAATTCGAATATGAAATACCTGAGGAAGATGCAAATGAACTCTTAAACCTTTTTGCAGCCAATTGCATTGAAAAGGTAAGACATGAAATCATTTATGACGGAAAGCTCTGGGAAGTTGATGTATTCAGTGGAGACAATGATGGACTTATAATAGCTGAAATAGAGCTGAACTCAATTGACGAAAAATTCTCTCTTCCCGCATGGATTGATAAAGAGGTAAGTGGTGATGAAAGATATTTTAATTCGAACCTGTCGAAGAATCCTTTTAAAAAGTGGTAAAAAGCTTAAAGCAAAAGACGAAAAGCTGAAAGTAAAAATTTATCTGCATTTTACTTTCAGCTTTGTGCTTTAAGCTTTCAGCTCATTAACTACCTTCAGCCCACTTCCAAACGCCGCTTCCACTGTGCCTCCTTCAGGGCCTTCAAACAATCCTTCTCCTGCAAAATAAATAATATCATTAACAGGCTTAATCAGTTGCTTACGTGCTTGGGGTGCTTCAACAGTAGCATAAGTGTAAGCTCCTTTTGAATAAATATCCTCAGTCCAATTAACTATTTTCCAGGCTTTTATTTTGCTTCGTATCACTTCTTCAGTGTATCCGAATATATAAGCTAAAGCCTTCACTGCTTCTGCCAATCCTTCTTCCTGACTTTTAAATTTATATTCTTCTGCTTTCGGACCTGCGAGCCATCCTGTAAAAAGCGCACTATTCACTGGGTACTGAGTCCACCAGGTAGGAATAGAAGCATCTGAGAAAAAAAATCCAAGTTTTTTCAAGCCTACACCATCATTAAAAGGATCATTTGACTCCCAAAACTTTTCTTTAAATTCTATTAAAAACTTTACTACAGATCCGTAACCTAATTTCTGAATAGCTTCAAATCTGTCTTTTATTTCAGGTTTAAAAACAATTGTATCTTTCGCTTGCAATACCCCTATTGGAATAGTAATAATCACCTTTTCTGATTCATAGACTTTATCCGACTTTGTTCGAACCAGGACTTGATTTTTATCCCATTGTATTTCTTTTACTTCCTCTGAAAAGGAAAAGCTGACACTATTTTTTTCACATTCCATTTTTAGGTAATTCATTAATTTCGAATACCCTCCTTCGATTCTGTATTGTGCATCAAAATCTTCATTCAACCATTCTTCTCTTAGAGCAAAAGCACTTGCTCTTGAAACTGAAGCAGCATCATACCCTTCTACAAATGCTATTACCGACCTTCGAAGAGCATCAAATCTGGAATCAGAAAATTCCTTTTCAAGAAATTCACCAATGGATATGTCGTGTTTAAGTGCCTGCAACTTTTCCATAAGCAAATCCCACTCTTTTATAAAATACTGAGATGTTGAGAGTTGACCATTATGTCGGTGCCAGGATTGCCCTTCTACTTTTATCAGAGAAAGTCCAGCTTCTTTCACAAGACTTTTGGTAATTGGCAGATCTCCGTGGATAAATTCTGCCCCTGTTTCAATCGGATATGAAAAGCCTTCAGGCTGAATAGTATGAGCACGTCCCCCTACAAAAGCTTTTGCTTCCAGTACTGTTACTGAAAATCCATTTTCAGATAACTTCTTGGCACAAAGAATTCCTGCTGCTCCTGCTCCTATGACAACTACCCTTGTTTTGTTTATCGTCATTACACAATTAACTTTTAAATTCTTTAAAATTTCAGCTATAATGCTGTTTGTTGAAAACTTTAATATGAAAAACCAAACTTTTTAAAAGTGATTTAACCGCCTCAGTGAATTTAATTATGTCACATAAATATCATCTTTTTACAAACATAGATTCATCCTTTTGGTTACTATGTGCCCAATCATTTACTAGTAATTCTTGTATACCAATGCCTTATGTATCTTTAGTGCTTGACACGGTACTATAATATTAGGTAATTTGAATTAAATAGAGCAAAATAGTCTCATTAGAACACATAAAACCACTCAAATGAATAGAAAAACGTTAAGAGGAAAGCAATTTTCAACCGCTGCAGTTGGTTTACTCACCTTCCTGTCTTTAGGAAACACAACTGCTTTTTCCCAAAAAAGTACTGACGACATCCGTTTAAATCAGGTTGGATTTTATCCCGGAGCATCTAAAGTTGCAATTGTTGTCAATTCTGAAGCATCAAAATTTTTCGTCATCGATGAAGCGAAAAAAGATACTGCTTTTCAGGGCAGCCTTAAAAAAGGAGGCAAATGGGAATTTTCTGATGAAACTGCCAGCAAAGCAGATTTTTCAGGTCTGAAAAAAGAGGGAAAATATCACTTATATATTCCTGGCCTTGGAAACTCTCATTCATTTGAAGTAAATAAAAAAGTACACCAGGATCTTGGTAAAGCTTCTGTAAAAGCTTTTTACTATCAAAGAGCGTCTACTCCTATTCAAAAAAAATATGCAGGAAAATTTGCGAGAAAAGAAGGGCATCCTGATACTGTGGTATACATTCACCCGTCTGCCAAAACAGATAAAAGACCTACAGGAACCGTAATATCTTCTCCGGGAGGATGGTATGATGCAGGTGACTATAACAAATACATTGTCAATTCAGGAATATCAACATATACTTTACTAGCTGCATACGAGCATAATCCTGAGTATTTCGATACTTTAAAGCTTAACATCCCTGAAAGCAATAACAAAATTCCTGATATCCTTGATGAAGCATTGTATAACATTAAATGGATGCTCACCATGCAGGATGCTGACGGAGGTGTATATCATAAATTGACAAATCCTAACTTCGATGGTTTTGTAATGCCGGATGAAGCAATCCAAAAAAGATATGTGGTGGAAAAAACAACAGCCGCTACTCTCGACTATGCTGCTGTGATGGCTCAGGCTGCGAGAGTTTTCAACAAATACAAAAAAGAACTTCCTAAATTCTCTGAGAAATGTCTGTATGCCAGTAAAAAGGCTATGGAATGGGCAACTAAAAACCCTTCTGTATTATATGATCAGGCTAAAATCACTGATCCTGCAGTTGTTACCGGAGCTTATGACGACAAAAATGTTGCTGACGAATTTCAATGGGCAAATATAGAACTATTTGTTTCTACAGGTGATCCAATTTATTATCAAAATGCTAAAGTAACTGAAAACCTGGCTTCATTTAACCTTCCTGACTGGCAGTCTGTTAATACTCTTGGCCTTATTTCTCTTAGCCGTTTCTCAAAAACTCCTGATCACGAAGCTGTAAAAAATGCGCTTCTTAAACTTGCTGATAGTTATAAAAATCATGCTACGACTGAATCCGCTTTTGGAGTTCCAATGGGACAAAATAAAGGACACTTCACCTGGGGTAGCAATTCATTTGCAGCCAATCAAGGTGTGATATTGTTGCAGGCATATAGCCTAACCAAAAATCAGGCATATTTGAATGCAGCTATCTCTTCTCTTGATTATCTTCTTGGAAGAAATGGTACTGGTTATTCTTATGTAACCGGATTCGGAAAGAAATCGACCATGCATCCTCACCATCGTCCATCAGAAGCTGACGGTATTGCAGAACCAATTCCTGGATGGCTTGCTGGAGGTCCAAATCCACAGATGCAGGATAAGGGTGATTGCCCTGGTGCTGAATACTCTTCTTCTCTTCCTGCAAAAGCATACATGGATAACGTTTGTAGTTACGCATCTAACGAAATAGCTATTAACTGGAACGCACCACTTGCTTATCTGACCCTTTCAATTGAAGCATTTATGAATGAGAAAAACAGTATTATACTTAATGCTGAATAATAACATATTTCTCATCCTATCTTAACACAAATTCAACACTAATTAAAGTAAATTACTTTAAGACCTATAAGGAATAATCCTTATAGGTCTTTTAACATAATAACAATAATTAAATACGAATGAATAAATTAGTTTACCATCTTTTCCTTTTTTCATTTATACTTATTTCCACTACTTCCAAAGCTCAACAGGAAACTTTAAAAATAAATGATCTTGAATACCTTGAAATGACAGGCCTTAATGTAATGCTTGCTCATGACTTCTATCCTGAAAGTCATCAGGGAGGAGTTGGGATTATTCAAAATGGTCTTAGAATAGGTACCAACGGTGACTTAAGACTTGAACCTACTCCAGGCCAATGGCAGCCTGTTCCAAAAGTAGGCAAACGCATGGTCGATAGAAATAAAAACGAGATTAGTGTACGAATGGAATATCCTGATCAGGAGAAAAACAGAAAAGGTTTTAATCCAATTATCTATCCTGATCTTAATTTCGCATATACTTTAAAAATCAAGCCTGAAGGGAAAGCTGTTCGAGTGATTGTTGACTTAGATAAGCCACTACCAAAAGAATGGATTGGCAAAGTAGGCTTCAACTTTGAATTGTTTCCTGGTATCCTCTTTGGCAAATCATATTATATGGATCAAAGCTTTGGAATATTCCCCAGACAACTAAACGGACCAGGTTATATAGATCAGGAAAAGCAATACCAGACAACTCCAATGGCTGAAGGCTCCAAACTTGTGGTTGTTCCGGAATCTGATCGTCAGAGATTGGTTATTGAAAATCTTAAAGGAAATAAACTACAACTTATTGATGGAAGAGCTCAGCATAACAATGGCTGGTTTGTAGTAAGATCACTGATACCGGAAGGAGCTACCAGCAATGCAATCGAATGGCTAATAACCCCGCATGCAATAGCTGGCTGGAAATATGAACCTGTAGTACAACTTTCACAAGTTGGCTATCATCCGTCTCAGCAAAAAGTAGCAGTAGTAGAGCTTGATGCTTCCGAGACTAAAAGATACCCCGTAACATTATATAGAATAGGTGAAAACGGAGCTCTGGAAAAAGCTCTGGAAACAACACCTAATGATTGGGGGAAATTCATCCGTTACAAATACCTGAAGTTTGATTTTACCTCAATAAAACAACCTGGAATGTATGTTGTAAAATACAATACCTATACAACAGAACCTTTTCAGATCAGTAAAGATGTATTCAAGAGAAATGTATGGCAACCCACGCTGGAGACTTTTCTTCCCGCACAGATGTGTCATATGAAGGTAAATGATAGATACAAAGTCTGGCACGGCTTCTGTCACCTTGATGATGCAAGAATGGCACCTACAGATACCAATCATTTTGATGGCTATTTACAAGGTAATTCTACTTTATGTAAGCATGCTTCTGGGGACAGAGTCAACGGACTTAACAGAGGTGGCTGGCACGATGCCGGAGACTTCGATCTGCGTGTAGAATCTCAGGCAGAAACTGTTCATGGACTTTCTCTTGCTTATGAATTATTTAAAACCAACTATGACAATACTAGCATAGATCAGGTAAATAAAATAACTGAAATACACCAGCCAGACGGGAAACCAGACATGCTTCAGCAAATAGAACATGGATTATTGTCAATTGTGGGCGGTTATGAATCTTTAGGAAGGTTGTACAGAGGTATCATTTGCCCGACACTAAGACAATATGTGTTACTTGGTGATCCGGCAAACATGACAGACAACAAGAATTACGTTTTGAAAGCTTCTTCAACAACACCTAAAGTAGGCTATCCTGGTTCCGCTGATGACAGATGGGTATTTACAGAAAACAATCCTGAAAGAGAACTCTTTGTTGCAGCAACTTTGGCTTCTGCTTCAAGAGTGATGAAGGGATTCAATGATACACTTGCGGCTAAAAGTCTTTTTATAGCTCAGGAACTCTGGAACAGGACAAAAGAAAGTGATCCTTTGCAAAGAGTTAAACTTGCAAATGAATTATTGATCACAACCAAAGATAAAAAGTACGCTGACTTTCTCATTGCCCATACAGATCTTATCAGCAAGAACATCGAGCAGACGGGCTATGTAGTTGGAAGAAGCTTCTCACTTGTGAATAATAAAAAATATAAAGAAGCTGTACTCAAGGCAGTGAAAGCATTCCGTGCCAAGATAGACGAACAGGAAAAGAAAAATCCATATGGCATACCATATGAGCCATATATCTGGGGCGCTGGTTGGGGCATACAGAACTTTGGTGTTCAGCAGTATTTTCTGCACACATCATTTCCAGAGATATTTCCAGATACTTATATGCTCCATGCGATGAACTTTATACTTGGCTGTCATCCGGGATCTAATACATCTTCCTTTGCATCAGGTATCGGATCAAAATCATTGACTGTAGCTTACGGATTTAACAGAGACGACTGGTCATATATCCCAGGAGGAATTGCTTCAGGAACTGCATTGATCCGACCGGATTATCCTGAGCTTCTTGAATGGCCTTACCTATGGCAGCAAACAGAATATGTTTTAGGTGGCGGAACTACTGATTATCTGTTTCTGATATTGGCAGCAGATGCGCTTTTAGAAAAGAAATAATTAAGAACTAATTTCATGCTCATTTCTTCTCTATTATTAATAAGAAGGATTTAACTTCCAAGTTTTAAGCCTGAGATAAAAGTAGAATTTACTTTCCGCTTTAAGCATTAAGCTTTCAGCTTATAAAAATTGAACAGGTAGTTCATGCGTGTCAATGAACTACCTGTATTTATTAGTATGAAAACTAAAACAGCACCTTTCAACTAATTATTTCACAAGCGTCTCATGAAGACAGAGGATATTACCCTCTGAATCTTTAAACCAGGCAGCCTTGTCATTTTCCATGACAGCCACATGATTATTATTGGTTTTCAGATTCAAATCAGGCATGTCATAATCTTCAAAGATTACACCCTTGTTTTTGAGACCTTTGATCTCGTTTTCGATATCCTTCACCTCAAAAGTCATCACGGTGTGATCGGCTTTAGTCGGCGTTGGTCTTTCATAAACTGTGATTTTAACTCCATTGGCGTCCAGCACCATCATGTCCTCATAAAATTCCTCAATCGTCAAACCAAGTTTATCTTCGTAAAACTCCTTAGCCCTGTTTATATCAGTAGCTGGTAATGTTGTCAATACCGGAACATTATTTAACATCTCTTCCCTCCTCCAATAGTTCAATCAATCTATTATTTTAACATTTCCCTAACACGACTGTTTAGCAGGCCTTCATAAACACTCAATTCCAACAAGATATGATATTCATTTTTTGTATATAGAACAAAATTTATACTTTTAATAAAATCTTCAGAACCAATGTTGCAGGAAAGTAATCCAACAAAAGATCAGTCTATCGAATCGACCCTAACAAAGCTGGATAAAATCATCGCTAGTTGTGAAAAAAGCAGGAACAGGAATGGATACTTTGCTGCCTTTTATAAAAGCATATCTATCAAAATTAGTGGGTCAGTCGAAAAAGGAGAATTTGAAGACAATCAGCGTATGGCGGAATTTGTAAGAATCTTTGCCAATTACTATCTGGATGCTTATGAAAGTTACCATAATAACACTCTTGGTGCTGACAGTCCCTGGTTTTATGCTTTTGAAAATGGTAAAAAGAAACATACCATCATTCAGCATTTGCTTTTAGGAGTAAATGCACATGTCAACTACGACCTCCCTAACACCTGTGTAGCAGTGGCGCCAGGAAAGGAAGTCATCAATCTGAGTAAGGATTATTTCAAAATAAATCAAATCCTTTCCGATGCTATTGTTCAGCTTGAGAAAGATATTTTCTTTTTATCTCCTATCCTGGGAATGCTTGCGAGAATGATCCCGAAGCTGGAAAGAAGACTATTAAACTTCAGTGTATCGGTTGCCAGATGCAAAAGCTGGGAATGTGCCTGCATTTTAGCCATGTCAGACGAAAAGGGAAAAGCAGAAGTAAGGGAAAGCAATAAGGCTATGACAAGGGAAATATGTAACCGAATTATGAATCCGGGACTACTCCCAAGTATAGCGATGTTTTTTATAATGATTACGGAAGTTCGAGGAATAAAAAAGAATATCGAGGTTCTTGAGGTGTAAGAAAAGGGCTCTTGCCTTTCTTAGTAAATAAGCACTTAGAGACGCCATGCATGGCGTCTCAAAACCTTTGATAATGAAACGATGATGAAATATTATAGATAATACTGTTTATCACCATTGTACCCGACAAGATAAATTCCATCCTTGTCGATAGAGAGACGCCAGCATGGCGTCTCTACAAGGAAATGCCCTAAGAATGGAACAGACAAGGATAACGACAAGATTTAAATTATACTTAAAAATCCATCTAAGAAAAGCTTCTGATTAAATCCAAACTTAAATGATCAAGATCCGGCAAGATTGTATCTGCAATGATAAATCTCTTATCTCCTGAAAGACTTTCATCCGGTATTGCCACGACTTTCATTCGTGCTGCTTTGCCAGCTATCACACCGTTTACAGAATCCTCTATAACAAGACACTGATGCGGATCTATCTTAAGTTTATCTGCTGCGGTGATAAATACAGCCGGATGAGGTTTTCCATATGGTTCGGTTTCAGCAGAACAAATTGAATCAAAATATTCCCTTATCTCCAGTTTGTCTACCACGACATTAATGATCCTCATAGCAGATGAAGAAGCAAGCGCAATTTTATAGTTTTGCTCCTTCAATAATCTTAAGGAACGCTTTACCCCTTTCAGCTCATTTCCATTAGCCTTTATTTCATCAATAACAGTTTGAATGATATCTTCAGTCACTTCATCTTTGCTTTTTCCCTCCCAAGGTCTTCTTTCATACCAATAGTCAGTAACCTCATTAATTCTATACCCCATTGTAAGATTGCACATTTCCGTACTCATAATAAGGCCGACTTTGGCAAATGCTTTTTTTTCTGCAATTTTCCACAGAGGCTCAGAATCAATAAGAATCCCATCCATGTCAAAGATTACAGCTTTAATCATAGTCATATTCACAAGTTTATCCTGCCAATTTACAACTTATTTAATAGCTAAAGATTCTTATCTTTGGCAAACAGCAAATACCTCTATCGGTTTTAGTAGAATATTATTTGCTTTAACTAATGCTATCACAATGAAATTCAGAATTTTATTTTTACTATTTATTATTCTTATTTCCTGTAAAACAAAGGAAAAAACTTCGCAAACAAGGACCACACCTATCAAAACTTCAAAAGCAAGATCCAAACCATTATCTGAAGATAGTCTCGATATAATGATTGGACAAATGATCCTTGTTGGTTTGAACGACAGGACCTTTTTACCAGAAAATGACTCTTTAAGAAAAGAATTAAGGGCAGGTAAAGTCGGTTCCGTAATCGTATTTGAAAAAAATATAAGCAAGACAAAATCAGCAGAAACCCTTAAAAAATTGATTGGAGATCTTCAGGCAGAAGCTCCGATTCCTCTTTTTGTCACCATAGATGAAGAAGGCGGGAAAGTACATAGATTAAAAGAAAAATATGGTTTCGTAAAGATGCCCTCAGCCCAATATCTGGGAAATCTTAATAATCCGGATTCCACCCTTTATTATACCAGAAATCTTGCTAAAGAACTTAAAGAGCTTGGTATTAACCTCAATTTCGCTCCTGATGTAGACCTTGGTCTTAACAAAGAAAATCCTGTAATTTATAAAGCCGGAAGAAGTTACTCTGCAGACCCTGGAATTGTCACAAAACAAGCTTTATTAAGCATAGAAGGTCATCATGATTTTGGAGTAAAAACCATTTTAAAGCATTTTCCCGGACATGGCAGTTCTTCTGTAGACTCTCACCTGGGGATAGTAGACATCACCAACCAGTGGAAAATTATGGAGCTCTGGCCATACAGAGACATTATCAGATCCGGTAACTGTGATGCTGTTATGACTGCGCACATAATCAATTGCCATCTGGACACCACATGTCTTCCTGCAACCTTGTCCAGACCTATTGTCAATGATATCCTGAGAGACTTACTTCAATTTGACGGAGTGGTTTTTTCAGATGACATGCAGATGAATGCCATCAGCAAAAACTATGGGCTTGAAAACGCAATTAAGCTTTCTATAAATGCTGGAGTAGACATCCTACTTTTCGGCAACAATGTTCACCTTGAAGACAGGATCTCTGCAACCCAAATACATGCAACCATTAAAAAGCTTGTCAGATCAGGTGAAATCAAAGAAAACAGAATTGAAGAATCTTTCAGAAGAATAATGGCGCTTAAACATAAAACATTTAATCAATGACAAAGAAGATAATTCTTGTAACAGGCGCTACGTCTGGTTTTGGAAAAGCAATAGCTGAAAAATTTGCATTGGAAGGCTGGAGCTGTATAATTACCGGAAGACGCAAAGAACGATTAAATGCACTGAAGTCGGAACTGGAAGAAAGGTATAATGCTGCCGTTTTGGCTTATGACTTTGATGTAACGGACAAAGATCAGGTGACTTATATTGCTACAGGAATCCCTGACGAATGGAAGTCAATTGACCTTCTTGTGAACAACGCAGGGGGTGCAATGGGTAGAGACAACTTTGCTGATGCAGATCTGCAGGACTTTGACTTCATGATAGATACTAATGTCAAGGGATTATTGTATGTATCTAAGGCTATTGTTCCTTACATGATCAGAAACAATAAAGGACATATCATAAACATAGGCTCTATAGCGGGGAAGGAAGTTTATGAAAATGGAAATGTATACTGCGCTGCTAAGCATGCCACAGATGCCATTAGCAAAGGAATGCGTATAGATTTGTTAAAGCACAACATTAAAGTAACAGCCATACATCCAGGTGCTGCAGAGACGGAATTTTCTCTTGTTCGATTCAAAGGAGATGAAGATAAGGCTAAAAAAGTTTATGAGGGATACATGCCTTTACAGGCAGAGGACATTGCTAATATTGTATTTTACTGCGCTTCATTGCCTGCTCATGTCTGCATCAATGATCTGGTTGTAACGCCGACGGCTCAAGCGAACTCATACCATCTTTTTAAGTCTTAGGTAATAAGTTTTATGTTGTAAGTTTCTTATAACTTAAAATTTATTACTCACAACTCCTATCGTTCTTATCCCCCAGGAAGATAATTACTCCCAGCTCCATATAAATCATATTTTTTACTTCTTCGTGGGAATATGCTGCATAATTAAACCGGGCGAAAGCGCCTACCCCTACTTCTGATTTTTTTATAGGTGCCAGAAAGCCTATCTCAGGACTTATACCAGGCCTGAATGATTTCTTTTTGAAGGCAACAGAACCAAACCATTTTTGATAGTCCATAACATATACTCCCAGACTTCCCCCTACATATGGGATTAGAGACTTTCCCTTTAGAGGATAATAAAAAGCATTAAGAACTACAGGTAAACTACTCATATATCTTGTCTGAATTGCAGAAACGGTTCCTTTATCTGTCTGAAAACTCTGACGGTCCAGAACTGCCTTAACATTATTCCAGCCAATCCGAAATCCAAATGAATAATCCTCTTTGAAAAAATGCCTTAAATCAATATGAAATCCATCATAGTATTTTCCATCAATGAATTTATCCAGGGATCCAACCGTTTTTCCTGCAGAATAATTATATAAGAACAAATTTCTGTACTGGGCTTTTGCTTCTGGTTTCGCAAGTAGAATCAGCAACAGCAGACAAAGAAGCTTTATTTTATAAGTCCACATTTTACTTTCCATCCTTTAAGTATGGGGATTGCTCAAACAAAACATTTATACCTGTTAGCACTCTCTGTGGATTTGCTACAAGAGAATCATTCGCTGCACCTGCTATAAGTCCGTTCCATATTATATTCAATTTCCCTGCTGACGGTGCATTCTTCAAATCAATCATATCAATAGTCAGACTTCCTACATCAAAAGAATAAAACCCAAAATTATCAGGCGCTGAAAACTGATATCCAGGAAAGCCAAATTCGCTGGAAGACGTATATCCAAAAACACCTGGTCCAAACAATGTCGGAGAATAAGAAAGAGGAACAGATTCTTTAAACCTCAATACAGAAGCGACCACAGCCACATCCGGATTTTGATCTTTGTTTACTTTGACAAAGCCATAATTCTGAAGATTAGAATCAATGGTATGAATAATTAAACTCTCCGTCAGATAGTGTTTACGTATGCTCATAGTGTCCTTCCCAATCATCTTAAGCGAATCAATGAGAAAGTAAGTTTTAAAGTCAGCAAAATTAACTGAAGCATCTCTGTTAGAGATATATAAATCCTTCTGAAAAGGCTCCAGATCATTCACCGGATCAGGGTCTTTACAAGCATTGACCATTAAAATAACAATGCCAGACAAAAACAGTATTTTCCAATGATCTGAAGATTTTAAAACTTGCATGATATAACCTTGGTAAGAATGAATACAACAGGTATAGGGTAATAGATGTTTACTCCGATACTTTCTTCAAAGGAGAGTATTTTTCCATAGATTTATCAAGATTCATCAGGGTTTGGTCTCCCACTCTTATAATTCCCCTCAATGGCCTGTCAAGGTCTATGATTACCATCAATACAAGTATCATTAAGACAACAAGACTATATGAAAAAATAGACTTTCTGTTTCTTTCCTGTCCGCAGGCAAAGCCAAGGGTAAAAGTACTGATAATAGCAAGCAAAATCATAAGGTAAATGATGATCTCAGGTACGTGATTGAGCTGAACAGCATATCTTTCAGCGGAAAGATCAATCATTTCATTTAAAGTATTAATGAAAAGTGAAGAATTCCAGTTATTATTTAATAGTGCATTTTTGGAAGCCTTTCTCCAAATCCTTATCTGAACGACTTCAGAGCTGTCCACAATTGCATTCATCTTATTCCGATCTGTAGTGCGATCGTATATAAGACGGTATTCCACATATTTTTCAAGAAGGGTGTAAACCTCTGGCTTTATTGAGTCGGGTAAAAGAGATACTCTAAGGTAAGTGGTCCCTATGGCATTAGACTCTTTGAGAATAGCAAGTTTTCTCGCATCGAACCTTGAGGCTGCCATTGAAAATGTAAAAGCGAACATTATCCCCAGCAACCCCAAAATACCTCCCAGTATGGCTCCAATATCCTCGTCCCTAACTCCTTTCCTGACAAGTCTTTTCACTCCAAGGATATAACCGAGTTCAAAAAAGATTGCCAGTACAACTAACAATACCACAGCAATGATCCATTCATCTAGGTGGTACAAATATTCATTTTGCATATAAAGCCTATTTGCTAATAAGCAACCAGGCTTTATATCTTTTGTTTGAACAGGATTACTTACTAATTATGGTCAATAAGCTACCATTCTGAGTTACATTGAATTGAGGGATATTTGGGCTGGGATTTCCGGATAAAAATCTTCCATTAATATCAAACTCACTACCGTCGCAGGAACAGATAAAGCGATTGGAAATAGATGAATAACTTAAACCGCAACCATCATAGGTACATGAATTGGAAAATGCCAGATAAGAGTTGGAATATCTCACAACGATCGCACCATTGCTAACTACTGAGCCACCGGGCATTCTCAATGCAGAATTGGAATTTTCATTTATATCTAGTGTAAAATTGACGTATGGGTTGGGATTGTCTTTCTTGCATGAAGACAAAATATTTCCGAGGAATAAAAATGAAAATATAAGAAATGTAGCTTTTAAAAAATTTAGTCTTTGCATTGTGAATCAAATTTGGCTGTAAAGATAACATTAAAACTAAAAATTTATTTCACCAGAGCTTTAATGAAATCAAGCCATCATTTAAACCTTTGACTATTAAACCTAAACTACGGTAAATAAAAAAACAGGGAGGCCAGTTAATAATCAGCCTCCATGGTAATGATTTTCTCATATTATTGAATTTTGATTAAAAATTGGATAAAAAGTATGTACCAAGAAAGGAAAATTAGCAGGTAAAAATTGCGAGCAGGAAGTTTTTCATACAAGGAAGATATTATCAAATTTTCCGTTAAAATTGACTACCAACTACCAGGCTTAACAACAAACTGATTAACAGGAGAATAAATTCAAACTTTTTAAAATGGACATTAAATGAATTATGCTCCTCCATCTTTCCGAAAAATTCTTTGTTACCAAACTTAAAATCAGCGTGCCTAAAACACTAAAAATTCTTTTATTTGCAATAAATTTGCATAAGTAAAGGGAAAACTAACCTGGAAAGGGTATCTATTTTAACTTCCGGCCTTAAACTTCAGGAAACAATTTCTTAACCGAATGATAACCTGAACTTCTCTTTTGAAAAGACACATAAAGTGAATATATAACATAAATCTCAAAATGCTTACAGTAGAAAAAATAGGTGGAACATGTATGACTGCCCTTCATGATGTAATGAAAAACATCGTATTATATGGCAGAGAAAATGAAAACCTTTATAACAGAATTTTTGTGGTTTCCGCTTTTTCGGGGGTAACCAACTGGCTGCTGGAAAATAAGAAAACAGGAGAACCAGGTGTTTACCATCATATCACCCAACAAAAGGACTTCCACAAACCTTTGAAGGAAACTACTGAAAAGCTTCAGGAGATCAACAAAAAATACGTTGACCTTGGGCTTGACCTTAAACTTGCAGACGAATATATTGCCAATAAAATATCTCAGGCGGAAAAATTCCTTGAGAACCTGGCTAACGTGCTTGCTTCAGGTTATGTGAGCAGCGAAAACATACTTCAGGCATCAAGAGAGATTCTTGCATCTCTTGGTGAGTCTCATTCAGCATTTGTATTTGCTAATATTCTTCAGAAGCATGGTATCAATGCAACCCTTATAGATCTTGGAGGATTTGATGATCACTATCCTTTCACAATCGATCAGCGCATTGAGCATTCGTTCAAAGACATAGATTTCTCTAAGACCATCTGCGTTGTTACAGGATATACAAAAGGTACAGAGGGTATTATGAGAGAATTTGACAGAGGATATTCAGAAGTTACTTTCTGTAAGATTGCTGTTGCTGTAAAACCTCAGGAAGCTATTATCCATAAAGAATACCACTTATCTTCTGCAGACCCTAACATTGTTGGAGTTGAAAATTGTATCCCTGTTTGCAATACCAACTATGACGTAGCTGATCAGCTTGCAGATGTAGGAATGGAAGCTATTCACCCGAAAGCCTCAAAGCCTCTTGAAATGATGGGCATTGACTTAAGAATCAAAAATGCATTCGAGCCAGAACATCCAGGTACTTTAATTACAAGAGAATATATTTCTCCAAAGAAAAAAGTGGACGTGATCACAGGTACGTCTAAGGCTGTTATCATTGAGATCTTCGATCCACTTATGGTAGGCACTGTTGGTTCTGACCTCAAGATCATGCAGAAGTTCGAATCTTATAAAGTAAGTTACATCTTCAAAGCAACTAGTGCCAACAGCATTTCTATGGTAATCTGGGAGAAAGACTTTAAACAAAAGTTAGTTGATGAACTGGAAAAAGAATATCAGAAAGTAGCGGTTGAAAAAGTAGCTATTGTTTGTATGATCGGCTCTAACATGGATCAGCCGGGCGTACTTGGCAAAGCTGCTGGTGCATTGGCTGAAGCAAATGTAAATATCAAGAGCGCAGGTTTCTCTTTAAGAAAAGTAAACCTTCAATTCATTGTGAACCGTGAAGACTTTAATAAGTCAATCATTGCATTGAATAAAACAATGTTCTTTGAGCCTGCTGTTGCAGAAAGTATTAAATAAGCTGAAAGCGTAAAGCCGAAAGCTAAAAGTAAAAAAGCACTTCCTGAAAAGGACGTGCTTTTTTTATACTAAGTCCTTTTCAAAAAGGACTTTATTTTTTAGCTGCTATACCTCTTTGATTAATTACTACTTTTATTTTATAAATACCTATCTAAATTACTTATGAGCATTCCTATCTTATTCCTTCTACTTTTATGCTTTATTGTTTTTGTAATAATCATTTCAAAAATCAACTACAGACTAAAATCCAAAGAAGTCGTACTGACAAAACTAAGATATCTGAATGGAATACTGTCTTTTCTTAACTTCGCGGGAAACTTTTATTTCTGGTATTTATCATTGATGATTTTAACTTCAAAAAATAATTTAAGCAACAATATTTACATTCTGCTAACCTCAGGCATAGCGACCCTGTTTATCATACCGGGGATACTCGGGCTCCAATATGGAACAAATAAAAATTTAATTGTTCTTGTTCTCAATATAGCAGGAGTTTCCTGGATTTACTATTGGTTGGTTCAACTCCTGGTTTTTCATTGATCACCGAGAATAAACTACAAGTAGATGCTTTATTATAAAGCTTACTCCTTCCCTTTCTTCTTTCGCCTTTCTAATAAATGCTGAATATGATGCATAACATCAGGAGGTGTAGGAACTATAAGATCATATCTTAATGCAATAAGTTTTATTATATAAGTTGAAATAACTCCTATTATTTCACTCACAATAATCTCAAATCCGAATAGCTTTATAAATGCCATATAGAGTATTCCACCAAATAGTGATGCAAGGGTATGCGGATGCCCAGGAAGCAATATTACCGGTGTTTCCCTTGACAATACATCTCTTAATAATCCTCCTCCTGTGGCTGTAATTACACCCAGGAATAATGCAGGCAATATGGACAGATCATTAAGGAATGCACGTTGCATTCCTGCTATTGTAAAAAAACCAAGTGAAAAAGCATCTATGTGCCAGATTACCTTTTGTAACCTGTTTACCAATGTTCCAAAAAACATTCCTATAAATGTGGCTGATAAAATTGTAATTAAATAGCTTTCATATTTAATCACTAAGGGAGGTCCATTGCTAATCAAAACATCTCTTAATATACCACCTCCAACACCGGATGCAATTCCGATAATCATTACTCCAACTATATCAAAATTTCTCCGGAGAGCGTGTAATACGCCGGAAAGACATCCTGAGGCAATTGCCAGAAACTCTATTACTATAAAGCTATCTTTCAACATCCTCTTATAAGGTTTTTAAAATCTTTTATTTTGAATTAGTGATGGTAAATTGTGAGAAACTTACCTTCCCTTCAATATCAAGTATAATTACTGAATCTTCCAGCTAGAATAGATGATATTCTTTACTAACCCTTGAATCTAACCATAGTTAAAACATTTTTGCAAAATCTTCTATTGGTACTAATTATCTTCCCTCAGTAACTGCAATCTTTCGGAATTGGAAATGGTTTTAACAAAAAAAAATGGAAGGATATGACGCTCTTAATCCTTGGTGAACCTCAGTTAGACGTTTACTCAGAGAAATACGGAGAAGCCTCATAGATACACAGTGGATTTCCCTCGGCTATTGACATTCCCTTTTATACTCAAGTTTTTAATCTTTTTATAACACAATATTGAGTTAATACCATTCAATTAATTGACCTTCGAAAGGAAATTCATATTTCTCCTTAAAATAACCAATCCATAAATCAACAGTCCGGAATCCCACTTTGTGGGCAATTCCATTAACTCTTTCACGTGAAAGCCTTCGCCCATTCAGTTTAAATAAAAAAGTTCCTTCATGCTCTTCTATTCGAAGATCCCATACATTTTTGCATACAGCATCCCGAAGTTTTATAGCATGCCTTGTTCTGAGCCCCGTGTACAATTGTAATTTCTCTCCCTTATTAAAAGGATGTTTTCTTATCTTTCTTATTGTAAAGTTTTTTGAACCATCACTCACTGACTTTACAAATTCAGATCTGGCGAAATTAATGAGTGTCATAAGCCGGACTTTTGAGGTTATATAAGTTATAACTAAACAGAATCATTGATCGTTCAGCTTGACATGAAAGGAGATTTGCCATATCCCCTTTCTATTATTTCTTTAGAATAAATAGGTTAATCCAGCTTTTATAAACAATGGTGTTCCGGGCGTAAAGTGAATTTCTGTAATCGGAACACTTTCTCCTCTAAGCCTTGATTCCGTAGCAAACTGAGCTTCTTTCCATTTTTGGTTAAACAGATTCTCTGTTGATAATGAAATTTGAAATCTCTCTACATTGTAGTTCACTACTGCATCCATAATAAAATACCCCTGAGCTACAATAGAATTATCTTCTGCTGCTGGCCTTTGACCAAGATAACGGTATCGTAAGCTTGCATTAAATCCATTAAGGTTACGTATACTAAGTCCCGCAATACTAGAGAATTTCGGAGCTAAAGGTAGGTAACCTGTTTCGTCTGAGTTATCTGTAAGCCTTGACTTACAGTAATTTAAATCAAAATCAAAAAACAGCCATTTGTTCATTTGTCCCCGTGCACTGAAATCAAAACCATATCGCTGACTTCTACCTTCGGAACCTATAGTACCGTCATCTCCTGTATAGGTATACTCTGTATCCATGGTAAGTAACCATAAAGCGGCATTGATAAAAACCCTATTGCCGATTTTCAGATTAGTGCCAAGATCAAGTCCATAGGCAGAAGGAATCTTATTGCGCACTGAGTCCATAACAGATACCCTGGTATCATTGGAGTGAAAGCCCTTACCTGCACTGAGATATACTTGAGCTCCAGGTGACAAATTGTAATACAGGTTTACTTTTGGACTGAATACATTCAGACTTCGTGATTTAGCCAGAGTATCTGAGAACCTGTCATTGTATCGAAAAGTAAAAGCATCATATCGGAGGCCAAGATTCAGAGTAAGTCTGGGAGATAGGTAAAAAGACTGATCTACATATACATTTGCATTTGTCTCATCAACACTCCCCTTTTTAATATCATTGAGAATTCTTCTTCTTACAGTATGAGCCAAACCTATGTCCCTAATATTATCATCCCTTAAACCTACACCGCCAGTTGTAGAAGCTTTTATACCAAACAACTCATAGCTTTTTAAATATGAGCCATTGTATCCAAAGATGTTTCTTTCTTCATATTGAAAGATTTCATCTCCGTTAATGGTATCATCTTTAAAGAAGGTAAAATTAGAATATAGATTAAACTTATAGTTTATTCCATATAAATGATTTCTGATGACAGCACCGTCGTTAAGCGTTTTCACTAAAGAAAGATTAGCATTGCTTCTTGATGTATTTCCTCCTTCCGTGGGATCAATGGCTCCATACCAGGATATAAGCCCATTTCTTACCGCTCTTTCAGGAATTTGCCCTGATGCATCCCAACTGCTTGCAAATGTAGATAGCGAAAGGCTGAGACTGGTAGAGCTATTCAGATCTGCTGTATATTTTCCCATTATGTTCAGACGTTCAAAGTTCTGCGGATACAAAAAGTATCCCTTGGTTGTAACAAACTCAGATGCTATATAAGCATTTTGTCTTCGTGAATTCGTCGAATCAGCCTTATCGAGCAACTTTAACAGTGCTACCCCTCTGTAGGTATTATAACTACCGGCTTCGAACTTTAATAAATTCTTCCTTATATAATTTAAAGTCTGAAAACGAACAGCCCCTGCAGTATTGAAATCACCTGCTTTAGCGTCGTATGGGCCTTTGGAAAAGTCCATTCCTTCAATCGTTTCGGGGATTACAAAATGGAGATCAGCATACCCCTGACCATGAGCATGTGAAACCATGTTCACAGGCATACCATCAACAGAGATTGCCACATCGGTGCCATGATCTACATCAAACCCCCTTATAAATATCTGTTCTGCTTTTCCACCTCCTGCATGCTGTGCAATGAACAAACCTGGTACAAGTCTTAACAAATCCTGAGTTGTTTGGGTCGGTCTTAAACGAAAGTCTATCGCATTGAAATAATTTACTTCTTTTCTGGGCGATACTGTAATCTGATCTATCTGGAGAAATCCTTCTTCCATTTTAATAATTACAGATCTTATTTCATTCTCATCCACTACTACTTCCTGAGATTTTGACCTGAATCCCAGCATGGAACATTCCAGATGGAAAACCCCTGTTTCCAGTCTGCGAAACTCAAAAGCTCCGCTTTCATCACTCAAAATCATTGTATTATTTTCCCTAAGAATGATCACTGCATTATTCAGTGGCTCTCCGGTTTTTGAGTTAACTATCCTGCCCTTGATGATTCCATGGGCAAAAGCAGGACAGCTCAGCAAAATGAATATTGCTGTAAAAAGTATATACTGCTTCATTTTAAATCTGTTATTGATAAGAATATAAAAGCTCCCTATCTCCATTTTAAACATAGGGATTGGGCTATGATCTAAAGTGATCATTAAAAATTCCGGGCAAATCAATATCTGATGGAGTCATAAAAACACCACAACTGCAAAGACTTGCTTTGGAATTAGAGATTATATAAGAGTATATTCAGGAGGAGGAGGAGAAGGAGGATTTTGAAAATATATTAAGAAGAAAATATTATTTCCGGGAAAATAATTCTCCGCAACATTTCCATTGACATTGAATTCATAATGGTAATAAATTCCTGGATACCATTGTATCTTGAATGAGTCCTTTTCTTCTTTTCTTCTGCTATCTGTAGAGGATTCATTATCCTGATTTTCTAAGCCAAAATGTTCCAGTACATCATGATCATGCAAGTGTTTATTTTCTTCCTTTACTACCTCATAATCATGTACAGATTCTGAGTGATGATGATGGCCTTCATATCTATGATCAACCTGATGTTGATTTTTTAAATGATGATTAGATCGATGGCTATGATGATGCTCATTACCTGAATGATGCAAATGACCGTGACCATGTATATGAGCGTGACTATGAAAAGGATTTGGAATATAATGCAAAAGACTATGGATACTCCTAAGGCTATCCTTGAGAAAAATTACAGCTATACAACTGATGATCAGAAATATGGATATAAAACTTTTCAAAACACAATCTACTTACGTAATAAATATACATTACATAAGTAATAGTAAAAAATAAAATTCAATTAATTAACATTGGATGATCGACTCCATTCGGAGATATCATATGATAAAAAGTCTGAACGTCGCATTAGAGATGCATTTAGTAGGTTTTAAAAAAAGTTTTCTTCATACCTAAAAGTTGGCTTACATTCAGACAACATTTCAAATATGAAGAATTATGTACTTGAATGCTTAACAGATTATTTCTTTGCAGAAAATAAATTCAAAGACAATTTGTCTGCAATAAATTCAATGGCTTTTTGAGCTTTCACACTATTACCAGCAGGGTCCAAAGGAGGAGCAAATACAGCGATCCCCATTTTACCGGGAACCACTGCCATAATACCACCACCGACTCCGCTCTTGGCAGGTAGTCCGACAGTATACATCCATTCTCCGGTATTTTCATATAAACCTGCAGTACTCATTACAGATAAAATTTCCGGAACATCTTTAGCTTCAACCAATTTCTCTTTAGTCATTGGGTTCACACCATTATTCGCAAGAGTCGCAGCCATCACTGCGAGGTCTTTTGTATTGATACCAAATGAACACTGTTTGGTATAAAGTTCAAGTGCGATCATCGGATCATCAAAGATACGGTTATAAGACTGAAGCAATATTGCAATTGATTTATTACGTTGGTTAGTTTCCATTTCAGATTTAAAAAGCTCATCGATAACCTTTATCTCCCTTCCTGCAAACTTGTTAAAATAGTTGTGCATTTTTTTCCATTTTTCAGCCTTATTATTCTTTGGAAGCACAATACTGGCTGTTGCTATAGCGCCTGCATTAACCATGGGATTCTGAGGTTCTTTCCCCAAAGTTTCAAGAGCTGTGATTGAATTAAATGGAAGACCTGTAGCATTTGCACCTATACTATCTTTTATAACTTGAGGTCCTCTGTCCTGCATAGCAAGAGCCAATGTAACCACCTTAGATATTGATTCTATACCGAACTCGTATTTGATATCTCCTACCAGATGTACATGTCCATCTGTTGTAATGATAGCAATACCATATAAATTGGGATCTACCTTAGCCAGATAAGGAATATAATCTGCATTTTTCCCTTCCTTAACACCTTTAAATTTTTCATATGCTTCTTTTATAACCAGGTCAATATTTTCAGCTGATATCTCATCTTTAGAAAATGTAAAAGAGAACAAAAGACCACCAAGAATTAAAACACCAATAAAACCTTTCAGGAATAAACCTCTTGACAATTGTACTTTTCTTTTCATGGTTATTTAAGTATTAAGTTAAATAATTAAAACCTGTATTGAGCTGAAAATCCTTCTGAAGCTGTCTTCCTGGCAATGACCTGGTGAAGTAACAGGATTCACCTTCTAAGATTTATTTAACCTTCTGTATATATATTGAGAAAATTTATATTTCACAGAAACTTGAATTTTATTCAAATGAGCATCCCATCCATCCCTAAAGTTATCTCGTTTTGCCCATTGATATTCTATACCGGCCATTAAATTGTCTGTTGGATAGTAGAGTAAATTAACGATGGCGTATTGACCTTTGTGAAATGCATCATCAGACTGACCATCTGGATTATCAATGTTTAACATTGAATAACCTAATGTTGTACTGAACTTTTCACTCCAGGTATGTTCAAGAAAAGCAACCAAACTAATCATTGGTATGGGAACCGCTTTGACTGGCTTTGGAGAAGGAGATGCATCTTCTTTGAGTGCAACATCACTAGGAGCATCGTTAATATAACTTTGTATTCCTCGGCCATATACAAACTGTCCTCTGAAAATATCTTTCTTACCTAGATTTAAATTGGTACTTACATTAAAGCCCCATCCCACTGTCCCACCAGACAAGTCAAGTGAATCAGGATTCTGATCTTTCCACATAATTCTTCTTATAATACCAGCTACTCTCACATAACCGAACTTTCCCATTTGGCGATATTCAGCAGAAAAGTCAGGAAGAGGAAATCTAGGTTCTATACTGTCCAGTTCGATACTGCTTGTATACCTTCCCATATCCTGACTGGCACCTGGTCTTTCCAATGCAAACGTCAATAGACTGTGTTCTTTTTGAATAGGCATGTAACGTATTTGTACGTTACGAAAGAAAATCATACCGTTAGGTCCCCAGTAGTCCAATATATTAGGGAATACGTCAATATCCATAAAAGGACTATGCGTTTGTCCTGCTCCAAAACGCCCCAATTCACCGTAGGCATGGCGTAAACGAATGGTAGTTTCTCCAGCGTCCACACCAACTCCAAACATATCTATTTCAAAGATTGTCTTCATTTGTCCATAACGAGTATTGAAATAACTTTTTACTCCAAGTCGTGATTGACGAACAGAAAAAAAGGTGTTACCATCTGATCCGAACTGATTTTTGTAAGCTGGTAATTTTGTTGGTCGTACCACATCAAACCAAAGTGGATCTATGTTATTGAAATTGTATCCCGCATCCCCCATAGCAAACCCGTAAATCGACATACTGTCCACTTTCTCCTTTTTAGGTGCTGCTTCAGAAGTAGGCGCTTTATCTTCCTGCGCACGAACAGAATGAAATAATGACAAAAAAAACAAAGTTATAATGAAGGATACTCCCTTAAGATTTTTCATTTTTAAAATTCTTTAAATTAAAATTAAATAATGAATACATGCTATTCTACGATCAATAGAATATAGAATTTCGGGTGGTAAAGCAAAAACAACAGAATTTTTATTTTGTTTTAACATATATATTTACCTGCTCCCATTCTCTTACTCTCTTTCTTGCCTGGTCAAAAATTCTTACATAATTTCCTTTGCATACCTTATCTTTGGTTTCTTTAGATAAAGATTTCCACAAGGGATCATATTGATAATATACTTGCAGGTATTCCTTCTGATTATCGGGTGCAACTACATCAGTTCCGAATAGAAATTTATCCGGGAACTGATTTATAAGAGCAGCCACAGCACGAACGGTAGTATCATTTCTTACAATATACTTAGCCACTTCATCCCAGGAAATATCAAAGTGCACATGACTTAACTTCGGGTCATTTAAAATATCCTGCACCAATTGTATTTGATTTTTATTCCTCGAAGTTGCTTCCTCTGTTGGTGAACTTTGAACAGGACGAATGATTCTTCCTAAACCAATATGAGCCCAAATGATTGAGGTCTTAGGATGGCGTTTAAGAAGATTCTTCATTTGTTTAAAGTAAGCAGGTTCTTCGTTTTCCTTAGCAAATGGTACGTCTATATCATTGTGTATAATAACAGCCAATCCTACTTCTCCAGCAAAACTAAAAATACTATCTAAAGCGGGATCTAATAAGCTGGCTGCATCCCCTGCCACTTTTGGTGAAACAAATTCTTTATGAATAGTAAACTCTCCAATCCCGGAGAATACTCCTGGAAAGGTCATCAATACACGTCTTATATGATCAGCTGCATACATATCTGTCGGATTAAATCCTGTAATCATTGGATCGAATCGATTTTGCTGTTCCTTTGATAAAGATTTATATGTCATGGCAATGTATGCATCAGTGAAGGAATAATAATATAATGGTGCATCTGTTTCCAGGTAATACTTTGGAGCATGATCTCCAGAAATTCTATAAGACCATTGTTGCTGAAGGGGAATGCCGAATAAGGCTACCCTTCCTACTTTATCGCCCATTATATTTAAAAACTGATGTATATCAGTTCCTTTTTGAATGTAATTAGTAAGGTGAAAATGTGAATCATTTAATTCATAATTGGCTAATTGAGTAAGAGGAGTTGTCTTAGCTGCAACATTCTTATACTTTAAAAGAGTGAAGAATATACAAGCTGATAGCAGAGCTACTATAAAGTGAATTTTCCATTTATAGATATATGCATTGAAAGTATTCATTCTAATAAAATGTTATTTTAAAAGAAAAACTGAAGTAGCCATTTATATATAAGGAAAATTTACCCACTAAAATCCTTTTATTAAGATCTGCAGGTCTTTATGACTGCAGACAAGATTAAGGTACATTAATTAGTGGCACTGGGTGGGAGATTAATAAATGTCATTGTCGTTGCTGAGAAAATAAGACAATGACATTTATTAAAAGAATATTAGTCAATTATAAACTTATACTCCTATAATTAATTTTGCGCCGAGAATACGTTTAATTTTAGTTTATCAGCCAGGAATTCAATTGTCTTTTGTGCTTTTACACTATTCCCAGCCTTATCTAAAGGAGGTGCAAATACCGCAATTCCCATTTGTCCTGGAACTACAGAAATTATTCCTCCACCTACGCCACTTTTTGAAGGTAAGCCTACCTTAAACATCCATTCTCCAGTAGTTTCATAAAGTCCTGCAGTGCTCATTACCGCTAATATCTGTGGGATATGCTTTGGGTCAACTACTTTTTCTTTTGTTAATGGATTAACTCCATTATTGGCCAGCGTAGCTGCCATTACAGCAAGATCTTTAGCATTGACACCAAATGAACATTGTTTAGTGTATACATCAATAGCGATCGCTGGTTTATCATATAGTTTATTGTATGATTGTAGTAGTAGCGCAATTCCTTCATTGTGCTGATCTGTCGCAGCTTCCGATTTATATAATTCATCAATAACTTTAATCTCTCTGCCAGCAAAGCGATTAAAGTTTTTTTGTACCTTATTCCATTTTGCTTCCTGGTTGTTTTTGGGGTCCAATAGACTAACTGTAGCTATTGCACCAGCATTAACCAGTGGATTTTGTGGTTGTTGTCCTTGTATTTCGATTGCTTGTACAGAATTGAATGGCAGACCTGTTGCATTAACACCTACGCTATCCATTACCACTTTGCCTCCTTTTTCTTGTAAAGCTTGGGCAAGGGTAAATACCTTTGAAATTGATTCAATACCAAATTCGTATTTAGTTTCTCCAATTGGATAAACTTTCCCATCAGCAGTAACTATTACTATTCCATAAAAGGTAGAGTCGACCTTTGCCAGGTATGGTATATAATCTGCATTCTTTCCTCCCTTTAAAGTTTTAAATTTATCATAAGCCTCTTTTACTGCTGCTTTGATTTCTTCTTCCGTTGCTTTTTCTTTATTCTGAATAAAAGAGAAAAAACCTATGCTGATTAATAATAGGATAATGAGTCCTCCCAGTATTGACTTCTTTACGTTTGATTTTATAATTTTCATAATTTCTATAGATATAGTTAAATGCTTTAGGTCAGAAGTCATGATATCTTCTTCTCCTATCTGGTATCAGGATGTTTCAAGCCAAACAGGGATGGTATAAAAATGTTACAACGAGCTTAATTAATTTTGTTTTTTTATCATCCCAGTGAAATAAAAACTTATCTCAATTATTAAAAATTGAAATCAGAACATGTAATTAAATTTCAGGTTTTGTGTACAGTAGAGTTCTGATTTATGAAATATTTTCTTACCAATGATTCCTTTACATTTAAAGACGAATGGATATCCATACTGATAGTATTAATACTACTCATCATATCTTATCTCTTCGGATTTCGCCAGGGAAGGAAATTCTTTAGCAAAGAAACTACAAACAGTAATGATTTTTTTATAATCTCGTCTATTCAAAGTGGTTCCCTATCTCTGCTAGGCATATTGCTGGCCTTTTCATTTAGCGTATCATCTACAAGATTTGAAGAAAGAAGAGGATTGATCAATAAAGAGGCTACAAGTATAGGGACGGCTTATTTCAGAGTGGGTCTGCTCAAGGATAGTACTCTAAAAGATAACCTCAGAAACCTCTTAAAAAAATATCTGGCAACCAGGATCCAGTATTACAATCAATATAAGATAAGGAGCACTCCTGAAAGGCAAGATGAAATACAAACTGAGCTGATAAATCTTCAGGTAACAATCTGGGCGAAATCCGCTAAGATAGGAAAACTGGAGCCCAACGTTAACACAAGTCTTATTATCCAGTCATTGAACAACATTGTAGACATTAGCGATAGCATTTCCTCAGCACTTGAAAACCGCGCACCTATTACAATAATGTACATATTGATTTTAATTGCAATATTTTCGTTTTTCTCAACCGGCTATTATCATGGATACTCAAAAATTATAAAACTTAAATTTTCAATTAGCCTTGGTATAATTATATCTTCAATCATGTTGCTTATTACTGATCTTGACAGACCATTAACAGGAATTGTCAACCTGGATGTTTCAAGCCTTACATTACTACAGAAATCCTTTGAGAAATACGGTAAAATGAATCCTGTAGAAAACTATTGACAACGTAATAAAAACAATGAATTTAATCAGATAATATATGGACAAAGATAAATTTCAGGAAACCGTAGCTATCCTGTCTGCTATGATTATCCCTGTTATATTAATCATGGCAACACTAAGTCTGATATTATCAACAAGCACAAGATCCGGCAAGGTAATAGACAGGGTTAGAGAGTTATTGAAGATTATAAACCTTGACTATAATAGTAAATCACAAAAGATAAATTCAGATGAAGAAACGCGTCATACATTAGAGATATTACATATGATGGCCATTCGTTCAAAATACCTTCAACAAAGCTTATGGTTCCAGTACTTAGCACTTTGTGATTTCTTCGCTACAAGTATCTTTCTTGCAATAATTAAACTCACTCCTTTAAATTTCTATGCAGTTCCACTGGTGTTAGGATTGATTGGCGTTGTTCTTCTATTCGGAGCAAGCGTCATGCTTGTATTTGAATCCAGATATGCTGTTAACGCACTAAACAAAGAATTAAAGGTTGCTTTTAAAAAATTTGACACACATTAACTTGCTATAGCAATCAATATTAAACCCCGTATGAATCATCTCACTATCTTTTTAAATTTTCACACATTAGGTTTGCCACTCAGATCTGTCCCTCTTTTTCTTTTCACATAAAAAATCAAAAAGGGAAGTCCTGTAAAGAATGCTGTTCCTCCAATCACCATTCCTACATAAGAAGCGGGACTTCCTATAGGCAGCTGAGATGGAGGTACGAAAGCGAGTATAAAGGCAAATAAAACGGCAAGAAAACCAGCCCCGGCAACGACTACCATACCTGTCTTTCCACCAGGAATTTTATAGGACCTAGGAAGATTAGGTTGAGTGTATTTTAATCTTATGGCAGCAGCATACATCAACATATACATGATCAGATACAGACCAACAGTAAGAACTGTCAAAAGAAAGAATGCCACATTTACATCCTCCAGAAAGATATATAGTGAAGCCAATATGGTAACAAATGACCCCTGAAAATAAAGTATTCCAGTTTGAATTCCCTTGTTATTAGTCTTACTCATCATATCTGGCAGTATTCTATCTTTAGCAGTAACAAGAAGTCCCTTACTCGGACCGGACAGCCAGGAAAGGACACTTGCTATAGCACCAAAGGTCACTAACAAACCTGAAATATAAGTCAGCCACCCGAGATGGAACTTATTAAAAATTTTATAGAATGCCTGCATTAATCCAGATTGTACATTAATCTGTTGGCCTGGAATTACAGCACCGACTGATAATGCTCCTAAAGTAAAAATACTGAATATTATCAAAGCTGCGAGTAACATAGCCTGAGGAAATTGCTTTGCAGGATTTTTCAACTCATTTGCATGTACAGCTTGAGACTCTACTCCTGAAAACAGCAAAACGATACCTGCAAGAAATGCTACATCTGTAATGCTTTTAAAATAAGGAAAGACACGAGGCTCTGCTTTTCCATCGATAATCTTACTTACAGTGGCATCACTAGGATCAGGATGTAGAAATGCGATGTCCTCACCCATTACCATCCATGTCACACCAAACCCTATAATCAATAATCCTGGAATAACAGTCCCTAATAGAAATCCATAGCTAGTTACTTTCTGAATAACTGCTGAACCTCTGAATACAATAAAAGTGGCAACCCAATATATAAAAATTGAAAACAAACCAACAAACATTCCATTGCTTGCCAAATCCGGCCTACCAAGGGCGTAACCAAAGGCTCCTGATGCAAAGCCGAGGACTGTAGGGTATAATACGATTGTCTGCGCCCATTCCAACCAGATAGCAATAAAACCTGTTTTCTTATTAAAGGCTTCTCCTACCCAGGTATAAACTCCACCTGCCCTGCCTCCAAAAGCGCCTCCCAATTCAGCCGATACAAGGGATACTGGAATCAAAAATAAAAGTGTTGAAAATCCTATATAGAAAAACATAGTTAATTCTTCCTTAGCGATCACAGGCAATCCTCTTAAGCTTAACACGCAAGCACACGTCATCATGCTAATTCCAAAAGTAGTAATGGTACCTTGCTTAACAGGAATCTCATCTTTTTTTACCTTTGGACCTTCATCCTTGAATTTAAACATTAGATTTAGATATAAGTGAAGAATATGAACCTCCACATCTTCTGTAAAGGCTGATTTTATTGAAACTGATAAGTCAACAAGACAAGTAAAAAAATGTTTAAACAGGATACATGCACAAAAAAAGCATTCGTTCTGAAAATATACCGAACGAATGCAATATTTCTTTCAATTTAGGAGTGATTAAATCCTCCTGCTTCTTCCCTTGTCATAGGCTCTACAACAGGGTGTGCTTTGAAGAAATCAACTGATCGGTTTATGTCCTCCAATAGAAGATTGGCAAGGTCATGAGTAAAACCATGTCTTACCAATATCCTTTGAATCACTACATCCTGAGCATTGGAAGGCAAAGAATACGAAGCAATTTGCCACCCCCTTGCTCTAAGCCTGTCCGAAAGGTCATACAAAGTGTAATTGGTATTCAGACCTTCCTTAAGCTTATAACAACATCCGGGAAGTCCTCCTCTTCCATCATAGATAATTTCTACAAGACCAGACTTTGCTATTTCTTCAGCAAGGTAGATTCCTGTATCTATACATGACTGATGAATTCTTCTATACCCTTCTCTTCCCAGCCTTAGAAAATTATAATACTGAGCAATGATCTGTCCTCCTGGTCTGCTGAAGTTTAAAGCAAATGTAGGCATATTACCGCCAAGGTAATTAACATTAAATATCAACTCTTCCGGAAGATCATGCTTTTCTCTCCAAACTACCCAACCAACTCCAAGGGGGGATAAGCCATGCTTATGTCCTGATGCGTTAATTGATTTCACCCTTGATAATCTGAAATCCCATAGCAGTTCCTCATACAGGAATGGAGCGACAAATCCACCGCTTGCAGCGTCGACGTGTATTGGTATATCCAGTCCCGTATCTTTCTGCAACTGATCAAGAGCTTCGCTGATACCTTTAACATCTTCAAACTGAAGTGTAAAGGTTACCCCTAAAGTAGGTACAACCCCTATGGTATTTTCGTCACATCTTTTGAGTACTTCTTCCGGGGACATCAATAATCTTCCATGCTCCATCGGTATTTCCCTAAGTTCCACATCGAAATAACGTGCAAACTTATGCCAGCATACCTGAACAGGCCCACAGATAAGATTTGGCTTATCAGTTGTCTTGCCTTGAGCTTGTCTTTTTGCCCTCCACTTCCATTTCATAGCCAATCCTCCTAACATGGCTGCCTCACTTGATCCGGTAGTTGAACATCCTATTGTATTCGCTGCATCCGGAGAATGCCACAAATCAGCAATCATAGCCACACAGCGAGATTCAATTTCTGCAGTCTGAGGATACTCATCCTTATCAATCATGTTCTTATCGACCGATTCATCCATTAACTTATGTATTTCAGGATCCAGATATGTCTGACAGAAAGTAGCCAGATTCTGCCTTGAATTACCGTCAAGCATCAGTTCATCGTGTACTGCAGCATATGCAACCCTTGGATCATGTTCTTCCTCAGGTATCCTGTATTTTGGCATAGACACACCAAGATCAGGAGATGCATAAATATCATCCAACAAATTACTGCGATGATCATCTTTTTGATATAAAGCCATAACTTTCAAATTCTTCCCTTTAAAATAAGGCTCGTCAACAATAAATTGTTATCCGTAAGGGAGTGCCCCCCATAAACAAAAACAGGTTGCATCAATTGCAACCTGTTTCCGTTATCAAAGTAATCGATCGTTATTGAGTAGGGAACTTTTTAAATCCCTTTTGAACAATCTTGTTGATTTCTTTATCCTGCTTGCTTGATTTCTTCTTAACCTCGCCTGCGCCATATACTCTATAAACAAGATCATTTGTTTGAGCATCTTTTACATCGATCATTAAGGTTCCTTCGTTATAGGTATTTGCCCAGAACTCGTCATAAGAATCCGCCCACCAGTCGTCTGCTACATATATACCTGGACCTGCAAAACCAGGACCTGCATCTTCAAGCTCTGTTTTCTCTTGAGCACCGGCTGAATAAGTAATTATAAGATCAGGATTATTATCATCTCTTTTTAACCCCTTCGCTGTTAACTCAGATGCAACTGCGTTATCAACTTTATTATCCATAATGGTATTATTCGTTTCAGTCTTTCCCTGATTTATAACCGTTCCGGGTTTAAAGCCAAAGGTTTTAAACTGACTGAAATCAGCATTCGGATCCTTATCTGATGATATTTGAGCAAACACACTTGCTGCACAAACAAACAGCATTCCACACATCAAAACTATCCTATTAAATATATTGACCTTTTTCATAATCTTATTTTAGAGTTACCACTCGTTTTTAAAACTGTCAATAATTTAAAATCGTTTTTTGAACAATTCCTGAAAAACAAATCCTATTAAAACCTTTTTATTTTAATGGCTCAATATCAAATGATATCATTTAACTTTGACTAGAATCTTACAGCAAGCTGGCCGGTAACAGCACTAATTTTATACTTAAAATAACCATTTATATCTTCTTCGGGTACTCTGTTCACATCTGCTACAAGGTAATGGTAGTAAAATGAAAGACCAACATTCTCTATCGGATAAATTTCAATTCCTGGTCTTACTTCCCATACTTTAAAATCCCAGTCATTTATATTAAGTTGAAAATAGTCTCCGATACCTCGTAGTACAACATGTTTACCAAGATTAACCAAAGCGTGTACACCTGGCAGAGGAACGGGAGCCCAATATTGCTTTGTAACCCCATAGCTAAAACCATTCAGATGTGCTTCTGCTCTGGCATATACATCAAATGCTTTGGCACCAAGCAATACACCTGCTTCCCACAGTGGAGTTTTAATAATAGAAAATCTATAATCCAGACCGTAGGAATTAAGTCTGAATTTTGCATCAAGACCAGAGTTTACATAAAACGTAGTATCACCGAACGACACTGTCCTATCAAGCACCAGAGAATTCTTTCTGGAAAGACTAAAAAAAGAAGCTGCTATCTGATGACGTTTTCCTATTCTGAAGATCACATCAGCTCTTGGGAAAAACTTATTATTACTTAAGTCAAAATCCCTTTCAAGATCAATATCTGTCCCTTCAAGTTCAGGTGAATTAAGTTTCACCGAAGCATCATTGTAAGCCCAGAAACCTCCAAGCTGAACTGTAAGAAAGTAATCATGAAATCCATCGTCCTTCCCTTTAAAACCAGACTTATATGTTAACCCAATCGGGGCATTCTCTTTATTCTTTACTTTATTCTTCTTTTTATTTTCCGGTATTTCATCTCCTCCAAAAGAATAAGACACACTTGACAAAAATAAAATTATTGTTAGCAATAATATATTGTTATTAATTTTCATAGTATTTCGATAAAACGTAGGATTTACAGGCTTTTCAAAAGTATAACGATGCTCGTTTTACGTTTGTTTAAACGTTATATAAAGCCCCGACAATTATTAAAAAATTTGACAAGCAAAGCCTTTTCCCTGCCAAAAACATTCACAAAAAAAAGATGGTTACACACTTGTAATCTAACCAATCCATGAATTATAACTTCAGTAAATCAATAACATTCATATATCTTTTCATTTCTCCTTTGGTCATACTATCTCAGCCTTCCATCACAGGAGAATTGAAACAATGGCATAAAGTAACTTTGACTTTTACAGGACCTTCAACTTCAGAAAAAGATATTATCAATCCTTTTAGCGATTATAGGTTAAACGTATATTTCACTTCAGGAAATCATACCTATATCGTTCCAGGATATTATGCAACAGACGGTAATGCACACAATACTTCTGACAGCACTGGCAACAAATGGAAAGTAAATTTCAATCCGCCTGAAACAGGTACATGGAGCTACAAAACTTCATTCAGATATGGTACAAATATCGCAGCATCATCTGACTCTCTTGCAGGAAGTGCCATCGCTACTATAGACGGAACAACAGGGTCTTTTTCTGTATCAGCATCTGACAAAAGCGGAAAAGATTTCAGAGGGAAAGGATGGCTTGAACATCATAACGAGCATTATTATAAATTCAAAGGAACAGGTACATACTTTCTTAAAAACGGAGCAGGAAGTCCTGAAAACTTCTTAGCATACTGGGAATTTGACAATACCCAGGATCACACTGGCGGCACAGTTAATAACCTTCCGGATGGTCTTCATCATTATGCCCCTCATCTTTCTGATTGGAAAGCCGGAGATACTACATGGAAAAATGGCTTAGGAAAAGGTATCATAGGAGCTATCAATTATTTATCATCAAAAGATATCAGTGAATTTTTCTTTCTGCTTATGAATGTAAATGGAGATGGACGTGAAGTTTATCCATGGACAACATATACGGAAACAAAACGCTATGATGTGAGCAAGCTAGATCAGTGGGAGATTGTATTTTCTCATATGGAAAAAAAAGGAATCACCTTGCAACTTGTTTTTCAGGAAGCTGAAAATGATCGCATGCTCAACAACGGTAATCTTGGTATTGAACGTATTATCTATTATAGGGAGATGATTGCAAGGTTTTCACATCATAATGCCGTATTATGGAATCTTGGAGAAGAAACTAACAGGAGTACTGCCCAATTAAAAGCTGACGCCGCTTTCTTCAAAAAAAACGATCCATATAAACACCCTGTTAAAGTGCATACAAAAGCTAATTCCACTTCACCGGATCAATTGTATACACCTTTGCTGGGAGATATAAATTTTGATGGAACATCCCTACAACAACCAAACACAGTCGGTCATAGCCTTCCGATAAAATGGAGAAACCTATCTGCTCAAGCGGGATATAAATGGGTTATAGAACATGATGAAGTGAACGGAGGATTAAATCCAGACAGCCCGGCAGTTAATAATCAGGTAACCTTAAGAAAAAACGTTTTATGGGGAAACCTTACCGGAGGAGGCGGCGGAAATGACTGGTATTTCGGTTATGACAACTCCAGAGCTATTGATGATTTAGATTGTGAAGATTTCAGAAGCAGAGACAAATTCTGGAATTATGGAAAGTATGCACTTAATTTATTTTACGGCTACCTTCCATTTCAGTCAATGGAACCAATGGACCAAAATATTTCCAACAGCGCCTCTAACTGGTTATTGGGAAGCAATACAGAAAAAAAATATGTCGCTTACCTGAGCAAAGGAGGCACTGCGACTGTGAACATCCCAGCAGGTAACTGGAAGTACAGAATATACAATCCTGTTACAGGAGAATTCACAAATCAATCTACATCATTAGTCAATCAAACATTGACATCTCCGAATAGTAACGATTGGGCCTTCTTCATCTTTTCAGAAGAGGGTACAAACATTTCTCCAACTGTCAACCTGACGAGTCCCACCTCCAATCAAACATTCGGAAGTACTCAAACTATTAATATAATTGCCAATGCACAGGATGCTAATGGAACAATCTCCAAAGTGGAGTTTTACCTGGACGATTCACTAATATTTACAGATTTAATTTCTCCTTATACTTATTCTACAGGAGGATTAACAATAGGTACACACGACATCAAAGTAAAAGCAACTGATAATGCATTAGCCACAGCTTCAGATTCGGTAAATATTATCATAAAAGATTTTCCCAACCAGGTACCGAGTGTCAATATTACTTCACCTGAAGACAACTCAGAAATCACCTATGGAACTAACTTTACAATAAACGCTACAGCAACTGATAACGATGGTTATATTAAATATGTAGAGTTTTATCAGAACAACTTGCTTATAGGCACAGACAGCATAGCATCATATGCTGTCGATATTAATAACCTTCCGCAAGGCACCTATCACTTCATGGCAAAAGCATATGATGATTCATTAGCATTTGCAACAGACTCTGTGCTTATAAAGGTGATCAAAAAACCAAATCAGTTGCCTTTAGCGCATATAACTTTTCCTGCTAACTTATCCAACTTTACAACTGGGGCAAACACTACAGTAACTGCAACAGCCAGTGATCCTGATGGGGTAATTAAATATATGGAATTTTACTTTGACAATTTATTATTAGGAAAAGACTCTGTCCCATCTTATTCTTTCCCAATCCTAAATCTTCAGACAGGAACACATATAATAAGAATAAAAGCTTATGATGATTCAACAGCTTACTCACAAGACTCCGTTCAGATTAGCGTAACCTCCGGACCTGATTACCTGCAAAGCTTTACACTTATCAATGCGAATACAGAGCAACCTGTCGCTGGCTTTGATCCAATACCCAACAATAGTATTATCAATAGAAATGTCACAGGCGGCAATCTGAATATAAGAGCCAACACAGCTCCATCTGGATTCGGATGCATCAAATTTGAACTGGATGGAGTAAGCGGAAGAATTGAAAATACTGCACCATACGCTATGACAGGAGACAATAATGGAAATTATAACTCATGGACACCTCCGTTAGGTGTACATAGGTTAAAAGGCTATGCTTATTCTCAAACCAATGCACAGGGCACTTTGCTCGACACATTGACAATTTTCTTCACTGTTACATCAACAGCAACTTTAAGTGCACGTGAATCCAGCCAACAATACTCGATATATCCGAACCCATTTGAAAACGAGTTAAAAATAACATTTATTAATGAAGAAGAAATTGTAGCTGAAGCGGTTTTAGTTTCAACACTGGGATTCAAGTATTTTGCAGAAGTTCAAAAGACCAATGCAGGCACATTCAGAATACTCCCACCAGTAATAAAGACTGGAATTTATATGTTGGAAGTAACTACTGAAAGAGGAACCATAATAAGAGCAACAATTCAAAAGTGACTTGACAAAAATCCCCGGAAGTGATATTCCGGGGATTCATTTTTTTATTTATTGCTTTTAAATCAAATATATGGATTAATACTTTAGTTCTCGGAGGGCCTTGAGGAAATTGCGTTAAGAAATTTCAGTGAGTGAAGCGGCCAAAAATTTTGATGTTTGAGGCCGACGAAGGAGGACGAGTTTCAAAATTTTTAGCGTAACGAACTGAAATTTTAGCAAATTTCCTCACAGCCCTTGATTCTTTTGGTTACTTTTCTCATCAAGGAGAAAAGTGACAAAACTAATATAATGGGACATATTATAAATTTCCCTATTCAACACCTTAATGACGGGAATAAAACCCTAATCCTATAAAATATATCTAAAAGTTTTTATTTAACCTTATATTGATAATACTACCTTGGAGAAGGTTGAGTCAATGACCAGCCGCTGATAACAAAGTCCTGAACAAGTACATCTTTCTTCGCTCCTTCCTGAGGAGGCAGTATACCTTTCTTTTTAATAATTACATCTGTTATAAACATTGGAGTAAGAAGAGCGGCCATAAAAAATCCGATAAAGGAAAATACTCCATAAGGTCCCCACATGTAAAAGCCCATCACAGTGAGAATTGCTCCCGCCAAAAGACTTATTGCCCATGTTTTAACCTTTGTTTCGCTATGAATTTTATAACAATAAGCGCATCTTGGAATCCCTACAGATATTTGTTTGAACTTCACAGAACTATATACAACTAAATTTGTCCTATCCTGCTCCTTGAAGAGAGGAACAAAATAATTCAAATTCATATTTGTTGAATGTTTGCTATTACAGAACTGGCACAATGTCTCAAGAGGCTCTATCCTTTTAAGACGTTCATTTAGTACATGTTTTTCCATTGACAAAAAATCAGTTATTTTCCTTTAACATATTTGAGACCAACCATCCAGTAGGATACGCTAGTAGTATTGCTAATCCAACAGGTATTAAAAGTTCTATTTTTATAATTGAAGATCTTCCGGAGACATACCAGTTATAGAAAAACGGAATCAGTACAACGAAGGTAAAGCTTCTTACAGCTCCGCCAAAGGGTTTATCCTTATATGCCAGATACCCTCCTACGGCGGCTATAACAGAGGCAAAAAAATACCACAGAAAGTTTTCTATATTAAAAAGAGGACCGATTAATCCTAAAAAAATTAAACCAAATGCAGCCAGCTTTTCGTAATCTTCAGTTGATTCCTTATTTACCTGTTCATCAAAAAGCTTTTGCCGAATCACAGCTTGAATCTGACTGGTGGCATCTTCTTTGGTAAACCCTTCATTTTCCAGATTACTAATTTCATTCTGCAGATTAAAATTTCCAGATGAGAAAGCAGAGAGAATTCTTGCTTTTTGTTTTTCGTTTAAAACCATTTTATGTTCCTATTAATCAATTAAAAGTAATTTTCTTTTACGGCTATTCTGTAAAAAAGTAGTACAAAATCAATCTAAAAAATACTTTGAAGTCATTTTTAGATGTACAAAAAAATTTCATTATCAGACTAATATACTTTTTTGATTTCTTAAGGCAAAAAAATCTAATAATTTATCTTGATTAATGCTTTTGGTCTCTTTTGCTTACCTGTCCGGGCCTTGAGGAAATTGCGTTAAGAAATTTCAGTGAGTGAAGCGGCCAAAAATTTTGATGTTTGAGGCCGACGCAGGAGGACGAGTTTCAAAATTTTTAGCGTAACGAACTGAAATTTTAGCAAATTTCCTCACAGCCCTTGATTCTTTTGGTTACTTTTCTCATCAAGGAGAAAAGTGACAAAACTAATATAATGGGACGTATTATAAATTTCTGTACTCATTACCTTAATGTCAAAAGTTAAAAAAACTAATCCTATAATTTATTTCAGTAGGAAAAACTTTTCGCTCTCTAAATTTCAGATAGCTTTCCTAGTTCTATTATTAATCCTCTTTAATCCCTGTTGCCATTTTTGCTCTCCAATTCATAACTGCCGTTATTTCGCTATAACTATAATTTTCTCCTAATCTTTCTTTATATACAGCAGTCCTCATATCTCCCATTTCCTCGATTACAGCTACGATAACTTTCAGTTTATCTTCCTTTACAATTTCCTCCACTGCTACCTCTCCGGTAAAAATAAACGAAGCGAGGTGACCTTCAATAGTGCTTATGTTAAGACCTCTTTCTTCTGCTATTTTCTCTATTGGCTTACCCTGCCTGAACAACTCAAGGCTCAACCTATGTGTATCGCCTTTCTTTGCCTTCACTCTTGGCAATTGTATCACTGGCTTTTCCTTCCCTCTCTCCAGTCTATTTTTCCCTGATAGCTGTACCTCCTTTAATAGTGCAACAGGATCTGATCCGAAAGCTAAGCCTTCTGTTAACTGCATTGCTTGCTCAAGCTGGTATTTCTTTCTCTTAATCAAATCAGAAACTTCATTAAGATCCTGTAAATATTGCTTTACCTTCTTCAGTTTTTTCACATCATCATAATGATATTCAAGAGGTGTGAAAAGCTCCTTTTGCATGGATTCTAAAAAATACTTTCCAGCAGCATCTACCCTTTCCCGTAAACTTGCATATTTATCATCAGATGCTGTCTTCAAAAGCTGCTCCATTTGTCTTACAAACTTTTCGGCTACAACTTCCATAGCTTTTGCTTTCTCTAAAAGAGATTTTGCTAATTCAGTGGCTTCATCCAGAAATGTCAATCTTCTATCAAACATGCTTGTACTGAACTGCTCCATAACATCGGAAAGTGCAGCAAAATTGAACACTTCAAGAAGCTTAGCGTGCACATATTGTTTCTCACCTTCTTTAAGATCCTGATGCAGACTTTGATCATCCCTTTCCAATAGAGCAAAGTCCAGCGCATGCTGATCTGTATTGATAGAATCTAACCTTATTTTTGAATAAAGGACCAATCCATCCAAAGAGATCAGGCGGCTCAGTGCTACATAAACCTGTCCGGGTGCAAAAGATTCTCCGGCATCTACTATTGCTTTTGAAAAGGTTAAACCCTGACTCTTATGAATAGTAATGGCCCAAGCGAGCCTTAGAGGATACTGAGTAAAAGATCCTAACACCTCTTCTTCAATAGCATCTGTTTCCTTATTGAAATTATAGCGAACATTATTCCATGTCTCTTTCTCTACCTTGAATTCATCATCAGCAGCAGAGAAGCGAACATACACTGCATCCTTTTCAAGTCTGTTAATAACACCTAATTTCCCATTGTAAAATTTTTTATTCTCTCCTTTGTCATTTTTGATAAACATGATCTGAGCCCCTTCTTTAAGTAAGAGCTCTACTTCTGCAGTTACCGTTTTTTCATTAAAGTCTCCTTTCAATTCTGCTTTATAAATATGCGCTTCGCCTTCAAGTTTATTCAACTCTCTCTGGTTAATCTCTTCTGCTTTCCTATTATGTGTTGTGAGCGTAATGTACTCTTCCTGTATTTGAGGCTTGAATTCAGGACGGTAATAACTATTTAACAAATCCAGATCTTGTTGCAGAACCTGATCATTTCTAAGTCTGTTCAACAGGCCTATAAAAACGTCATTTGTCTGACGATATATTTTCTTTAGCTCCAGGTATTGAGGAGGTGCTGTTTTCAAAACCTGTGCATCAAAAAAGAACGGGCTTGTATAAAACTGTTTAAGTATTTTCCAATCTTCATCATTGACCACCGGAGGCAACTGCAAGAGATCACCAATAAAGACTAATTGTACTCCTCCGAATGGTATATTGGATTGCTTTCTAACATGCTTTAATATTAAATCTATCGCATCCAGCAAATCGCTCCTGAGCATGGAAACTTCATCAATAATAATCAACTCAAGCTCCAACAATAACCTTCTTTTCATTCCGCCAAACCGAAGTTGCTTTAAAAGCATATGGCGGTTAAAAAAATTACCTTCAGGCATTTCATTGTTACTCCCAAGCGGTAAAAAGCTACCAAAAGGAAGTTGAAAAAATGAATGCACAGTAACGCCTCCTGCATTGATGGCAGCAATTCCTGTTGGTGCTATTACTGCTAGCTTCTTATGAGAATGTTGCTTTATATGTTTTAGAAAAGTAGTTTTCCCTGTACCGGCTTTCCCTGTAAGAAAAATATTCTGTGAAGTATTATTGACAAATTGTACTGCCAATTCAAACTGAGGATTAGTTGAATCTGGTGTTTGCATAGCTGGAAATTTTAAATTGAGCAGCTAAGGTCTTAAATGTTATGTAAAAAGCAAAAAAATGATGAGAAGAAAATGAGGTTTTAATGAACTACTATTTGAAATATAAACAATAGGATTAGCTTAGATGGGAATGCCCTTCCTGGCAATTAAACACTCTTTGCCATTGACTGCACCGTGGCCTGTCCCCTGACAGGCCACACTGTCTATAGCAAGCAAAGTTTATTATATTGCAGGAGCTATGGAAAACCCTTTCTTAAAAACAATTCGCAATTCCAGGATGAATCTAAAAGAAGTTTATTACTGGACAAATACAATAAAGGATTGTAGGCACCTTTTAAAAGAAGACAAATTTAAATTAATAATACTAGAAGAGTTAAAGTGGCTTGTAGATCATAAGAAGATAGTAGTTTATGCATTTGTAATAATGCCCAATCACATGCATTTGGTCTGGGAACTACTTGAATTCAATGGGAAGGAAAGTCCACATGCATCATTTAACAAATGGACAAGCAGTCAATTTTTAAAGAATCTTAGAAAAGATCATCCAAAAGTCTTACCGTTTTTTGTTGAACAAACATCTGAGCGATCACATAGGTTCTGGCAACGTGATCCTCTAGCTGTATTAATGAACTCAAGAAAAAAAGTTGAACAAAAAATTGATTACATTCATTTGAATCCATTGAATGATAGATGGAATCTTGTGAAAAGTCCAGAAGATTATAAATGGTCTTCAGCTAATTTTTACGAAAAAGGATTAGATGAATTTAGAATATTAACTCATTATATGGACAGGTTTTAGGGTAAGGAAAGTTGTGGCCTGTCAGGGGACAGGCCACGGATGAGACCTCACCCTAAATCCCTTCTCCTTCAGGACATAGCCGTCAACTTAACTGTTTATAATTTTATAAATCGCTTTATTCATTTACTTACAATCCTGAAGGGATTGAATATTTATAGAAAAGTGGATGTAGCATTGATGCGACCCCAACGGTGTCGTAAGCTATTTTCCAGGTATTATCTATAAACATATGACCTCTTCGAGGTCTGACCTTTCCTCAAAAAAATCTTAATAAATTGAAAAATAAGGTAACCATGTTATTTAAACTCAATACATAAAATTTAAAATGACAATTAATTTAGGCTCAAGCAAAGTCATGAACTTAATAATTGATGCCATCGCTTTAAGTGATGGCATCAATCAAATCTACTAAGTTGACGGCCATGTCCTGAAGGAGAAGGGTTAGGGATGAAGTTTAATTGGCTTGAATACGGGAACTAAATAATTATTCCTATAAAATCAAAAAAGCCCCAAAAAACCGGAGCTTATCTTACATCTTTTGTGACAACAATTTAATAAACTTCTAGAAATCAATAATAATCAAACACCAACGATCTTTTCTTTTTATACTTCGTACTGCTTTTGGTATTCATCTTTGCAAGAGCAACTCTTCTTTTTTCAGCAAGCTTTTCCCTCTTCTCTTTCTTGTTTTTATTTTCATTCAGCACTCTGGCTGTTTCTTTTACATGGTAATTATTGCTCATATCCGACAGCCCTTTTTGTTTACTCTCACTCAAGGAGTTACCTTTATACTGGTCTCTCATACAAGAAACAAAGCATAATACTATCAGGCATAAATAGAGTGAAACTTTTTTCATAAATCTATCTGTCTACAGTTACACTTCCCTGCTCCTTAAACGGTCCCCTGTATCTCTCTGTCAATCCTTCATAATACAAAATCCATGGATAAACTCCGTTAAGCATACGTTCTCCTAAATACGTACCATCCCATGCTTCAGTTGGATCTTCTGTATAAAAAATTATCTCTCCCCACCTGTTAAAAACGGTGAATTTATAAGCAGTAAAATATTTGCCAAAGGTATTGAATTTATCATTGCTTCCATCATCATTAGGAGTGAATATACCTGGTACAAAAACTCTTGGAGGACAAATATCTACCACCTTTATGCTATCGACATTTGAACAATTGAATTCATTAAAAACCTGCACATAATACATTCCTGGCTGGTTTACAACTTCCTGTTTATCTGTATTTCCTGACTTTATCCACAGGTAATGATCTGCAGGTCCACCATCAAGTGTTACAACTTGCTGAGTCTCTTTACAAAACTCTACCAGATCTTCTACCTGAGGTGTTGGTTTGGGATGAAATGACAAATTAACTTCATCATGCCTTGAACATTCCCCTAACTGATATCTTACCTTGTAAATCCCTGGATCTGTAACTGTTATAGAAGAGGTATTGTACGGTAAACTATTACTACCTTTCTCCCAGCTAAAGCTTGCTTCTCCAAACACAGGAATATTAGAAGGTTGAGCATTCAGTACTACCTGATCTCCAATACATGCATTCCCATTCCCTAATATTATATCAGGAATAGGGTAAATTGTAACATCGACCGAGTCTGTATTTGAGCAACCTAAATTACCATTTGTTGTAAGAATAAGCCTTACAAATCCAGCACTTTTATCTTGTGCCGAGATTATATAAGAAGCATCCAAATCAGAGGCATTCGGAAGAAAAACTCCTGAACCTGAAGTTGTCCATCCTCCGCCTGAGGCATTGGTAATATCTCCCGACAGATTGATATGATCATTATCCACGCATACAATTTGATCAGATATAGTTTGTGCTACAGGAACAGGTGTCATATACAAATATGCTGTATCTGTTACCTGTCTGCAGGTATTTGCTAAAATCGTCTTGTAGTAAATTTTCACAAAACCATTGTCCTTATCCTGGTTAGAAGGATAATAGACCGTTATAGTTGAATTAGGATTAGAAAATACACCTGTACCTGTTGAATACCAGGTAGCACCAGATGCGATGGTATAACCTCCGGAGAATGCAATTGCATCCACATCACGACATACGGCCTGATCAGCACCTGCGACAACGTCCGGCAATGGAAGCACTGATAACATAAGAGTATCTTTTACAGGCTGACATAAACCGTTTCCTGTAGAAGTTACAATAAACATCATAGGACCAGCTGAATAATCGCCAGCAGATAAAGTATAAGTATTGTTTAAAGATGATGGTGAAGAATTAGTACCGGTACCTGTTGTAGTCCACTGTCCGCCAGAAGCATTATTTACAGTAGCATTAAGCGTAACACTTGTTTGCTTAGGGCATATCAGTTGATCTTCACCTGCATATATAACAGGTCTCGGGGTAATAGTAATTTGCATACTGTCTACTCTTGGAAAACAATCACCATTCCCTGTGGTAGTAAAATATAGCCGAACCGTTCCGGTATCTATGTCAGCAACAGAGGGATTGTAAGTGACATTCAGCAGGCTTGGATCCGGTGAAAAGCTTCCACTTCCGGAACTGGACCAAATACCTCCTCCAGCATTTGTAACGGTTCCGCTTACATTAACCGGTGGATTATCAGCGCAAACGACTTTATCTGTACCTGCATCTATCACTGGTGCAGGTTTTACTGTAACAGCAATGTCAGCTGTTGCTGGAGGACAAACTCCATTACCTGTTGTAGATAATTGAATCTGAATGTTTCCTGATGAAAAATCTGCTGGTGAAGGATAATAAGTTGGATTTAAATCAACGTCGGAAGGAAGAAAATTTCCGGTTCCTGTTGTAGTCCATTTGATTCCTTGTGCTTTGGAATATTGCCCGCTTAGTGGTGCTCCTGAATTATCTGCACATATAGTGGTAGCACTTGAACTAATTTCAGGCAGTTGCTGAAAATCAATAAATAAAGTATCATGTACGGGTTTGCATGTTCCATTGCCAGTAGAGGTTAGTATAAAATAAACTCCATTTGAAGTATCGGCAGGTGACACAGCATAGTTTGTATTAAGAGTATTATTAGGATTAAATATTCCAGCTCCGGTACTCTCCCATATTCCTCCTGTGGCGACACTTACTGCACCGGACAAGTTTATAGAAGTTTGATTCACACAAATCAATTGATCTGTTCCGGCATTAATTACAGGCGCAGGCGTAAATGTAATAAACAGGCTGTCTGTGACAGGATTACAACCCATATTATCAAAAGTGGTAAGGTATATCTTCACACTTCCAGCAGTGGTATCTGCAGCAGAAGGTTTGTAGTAAACAATCATTGAAGTATCAGAAGCTGTAAATACACCTGAACCTGCACTACTCCATCTTGCTCCGCCTGCAAGAAAATATTCACCACTTAATAAAACCGAATCTGCATCAGCACATATAATCTGATCTGCGCCCGCATTCACAATCGGGCCTGGGCTGATATTTAATTCAAGTGAATCAACAACAGGATTACAAATACCATTTCCTGTAGAGGTCAAGTATAATGTGACCGCAGTATTGGCTTTATCTGTAGCTGAAAGAATATAATCCGTAATCAGGTTATTGACATTTGAAAAAATTCCGGAACCAGACGTACTCCACGTTCCTCCTCCTGCATTGTATACTGTTCCGCTAAGTGAGCTGGTCATAATATCAATACAGATGGGCCCTGCCACACCTGCATCAACTACAGGAGCCGGAGTAAGGTTAATAGTCATCTCATCAAATACAGCTTTACATGTTCCATTACCAGTACTGGTAATCGTAAGAATAACAGAACCATTTGCAGTATCTGTAGCGGATGGAATATATGCAGTATTAAGCTGTGCCGGATCAGGAGAGAATGTACCCGTACCTGAGGAAGACCATATTCCACCGGTTGCGACTGTAGTAAGTCCAAAAATATTTACCGCCTGTACATCTGCACAATGTGTTACATCAGGCCCTGCATAGATTGTAGGCGCAGGTGTAATTCTTAACACCATTTCATCTGTTACCGGATTACAGGTTCCGTTACCTGTTGATGTCAGTGTTAAGGATACCTGACCTGCAGCACTGTCTGCTGAAGAAAGAATGTAATCTGTAATAAGAGTTGAAGGTGATGTAAATGTACCGGATCCATTTGTCGACCATGCTCCTCCTGTTGCAACTGTTACCGCACCATTCAGACTTATCATTGATGAGTCGGCACAGATCGTTTGGTCAGGGCCTGCATCAGCTGTCGGTGCTGGAGTAAAACTTATGGTGATACTGTGTGTTCTCGCATTACATACCCCTGTAGCATTAGCGATAAGAGTAAGAGTGGCCGCGCCTGAGGTACGATCCGAAACCGATGGAATATATTCGACTTCATTTGTAACCGGAGAAGGTGTAAAATATCCTGTACCTGTAGAAGTCCAAAGCATTCCTGAAGTATTGGCGACCAATCCTGAAAGAGGTATTGCTGTTACATCCAGACATACCTGAATATCAGAACCAGCTGATACAAATGGCACAGGCGTCAGATTCACTATCACCTGATCAGAAACAGGCTTACATAAACCATTTCCGGTTGAAGTTAAAGTGAAAGTAACCTGATGAGCTGCAGTATCTGCATTGGTAAAAAGATAACTTGTATTGAGACTGAGATTATCAGGACTAAATGAGCCGGAGCCATTGCTTGTCCATATTCCACCTCCTGCAACTGAAACAGATCCATTCAGTTGAACGGAACTTGTATCCGCACAAACTGTTTTATCAAATCCGGCATTCACTACAGGAGCAGGAGTAATTCTTAAAATAAGGTAATCAGAAACAGGATCACATATTGTAGCTCCTGTCGTACTCAAAGTAAGCATGACATTACCCGCTAAAATATCAGCAGCAGAAGGAACGTAAGTTGCATTGATCGTAATATCATCTGGAGAAAACGCTCCTGTTCCAGTCGATGTCCATCTTGCACCTGAACTGTTGGATACAGTAGCCGTCAGTGGAACACCTGCTGTATCAGCACAGACAGTTATATCAGGACCTACATTAACAACAGGTCCTTTAATAAAACTAATGGTCACGTTATCTGTAACCTGAGGACAAACAGAGTTGGCGATCGATGTAATGGTTAACGCCACAGATCCTGCAGTCAGTTCTGCAGCAGATGGAGTATAGCTTGCATTGAGCGTGCTGTCATTAGGATAAAATGTTCCTGTCCCTCCCGACCATCTTGCTTTGGCTCCGGAAGCTTGTAACTGTACCGGAATATCGTTTTCACAAACAGACTGTGCAGGGCCTGCATCAATAACAGGTATTTGTGTAAAGTTGATGGTCACTGCATCTGAAGCCGGATTACATCCAGGCAACGGTGTAACAGAAAGTTGAAACGTAATGCTATGACTGGCAGTATCTGCGGAGGTTGGAAAATAGTTAGTGCTTAAAACACCGGAATTAGTAAATGATCCTGTTCCTCCTGTTGTCCAATTATAGGATGTTGCGTTTGATACAGTTCCATTGATTTGTATTGAATTAACATCTCCACATAAGTTCTGATCAGGGCCTGCATTCACTATCGGTGCTGGTGTTATCCTGATCACAACATTATCTGATACAGGAATACATGTACCGTTTCCGGTAGATGTTAAAGTCAGGAACACTGATCCGGTTAATATCTCTGAAGCAGTCGGTGTATAGGTAACAGACAAAGCATTTCTTCCGGGTGAAAAGACTCCTGCCCCCCCTGTCCAGGTTCCTCCTGTTGCAACTGTTACAGAACCAGTTAAAGCAGTTGCCGGATTATCAGAACAAACCACTACATCAGGCCCTGCATCTATAATAGGTGAAGGAGTAAAATTGATTTGCATCTGGTCAGTTACTGGAAAACATGTTCCATTCCCTGAAGAGGTAATAGTGATAGAAACTGATCCTGCAGATTTATCGGCAGCAGAAGGTATGTATTTAGCATTAAAAGCCAAAGGTGAAGGACTGAAACTACCAGAACCGGAACTACTCCATATCACTCCTGTCGCAATGGATACAGATCCGTTCAATTGAACATCCGACACATCAGAACAAACAGTAATATCAGGTCCGGCATTTATTGTGAGTGCTGGAGTTATCGTTACCTGAGTCTGAGATGATACAGGACTACAAACACCACTTCCTGTACTGGTAAGTGTAAAGGTGATCACATGAGGAGTTCTATCACCTGGTGATAAATTATAGTTTGTATTGAGACTGGTATTAGACAGTGAGAAGTTTCCTGTTCCGCTACTCGTCCAGATCCCCCCTGATGCATTTAATACAGAACCTGTTAAACTTACACTCCCCGCATCTGCACAAATTACTTTTGGAGGTCCTGCATTTACAACAGGAGCCGGTGAAATGGTAAGCTGCAGGTTATCTGTTACAGGAATACAGTTGCCATTACCTGTGCTTGTTAAAGTTAAAGTAACATTGCCTGAGGTCTTATCAGATGCAGAAGGAACATAAGAAGCATTAAGAGCATTAGCATTAGGTGTAAAAGATCCTGTTCCCGAAGTTTTCCAGGTACCACCGGACGCCACAGTTACACTTCCATTTAATGCAACATTATTTGCAGTAGCACATATTGCTAAGTCTGGGCCAGCATTAACAATTGGCGCCGGAGTAATTTGTATTCTTAAATTGTCACTTACCTGCAGACAAGAACCGTTTCCTGTACTTGTTAATGTCAGGATAACTGAACCGGCAGCAATTTCTGCAGCAGAAGGATTGTATTGAGTAGCTAATGAACCTGCATTGGGAGAAAAACTCCCCGTTCCCCCAGACCATTGTCCTCCGGTTGCAATTGTTACAATACCTGATAATGATACAGATGAATTATTGCCACAAACAGTTACATCTGTTCCTGCATTCACTATAGGTGCAGGCGTAATTGTCACGACCATGTTATCTGATACAGGACTACATAATCCGTTTCCTGTTGAAGTTAAAGTAAGTGTAACCTTTCCTGCGGTAATTTCAGAATTAGATGGTGTGTAACTTGCATTCAGAGCGCTTGAAGAAGGATTAAATGTTCCTGTACCACCGGACCAGACACCACCTGTAGCGACTGTGACAGATCCGTTTAACGCAAGACCAGGATTATTTGCACAGACTGTTCTGTCCGCTCCTGCATTTACTGTTGGTGCTGGTAAAATATTGATACGCACATCATCCGAAACAGGAAGGCAATTACCATTTCCTGTTGATGTTACGGTAAGCAATACAAAGCCAGCTGTCACTTCAGCTGCAGAAGGTGTATAAGAAGGTTGTAAAACATTTCGATTGGGAGCAAACGAACCTGTGCCTCCTGTCCAGTTTACACCAGAAGCTATAGAAACAGTAGCTGAAAGATTTGTAATTGAATTATTTGCACAGACCGTAAGATCAGGTCCGGCATTGATGACAGGTGAAGGAGTAATTGTAATGATTACATTATCAGAAACCGGAAGGCATGTTCCGTTTCCTGTTGATGTAAGGGTAAGCGTTACTGAACCAGAACTGATTTCAGTAGCAGTGGGATAATATGTGGCATTAAGAGTATTGGCATTCGGACTGAATGTCCCGGCCCCGCCTGTCCAAATTCCTCCTCCAGCGTTTGTTACGATTCCATTCAGAGCAACAGATGCATTGTTCGCACAGATGGTTCTGTCAGGTCCGGCATTTACAACAGGTGAAGGAACTATACTAATTGTAACATCATCTGTAGCAGGAGGACAACTTCCATTGCCTGTTGTTGTTAAGGTAAGCCTTGCTGTGCCTGCAGTTATTTCTGAAGCGGATGGTGTATAAGTAACATTCAATGAGCTATTGGAAGGACTAAATGTTCCTGTTCCACCTGACCATATACCTCCTGTAGCAACAGCTACAGTACCTGCCAGACCAACGGAGGGATTATTAGCACAGCTTATAAGATCAGGACCTGCATTGGCAGTAATAGGCAATTTATATGAGGTAACAGTTACAGTATCAGTTGCAGCAGGACAACTGGTAGCATCTGTTATGCGCACCCAATACTTTCCTTCTCCTACATTGATAGATTGTGTAGTTTCTCCTGTACTCCATAAGTATGTGTATGGTGGAGCCCCGCCTGTGCCATATGCTGTAATGGTAGCATCTGAATTTCCAAAGCAAACTGTAGGATTCTTAGGCATGATCTGTGCAGCTTTGTCATTGACAAAATATACCCTTGTTGTTCTTGTTACACGGTTAGCATTACAGCCTCCAATAGGAACACCACTGACCTGATAATCTATGTATGGCGGAGCACCAGGTTGATAGGTTGCAGTTACGGTAGAACACGCTGATGTGCAATTAAGATAACTGTTGTATACTGCATTGTAAGGAACCGAAGTCCATTGAATCGTTGCCGGATCAAAACCTTCTGCAGTCAATGTTGCATTACATGCATCACTGACTGTAACAGGAGGCGTAACATTAGGCTTGGGAATAGAAACAATGGTATAAATATTTTTATTGGCTCCCGGTTTACAAAATGTAAGTCTGTGAGGCCCTGCCCCATCAAGACAAATATTTTCACCCACCATATGATAAGGTCCGCAATTGATCTGATAACCTAAAGAGCCTGGAGGAACAGCACCGGATGCTATATCAAACCGAATACCTTGTGCACCTGTATCCAACGTAAGCACAAATTCAATACAACGAATCGGTGGACTGGCATTAGGATCCAGACCACAGCATAGACCTGACCTTACAACACTGGGACTAAACCATGCACTATCAGCATTGCCGGACAAATCCACTACAAAAGTAGGAGTAGAAGGATCACAAGAACTTAAAGGGGCTTGTGAATATATAGGATTACTTGAAAACAGTATTAATATGCCTACTAACAGGCATATAAGATGAAGCTTATTTTTTTGCAAATACATTTACCCTTAAACGTCAGTTAAATTTTTTATTACAAAGGCAATTTCTCAATACAGATATGCTGCTTATATAATAAATGTCGTTACCTGTCTAAATCATTTTCCAAAATCATACGTAAAAAACATATTATAAGATTGGATATCGATCATCATTAAAAGAATTTACAATTACATTTCAATTATTAATAGGATAAAAAAATTGAATATTAGAAGTTTACAAAATCAATTCACTTTAATACTATGTTTAGTTTTATCAACATTTACTTTTAAAGTGAAATGTCAGGATATTCAATTTTCTCAATTTTATGCAGCTTCTTTATATTTAAATCCTGCCTTTGCAGGCAGTGCACATGCTGACAGGATCACATTTCACCAACGTTTGCAATGGCCTGCTTTGGAAGCAAAGTATATAACTTCTTATTTATCATATGACAGATATTTTGAAAAATATAAAAGCGGATTTGGTGCATATATTTTAAAAGACTGGCAAGGGAAAAATTATATCAATTCAACTGAAGCAGCTATTCAGTATTCTTATGAAATCGGACTCTCAGAAAACCTTGCTTTAAGACCTGCAATACAATTAGGACTCATCAGCAGATCAATTGATTACACCAATCTTAAATACCCCGATCAATTCGATGATCAGGGATTAACAGGCAACCCCACTAATGATCCACATTATAATTCAAACAGAAAAACATTTGCTGATGTAGGTTCAGGTATGGTTTTATATTCCAGAAAGATATGGGTTTCCTATGCAGGACATCATTTAAACAGACCCAATCAATCCTACTGGAACGAAAGTAGCCCTCTACCATTAAAACATTCAATTACTGCGGGCTACAGAATTGAAGCTATTAAAGGTGATACTAAAAATCACATGGGGTATGCAACACAATCACTTTACCTTATTCCTACTGTTCAGTATAAGTTTCAGGGAAAGTCAGATCAATTAGATATGGGAGTCTATTTATTTTACAACGAATATGTTCTTGGGGTGTGGTACAGAGGTATTCCTGTGAAGAAGTATAATTCCGGACTTCAGAATAACGAATCTATGATCGTATTGGCAGGATGGAGAATCAAGCAATTCAGGCTTACATACAGTTATGATTTTATAGTTTCCAAATTAAAAACAGCCCGTCCTGCCGGAGCACATGAACTGAATATCACCTATATCTTCAATAAGAAGAAAGGTATAAAGAAACTTAAAGTATTGCCTTGTCCTGAGTTCCACTAATGATCTATCTTTATTCTGTTCTTTTTTAACGGTTTAAAAAGAATGAAATCTCTTCTTTGGATAAATCTATTTTGTTCAATAATTTTGTACTTTGTTTTTAATTATTCAACAATAAACATCAATACAATGAAGAAGATTTTTATTTTAATCTTTACACTTTTGCCCGTTATTACATTCTCTCAATCTATTGGAATTAAAGGAGGGATTAACATTAGCAAAATAGACTTTGATAGTCCTTACATGAATGTTAATTCTATTTTAACGCCTTCTTTTGGCCTTGTTTTTTATCCAGGCATTTCAAAAATATTCGATATAGGAATTGAGCCAAGCTATTCAACATATGGATATAAGGATATTGTAACTATTACAGATGTTAATGGAAGTGTCCTTGCAGATAAAACATTCAAGGTAAAAGGCAAATATATTGAAGCGCCAATAACCTTTAATATATTTCCTCTTCATAAATCATTTGTATTAGGGGCGCACATTGGTGTTTCTCCTATGCTCAATATAGGCTCATCTTCTGATTATTCCGCTGAACCAGAGTATAATTCATTCTTAATTGCAGGCCTTGGAGGTATTACTTTAGGATGCAACATAAACGAAAATATTTATTGGCACGTGACGAGTCGTTATCAATTTACGTTCAACAATGTTTTTGATATACCTGTCGATAATAGAATAAAGACTTTCAATACATTTGTGACATTAGGGTATAAGTTTTAGCAGTTACAAAGATATCACTACTGCTCTTATCCCTGGCCTGTGGCACACCATAGGCCAACATAATAAATCATTGCATGCTCATGTTGAGCTTGCGAAGCATCTGAGCTTTCCAAAAGAATGAAAACTAATATAATGGGACGTATTATAAATTGCCCGTATTCAATACCTTAATGACGGAAATTAAATCACTAATCCTATCAAATGAAATTACATCTTACTCTTCAGTAGCCATTTTATCATAATCTGATTTAATACGCTCGATTAAAACTCCTTTATTATTTATTATTCCCCATTTGCTGTCAAGGCTGACCCCAATCTTTCCATTTGTCCATCCAGAAGTTATCTCATCATATTTTAATGGCACTATTACTTTACCTGAATTATCAATAAACCCCCACTTGTCGTCTTTCATAACAGCTGTTAAATCCGTAGTGTTGGGAATAATTTGATCATATAACTCTTTGAAGTATACAATCGGTTTGCCCGACTCATTAAGCAATTCCCAATCCCCATTCCGCTTGAAAATAATCCAGCCGTCAGAATACTTATGCAAATCATCATGATCGAAGCTCGTTACCTCTTTCCCCATCGGATTTACAATACCCCATAAATTTCCATTCCTGCGGCATACATAAGAACGATAATTATGAAATGGAATAATCGTGTCATAAATCGATGAAGTAATGGGAGTTCCTTTGGAGTTAATGAAACCCCATTTATTATTATACTTAACAGCAATCATCCGTCCTTTTGTAAATCCGATATTTTGGTATTTTATTTCAGTAACCTCCTTTCCAGTACTGTCAATAAATCCCCATTTTCCATTCCGCATTACTTTAGTAGGCGGGCTATCGGGTTGTTTCGCTCCATCAACCATTGCATAATGAATAGCATCATATTTTATAGGTATCACAACACCTGAGTCTTTGTCAATGACTCCCCACTTGCCATTTTTCTTTACTATCATTAGTTTCTGAGGAAAAAAATGGTCTATTTCTTCATATATTACAGGAATTATTTCTTCACCTGTCTTACTTACAAATCCCCAAAGGTTATTATTCTTGACTTTAGCTAAATCATAATCCTCTTTATAATAAATCGAGTCATAGCGGATTGGAAATACTACTTTTCCCATAGAATCTATAATCCCCCACTTACCTTTAACCTTTACATCAGATAATAAATACTCATAGTTATGATGCTGTCTTAAAGCTTCGTATTTCAATGGTATTAATGTTTTACCAGACCAATCAATCACACCATACTTTTCACCTATTCGAACTGTGAGACGTTTATAGTATGGGGGCAAAATTTCATCATAGAGAGCGGGAATTGTTTTTTTCTTTTTTAGAAAATCAAAGAATCCATATTTTTTTCCGGAACAAAATTGAACAAAACGGTCTCCATAGAACCATATGGAATCAAATTCAACAGGAATAAGCTCTTTGCCACTCTTAAAGCTTGCATATCCATACTTATTTGCCTTACCCACTTTTACAAAATAATATTGCATGGAGATGCAATTGCCTATAGAATCATATTGCGGCAAGATCAGGTATTTGCCTTTAAGGTCTACCATTCCCCATTTATCTTCAGATTTCACAGAAAACTTAGTATCCTTTAAAACATAATAGTTTTGATAGTTAAATCTTATATCATCAAACTTATATGGAATAACCTGCTTACCACTAGTGGATATAACTCCCATTTGCCATCCTTCTTAACAATCAGATATTCATAGAAGCTGTCCGATCCGGGTATATGGATGTCTTCATAGATGGGAGGAAGCACTACCTTTCCATATTCACCCTTAAATCCCCATTTAGCTTTCTCCAAAAAGGGCTCAAGTCCGCTCCAGGGTTGAGCATAAGAGTTTATTTTCCTAAACGCTTTTAACTCCTGTAATCTTCTCTCAGGATCTGTACCGGAACTACAGGCCTGTAAATAAAATATAAAGGCAAAAATGAAAAGTTTATTCACTAAGATTAGAATGTCCTTTTTCTGAAAAAATGAATTCAGAATTTTTAAAAATTTACTATTTTGATAAAAACGATTTTGCTTCATGAAACTTTAATACTATAAAAATTTGAAATTGAATGTAATTTTAGAATATTTTTTATGATGTACAACCATAAGGCATCTATACTATTATTTCAACTTTAATTTAATAGCCTCAAATGGACGTTTTTTCATCTAATTGCGTGAACATAGTCAAATATCAGGCTGGCGGGCTTTCGTAAAGCGTGCCCCACTGCACTATCTAACTCTATAAGCATTAATCAAACTGACTTTTAAAACTTCTTCCAACGCTCACATTTCTAGTGCGAATCCGCTTCGTTTAATATATTTTATCCTTCACTTTTCTTTAAACTTTTGACTTTCAGTTTTCAACTTTTTCCCTATCTTTGCCCCGTTCAACCTTAACACTGTAATGATTATCGAATAGAGTCAAGACATAAAGACTTTTACATATAATAAAATTGCGTTAGCATATTCTTGCATATAGAAAACCGCGAATTTTCAGAGATACAAGAATAGCTGGTGTTCCGCTTTTGCGTGGGCGTAGCTATTGTATCTCGGGTTCTTCGCGGTACCTCTATATCGGTAGCTACTGTTCCACGCTTTTTTTACGTCTTATTTTTAACCGCTTGCGGAACGAAGCACAAAACCCAAACAAACATTTATGGAAACAAATCCATTAAAGAGAGTAGCTGTTATCTTACAGGAAGACACTGTACTCAATCAGGAAATCATTGATGAGCTGGACATCCTGCTCAAGCTGATTACACCTCAGGACATGAACAAGGTGCTGATCTATGTCTTTTTCATGTACATCTACTATGCAGAAAACGATGTCTACTGCTCTGATCTGAAAAACACATCAGAGATCTTTTATCTGCTTATTGATTTCTTCACAAAGGCAGGTGAACTAAAGAAGTAAAAATTTTTAAAACCAGCTAAGTTATGATCCGATTATCCATGCGATGACTATCGAGGTGAGTATTGGTGTACCTCACTGAAGTCAACCACTCTGAACAATATCAGAGCTCCTTATCTCCTCTTTGACTTTTTATAATGCAGGAGAACAAAAATGTAATAGTAAGAACTTTTAAAACCAGCTAAACTATGATTAGATTAAAAAATCGACGACTACCTGAATGATGTTTATGGAATACTATTGGCATCGCGGGAGGTGTCAATAGTATTTTAATCAGATTTACTATTCGATTCGATCAAGCAAAATTTCTTTTCTACCGTCCTTTGATACAATAATAGAAAAATCATAAGCCCAATCAGTATCCGGAACATTCACTGAGAATAAAACTACAACCTCTTGTTTGTCTTTATCAAAACTATCAATCCAGGCATTATACAATATAGCCTGCTTTAAGAAATCTCGGTCTCCAATTTGTTCTAATTTATCCTTTGTTAATAATGTATCTAAAAGGACTTTGTTATCAGAAAATACTTTAACTAAAATTGAATTGTCATAGTAAATATGTTTTTGTACTTCATTATTATCAGCCTCAAAACTCTGCACTACAAATTTATTCTTTAATGATGTCTTTTTAATTAACACTTTAAATCCATTTTCAGGATCCAAAATTGTATCAGTAATATGTACCTCTCTCCTTTCGGGGAAATAACTGGTAATAGTATCACGTTTTATCAATGACTTTTTATTCTCAGATTGTTGACCACTTTTTTTGCTTTCGCATGACAAAATGAAAACAACTCCAAATACGTACAATAAAAGGTCTCTTAATCTAATATTCATTTTAATTTATTGTTTTTTGTCTGGGCAAGAGATGTTTCCCCAATAAGTTCTCCATTCTTATATAAGAACTTTTGTAGAGTATCACCGTCTCCATTGAAATGCAACCAAACGCCTTCAAATTTACCATTAACTTTCTGACCTAAATATTCTTTGCTCCCTCTCTCATAATAAGACGTATAGCTTCCAGTCAATACTCCAAACACCATAAATTCCTCAGCTTTCAATTTGCCATTCTTCCAATAAAATTTTACCATTCCATTGGATTTTCCACCAGTCCTCTGAAATTCTTTAGTAATATTACCATCTTCATCATAATATTTCCAATAACCATTTCCAATACCTTCACCAGGTTTCTGTAATTGAGTTTTTTTTAGAGTTCCATCAAAATAGTAGAACTTATATAATTTACTGCCATCATCATAGCGTTCAATACCGCAACTAACGAGAGCCAATAAGAATATATATATTATGCTTAAATTCTTCATGATTTCAAATGCCCCGGATAACTTATTTATAAACTCACCACGTACGTTTATTAATTATTTAAATGTACTAAATTACCTATTTCAAACCTATATTCAAATTGTTTACTGGATTTACATTCGGTCATTTTACAAGAGCTCTTCCAGACTTGCACAGCACAAGACAGAAGCTAAATGATAAAACCTGAATTAATGTAAGAATGCCCTGTCGGAAGGCTGGAGGAGTTAACTAAAGAAGTAAAAATTTTTAAAACCAGCTAAGATATGATCCGATTATCCATGCAATGACTATCGAGGTGAGTATTGGTGTACCTCACTGAAGTCAACCTCTCTGAACAATATCAGAGCTCCTTCTCTCCTCTTTGACTTTTTATAATGCAGGAGAACAAATGAAATAGTAAGAACTTTTAAACCAGCTTAATTATGATTAGATTAAAAAAATCGAAGACTACCTGAATGATGTTTATAGAATCTATTGGCATCGGGATGGTGTCAATAGTGTTTTTATTCTGATTAAACATTCCAGTGAGAGAAATCAAAGCACAAAGCCAAATTACTAAAGAATAAATATCTACTACCTCCATCATTTTTTATCTGAAATTCCAATCGCTCCTTGAACATATAATTCTGAAAGAAGTTTACTTTCCTCTCAAGAACGGAATATGATCAAGAAGACTCTATATTTTGGCAACCCGGCATATCTCAATACAAGGGATGAGCAATTGGTTATAAATTTCCCAGGAGCTAAGGGAATCGATGATCTTACAAAAATGAATACTGTACCAATCGAAGATATTGGTGTTGTCATTCTTGATCATCAGCAAATCACTATTAGTCATTCCCTGATGGCGAAATTGCTGGCAAATAATGCTGCTCTTATTACATGTGATCATACTCATCATCCAACCGGACTCATGTTGAATCTTGATGGCAACCAGCTCCAGTCTGCACGTTTTAAAACCCAAGCTGATGCTACCCTTCCCTTAAAGAAACAACTTTGGCAACAAACTGTAAAACAAAAAATATTTAACCAGGCACTCCTTCTGAAAAAGAATGGTATTAACCATGAAAATCTTTTAAAGTGGGCTGATGACGTGAAATCCGGAGATTCGGATAATTTGGAAGCCAGAGCAGCTGTTTTTTATTGGAAAAATTTATTCAGCAATATCCAATTAATTGAAAATTCAAGCTTGGCATCTCATTTAATAGAATTTAAAAGGGAAAGAGAAGGTCATCCCCCAAATAATCTTTTGAATTACGGTTATGCCATTTTAAGGGCAATAGTAGCTAGAAGTCTGACCGGATCAGGCTTATTACCTACGCTGGGAATATACCATCGTAATCAATATAACGCGTATTGTCTTGCAGATGATATTATGGAACCCTATAGACCTTATGTCGATAGTCTAGTATATAGCATTATAAAAAATGGAGAAGATTTTACCGAATTGACCAACTCTACAAAAAAACAACTATTATCTATTCCAACGATGGATGTAGTAATAGATGAAGAAAAAAGTCCCTTAATGATTGGAGTACAACGCACAACCTCATCCCTCGCAAAATGCTTTGAAGGGAAACTCAGAAAAATAGCTTATCCCCGGTTTATATGAGATTAAATGAATACAGAATTATGTGGGTACTGGTATTATTTGATTTACCGACGGAATCAAAAAAAGAACGCAAAGTTGCCTCTGAATTCAGAAAAAAGATGCTTAAGGATGGTTTTACTATGTTTCAGTTTTCTATTTATCTAAGACATAGCTCGAGCAGGGAAAATGCAGAAGTTCATATAAAGAGAGTGAAAAGCTTTTTACCCGAAAAAGGCCACGTAGGGATAATGTGTATTACGGATAAACAATTTGGTCTCATGGAAATCTTTTATAACAGTGAGCAAAAGGTTAAAAACTCTAACCCTGAGCAACTTGAACTATTTTGAAATTAAAAATCCTCCCGCTTTAATTCAGGAGGATTTAAGAAACAACATTTTCTTTAAATAGAATACCAGAATTTCGATCTATTTTTCATTCGTATTTTCAGAGATAACAAGCTAATAATCAAATAAT
>NZ_KE384562.1:0-7909 GCF_000426725.1 Sporocytophaga myxococcoides DSM 11118 | reverse complement strand
AATAAAATATTTATCGTTGTTTCTGATAATTCAAAGATCGTTGACTGAATTTGTTTTCATCTGGGAAAAAAAGTCCGGTATTTCAGCCGAACTTTTTTCAATCTTAATATTATAATAATGTGGTTAACTTCAAACCTATAACAAATACAATTCCGGGCTTTCTCTTTATCTATTTATAGCGAACAACTATAGCACTACTTATTTTTTACGAATATAAAAGGATATTACCAAGCCGATCCACCCTAAGTTTAACACAGTTTGCTTTAATCATGATTGGCTTCTTAACACCTTTGTTATCTACTTCCAATAAATCATCTTCTTTAAAAAACTGCATTAACCTTTCGTTCTTATTATTTGTTCCACATTCATTATTCGCAATTGGTGAAGCATAAGCAAATGGTACGAAATGACATTCCCCTCCTGTACAACTAACCATTTTGTATATTCGCCTGGTTTGATCTTTGGTTAATTTATTTAATTTAATTCTCGAAAAATTTTCTCTTTCATCATCTGTTGGCACATATACCAAATCATGTGGAGAAAGCCAGAACAGCAAATCTCCTTTTTCAGGCTTAATCGGAACAGGTGGTAAATCTTTTTGTTGTTCTACAGGCAATGTTGCCTTCCATTTTTGATGTTCTATAACCTCATTTAAAGGAATAGATTCATAAATTCTATTTTTATTTTTATCTTGATATACAGCAAAGAAAAGATTGGTACCTTTAGCTGTTTCCACATATTTAGTTTTTTTATTACCTGTTTGTCCTAGCGGAAATTTGCTACCTAGTTCAAATACTCTTACTTTATAGATAGGTTGATGCAATTTCCCATCGTTATATTTTCTGATATTTTTATTCATATCCTCAATAGCCTCGGGAGAAAAAGCCAGCTCCGGATTATTTGATTTACTTCTGAGGTAGTTCTTTAAAATCTTCTGTATACCAGTATCAGTAATTGATTCAATAGCCTTCAAATCAAATGATGAATCAAGGCTTTTCCTGGTTGCCGTCAATACTCTTCCATTAGGGACTTTTATTCTTTTCAAATCAACTTTTCCGGAAACTGTATCTTTGTGAATATGTCTTCTAGTAGCCCAGTTTACTCCATCCTGCTTATGTAACTCTTTTACTTTAGAACCATCCCGATCGGTCCATTTTTCATAATTATTTGTTGCCTTATTAATTATGCGAAGATTTTGTTTAAAGCTTACAATTATTTTATCCAAAGCACTTTTTGAATCAAGAGTAAAATCATTCCAGGGTTTCTTAAACACCCATTGATAATCTTTACCTGACTTATCATTGTATTTTTTAAAACAAAGAGCTGTCCTCAAATCATGTCTGAATTTTTGTTTTTCCGTTTTACTTTTCTTTTTATGCAATGCATGTTCATTGTTTAAAAAATTTATATGATTTCTGGTTACACAGGCAATCACTAAAGCATCTAAAGCGTGATGTCTATGATCAATTCTTTTCTTCGTAAAACCTTTTGAAAGAGCTAGAGGTACTGTAGGCAAAAACTTCTGATGATTTTCATTCCAGGTTGTAAAATCCTTTGAACCTGTCAATTCGTTCAAACGCTCAAATCTTGGCAGAATAAGTTCATTCCAAACATCATTTAATCCCCAATCCTGCTTTAACTCAGAAGTTATTTTTCCATTGCCGGGAATAAGGTTTTTCGAATTTACGCCATCATCATTTGCTTCTTCACGGACAATATTTGAAAGTACAGACAATACAAATTTACTGATGTAACGAGTATCATTCATCTGCCTCTCAATCATTTTTTCCGGAATTTCCTCCAGCAAGAGTTTATTTTTCTTTGACCTGTTATTCGAATAACTATGAATAACAAAGTGTCTATAGGAGACTTCATCAAGAACTTTTACAGTTTTTCCAAAGCCTATTTCTACAATACGTCCAGGATTATTTTTGATAAACTCTAAACCTAGCTGATTATCTTTTAACTTATTTACAGCCGATTCGCAAATCACTTTATTACTAAAACTATCATCAAAGAAAAGACTTTGTGGAATGATATGTTCTATTTCATATTCATGTGTAAATAGCTTCCCTAAAGGAATCATTTCACCTGTGTAAGGAGAGCGATATTTTTGCTCCAGCCATAATTTATACCGCTGCAACTCCGACTTTGTCGGCTGCGCTATACGGCTTATTTTTTGAATATCTTCAGGAACTTCAATATCTGAATTCAAAACACCATCTTCATAGATTTTTAAAATTTCCTGTTGAGATGGTGAATAAGGTCGGACATTTTCAACAGATGTATCGTTCAGAAGCTCAGCTAATAAAGCTTTTACCCTAAGATTGGTGTTTTCATTTTCAGTAATCTGCCTAGTCAACTTCGCACGTTCTTCAGCAGTTTTTTTCATATCTCTACCTAGCTCTACATGTATTTCGTTAAAAAAACCTTTTACCCCATTTCCATACTGTTGCCAGATATCCCCTACAACCCTTAATATCTCTGTAACTACCTGCTCTACGATTGGGTTTCGCAATGAGTGTTGCTTAAACTCTTTTAAATATTTCTTCAAATCGTCAACAGAATTCCATTTACCTTCCAGACCTGCTTCAGAATGTCTTCCATAAACAACATACTGGGCCAACCATAATGGCAAACCTTGAAAGTCGCTTTCTTCCACCAGCTTATGCTTTTCCGCTTTTTCACGAACTTTGTTTTTTATTTCTTCATCAAATTCACCTGTAATTATTTTACCTATTCTACCTTTTACTTTAGTGTCTATATTTGCCAAACTCCAGTACTTTCCTATTCGCAACAATGGCAATAACTTCTTAATTGCCTTTTCAGAATAAGCTCCATACTCACTACGAAATGGAGGAAACTTTCTAAATGCATTAACGAATGACTCTGAATCTAACTTGTGCTTTTCTGCAAATGACTTTAAGGCTTTCTCATAATCCGCTTTATCATTTACGGAATAGATAATATGCCATAACTTATATTCTACCTCTCCTGTCAAAAAATCAAGAGGTAAATCATTTACTTTTTCTAACTTTGAAATAATAAGAGCTTTGGTCTCATTGCATGGATAGCTCTTATTTTCAACATAATTCCATCGATACTTTTCTGATTCAGCTTTTAATGCTTTTCCTTTTACTCCTTTTTGTCCAAGTAGATATTTTATCAAATTCTCTTGTTCGATTTCTTTTCGGTGATTCAAATATTCAAATAAAATTACTCTATCATCCACGCTTTCAAGAAACTCACCTGTTACATTTTCATCACTATCTTTCCTATATATTGACAGATTATTTATCCATTGCCATATGCGAAACTCCTGATAATATGGATTGGACTTGGGAACAGTCTTCAGATATTCAATATTCTCAACTCCCTCTGCATCCTTATATTTCCTGTATTCCAAAGTACAGTTACCAATGGAAGATTTCTGACTTCGTAATGGGCGTTGATAAAAAATTATATCATCAAGAAACAGGTGTACAAAATCTTTCTTACTTAGCTGTATCTTATGCGCTTCATTGTTTCTATATAGTTCACGAATACAATCAATATAGATATCGGTATTCTGTAGTTCAGGGTGAAACTCCTTTTGCTTTTGAAGGATCTGCCTTAATTCATCTTTATAAAATTTTCGTTCTATAGTTCTTACTAACTTTCCTTTTATCTTCTGTTTGGGATCCTCCAACAAAGCATCATATATGTAAGTTCCGATAGTTTTACCTGATTTGGCAACATCCTGTTCCGTTTTCTTTTTCAATAAAGTCCAGTCGTTTTCCAACGGTGCTCGAAAACTTCTTTTATCATTATTTTCTTTGTCCTTCTTTACACTTCCGTCATCATTTAATTCGGTGGTAACAATAAAATCCCTGACTTTATCTTTCCAGTCAAACAGGGGAGTTTTACTTGAACGCCTATAAACCCAGCCATTATTGAGATGCAGCGAATACCAAGTATCTCCCTTACTATTCGGTTTTTCATCCGCAAAAACATCTGTGATTTTTAAAGAATGAAATTCAACTAATTTATTAGCATTTTCTTCTTCTTCCTCTCCCCTCAATTGATAATATCCTCGTTTTTGATTAAAATTAAGAATAATCCAGGCCAGCTCTTCTTTTTCGATTTTTCGACTCAACGCTTCTTTTCTCAAAAAATAAATAGTCCAGTCGTAAGGTATTAGCAGGTCTTTCCCTTTTTCATCCTTTAAAAGTTCTGGCTGATGCTGACGAAAATCTACCAGCATTTTCCCAAAAGATTTTGTAAATAAGAATTGATTGTTTTCATAAGCTATTTTGGGTTCCTTATCTTCTAAGAATTTACCCAAACGTCTTTCAAAATCAATATCTGCTGAATAATGCTTAGGAAGAAAACCCAAAATATTTAATACACGATGTAAACGCTCCCGTCTCAACAAAAAACGCTCCCTTAATCTTCTTGTACTTCTAAAGCCTGTTCTATCTGCTGTTTGTGAAACTGAATTTCCTTTTCCAAATTCTCCTAAAATATCCTGGCTCATCGGAATTATCCTACTTCCCATTCCAAGGATCTGACCTTCACTATTATCAAAGTCCTGTTGAATCAGCGCCCAACCAATAGAGTTTGTACCCAAATCAAGCCCAAGTATAGTTTTCATATTTCTGTTTGTTTGAAAGATTTAAAAATCAAAAAGTAGCTAGCATTTTTTTGTATATGTTCAAATATAATCTATATTTGAACTTGAAAGCAAATCACAATAAGGATTATTCCGTTGTGAAAACATTTAAGCCGCCTCGTCTTACAATACGGGGCTTTTTTGTTTTACTTTGATATATTAACGTTCCCAACTTATCCCATCTAGACAAGACAACTCACCGGGCATAATATCAGAAATAACGTTCTTGTGTATATCACTTCACTCAAAGAAATAAAGATTTTAATGAAGAGGCGTGATTTCCCTGAATGAGAATTTCAATTTTCTCCTGACTGACGTGCGTTGCCTACTTCTTCTTGAAGATTCATCCTGGAATTGGAATTGGTTTTAAAAATGGGATTTTCCATAGCTCCTACAATTATTAAACTTTAATTGCAACAAGACATTGTAGCCTCTCTGGGGCTCCAGAGGATATTTAAAGGATTAGCAAGATGCAAAAATATACATAGTGTTCCTGTCTTCTGGTTTTCGAGCGTCTCAAAAAAGAAAGAGGCTGCTAAAAGCAACCTCTTTCAACATAAACCCTTTATGACTGATCTATTCCAAAACGAATCGCCCATTCAACAGGAGAATAATCTGTATCAGAACCTGAGATAGACAACTCACTCTTTAAGAGCAAAGGTGGTTGTGCCATAAATTTAGGAGCACTTCCCCGATGTGGCTGAGCTGAGTGAACCAAAAACGGATGACATAGGTAAACTGTACCAGCTTTACCTGTAGCATACACTTCTTTTCTTTCCGGCAAGTCGTGTAACTTGTTTGCAAGCTCCATAAAAGAAAGACCTGAATCTCCCTCTTTAGACAATAACTTTGCAACATCCAAATGAGAACCTTCATAAATGATAGTCGGAGCATCATTTTCACTGACATCTGAATACAAAATCAACATCAACAACGCTCGCCCCTTTGATTTGACATTTACACGCCATTCAAAAAAATTATTAGGGTCATTTCCAGGAAAACCTGCATCTACATGTTTGCCGGTATCATTTGGCTGTTGAAAACTTGGAAATCTGACAGGAAACGTTCCAACACTCCGACAAGGAACCCATTTTTCTTTACCAATTAACTGATTAAAAATACCATGCAATCTTGGAGTATTTATGGAATTGACAAAAGGTTCATTGGTATACATTCCCAAACGAATTACAGGCTCAATCCAGGTGGAAGGATCTGCCCTATTACAAGGAAGGTCATTCCATAAAATTTCTAATGCAGCATCTGCAATTTCTTTGGTGAATGAATTATCAAGACGGACAAAACCGTTATGAATAAAATGCTCTATTTCCTTTTTACTTAGTAAATCTGACATAATTTATTTATTAAAAACCATGCACAGACAGCAACAGGATTTGTCGGTCAATTGACATGGTTATAGGATTATCAATAAAATGAATGAATAATAGAAAAGTACGCTTTGTATAAATAAAGCGCATTGCTTGCTTATAGAACTAAGCTTGAAAGGGTGTTATAGCATTACAGTCATTCTCATATTAACAAAATTAAAGAAATATCTCTAAACGAACAAAACTAAAAAGGGGCTTCACTTTCTAAACGAGAATCTCCGCTCCGTGGCATGTCCCCTGACAGGATAAAACTTTCCTTTCACTAAAAAACTTTCCAAATAGCTAAATCCAGGAGTTGCAGATTGTCTTTATAAATGATTTTCCATAGCTACTGCGGTAATACGAAATTTATTGGCTTTAGACAGAGTGATCTGTAAGGTGACCACGGTGGAGAGATATAATGTCACTGGTACCTTTCAAAAGTGTCAGGAAAGACCAGACACCACAAGAGAAGCTTACTCCCTCCTCCAATCACACCACTATATCATCAAGCCCAGCCTAGGACAGGGCATAACATCCGAAATAACTTTCATGTGTATATCACTTCACACAAAGAAATAATGATTTTAATGAAGGGGCTTCCTTTTGCAAGCTTGCAATTTCATTTTTCAAACTTGAATTTTCAATTTACAAGACTGTAATCCCAATTTGCAAGATTGTAATTTCGATTTGCATGCTTGTAATTCCAGTTTGCATGCTTGCAATCCCAGTTTACATGCTTGTAATTTCGATTTGCATGCTTGCAATTCAAGTTTACATGCTTGCAATCCCAGTTTACAAGCTTGTAATTTCAATTTACAAGCTTGTAATTCTGATTTGCAAGACTGTAATTCTGATTTACAAGTAATAAAATTGTTTTTTTTACTTACTGGATGAATATAATTTTATGCCTTTTTAAAATTTCAGATAGGTGAAAGAGATATTTATTCAGAAATTGATTTTGTCATAGATATTTTTTCTTCTTATTTATTTTCTATTTTTTCTTATATACTAGTAGACTTTGTTTTCATCTAGGAAAAATCATAAAACCAACTGATTCCTAAATAGATGCAATAAAATATTTTTTAAAATTTTATTGCATTTGATTGGCAATATTTAAACTTTTGTCCCATCAATTTTTTAATAACAAAAACATATCAGCTATGACAACCGCTAAAAAAGCAAAGGTTAAGCTTAACCTTAGAGCATCTTCACTAGAAGAAAAACTTACTCTCGCCAGACAAATTGTACAGGCACTTACAGCAAACGAACATTTTCCTTCGCCCATTCCATCACTGGAAACAGTGGGTTCTGCTATTGGAGAATTGGAAAAAGCAAATGCTGATGTAAAGCTAGCCCGACAAACCCTTTCAACCAAGTACAGCATTTTAGATGACAGATCTTCAGAACTTGATGCTGTACTGAATCAATTAGGTGCTTATGTAGAAAGCACAGCAAAGGGAGATGAAATTAAAATTAAGCTGGCGGGAATGAGTGTAAAAGCTTCAAAGAGTCCTACAGGAATTCCTTCAGCACCGGAAGGCTTATTGGCTGTGGCAGCCAATGAAAAGGAAATAGAACTTTCCTGGGATTCTGTAAAAGGTGCTAAAAGTTACATAGTACAACTTACATCAGATTTGAGCAAAGATGATAGCTGGACTGTGGCCATTGTTTCTACCAAGTCCAGAACTACTATAAAGAATCTGGAAAGCGGAAAAAAATATTGGTTTAAAGTTGCTGCAGTAGGTACAGCAGGTCAAAGTGCCTGGAGTGATCCGGCAACTAAATATGCTATCTAATCAGCAAGTGTTGAAGTTCTATTTATGAACGATTTTTTTAGAGAAAGACCTCACCCTAAATCCCTCTCCTGAAGGAGAGGGACTTTAATGTGTAT
>NZ_KE384561.1:0-226581 GCF_000426725.1 Sporocytophaga myxococcoides DSM 11118 | reverse complement strand
CAGGTAATGTTGGTTCTTATGAGGTAACGTTAACTGCAACGGATAGCAAAGGTGGTACAGCTACTCAGCTTATTTCAATACTAGTAAATGCACCAGTTAATCATAATCCAGCGATTGTATCGGTTGCACCTCAGACAGTTACTATTCCTAACAGTCTTACAGTAGGAATTTCTGCAACAGATTCAGATGGAGATGCACTTATCTTATCTGCTAGTAATCTGCCGTCATTCGCTGTATTTACAGATAATGGAAATGGAACAGGAAGCATAGTTGTGAATCCGGTTTCAAATACTGAAGGTTTATACAATGTGACAATTACGGCAAATGATGGGAAAGGCGGCGTTGTTACAGAAGTAGTTACAATCCTGGTAAATGCTCCTGTCGTCCCTGTTAATCACAATCCCGTTATAACTCCAATAGGTGATAAGACAGTAGTTGCTCCAAATACACTTATAGTTAACATATCATCAACTGACCAGGATGGAGATGCAATCACATTATCGGTAGCTGGGTTGCCTTCATTTGCAACATTTACAGATAATTTAAATGGAAGTGGAAGTATAACTTTAACGCCAGCAGCTATTAATGCAGGAACATATACTTTCACTGTTACAGCGACAGATTCTAAAGGCGGTTCAGCAACTCAGCCAGTTTCAGTTACAGTAACAGCTCCAGTAGTTGCGGATCAGGTTCTTTACAGAGTAAATGCAGGAGGAGGAGTTATTTCAGATCCTGTATTAAGTTGGGTTGCAGATAGAAATACAACTCCATGTGCATATTTAGATTTGGCTGCTAATAATACCAATTTGGTTGCAACTGTAACTTATTCCGGAATCAATACTACAGATGCACCTTTAGCTTTATTTGGAACTTACAGATACAGCACTACATTGCCTCTTCAGTTTAATTTCCCGGTTGCAAATGGAAACTATAAAGTGAAGTTATACTTTAAGGCCAATGCTGCCAGCCTGAACAGCAGAAAAGCATCCATTGCTTTGGAAAATGTGGTAGTTGCTTCAAACATGGATTATTATGGAGAAGCCGGAGGAGATTTCCCTTTCCAGAAAACATTTGTTGTTCATGTAAGTGATGGTGTTCTTGATTTAGATTTGATCAGAGTTAGCAGTAACCCATTGATTAACGGAATTGAGATTTCATCGACAAGTGAAAATCCTCCAGTTAGATTTGCTCAATATGCATCATCATCTGAAATAAGCAATAGTCTTAATGTAAGTCTTTCTCCGAACCCTGCATCTGATATTCTAAATGTGGAGTTTAATGAGGAGATTGATGAGCCTGTTAAGATTTCATTGATCGATGAGATGGGGAAAGTTGCTTTTGAAGTTCCGGCAGAAACATATTTAATGGGATCAGTTCGATTAGATCTTTCTAACTTGACTCCAGGAATGTATCTCGTGAATGTAACAACTGAAGATGGAAAAAATAAAGTATTGAAGGTTATCAAAAAATAGATTCAGTTTTAAATCTGAATAGTGCAAAGCCCGGAAGTATAAACTTCCGGGCTTTTTGTTTTATTGTAATTTAAGATAATCCAATAGCTTTTACTGATCATTATTTAGTGTTTCTATGAAGAATTGGGAGTGGGAGAGAGAAGGGTACAAAAAAAGCCTGAATTGGATTCAGGCTTTCTATAATTTATATTAATTAATATTCAGTTTTCTCTTTAGTTCTCTGATATACTTAAAAGTCCTGATGGAGACTTTGATTCTCGTTTTTAAACTACCACCACCTTTGGCTTCTCCGAATTTTCTTGTCTTAAATACAACAGGAATTTCATATATGGTTCCATACCTGGTGGCAAAATACTGAGCATAAAGATCAAGAGAGAAGTCATAAGGAGCTTTATCCTTTAGATAGGTTGTATAGAAGTCTTTGCTGAATACTTTTGGTTGTGCTCCTATATCAACAAGCTTCACCCCTAGTTCTGCTGAGGCTATCAATTGCATCATATAAGTAAAAAATGCAGGCCCCCAGGCTCTGTTCTTTCTTTTACCTTTTACGAATGCTTTGGAATCATTGATTTGTTTAAATTTTTCATATGCTATAATTACATCAATAGGATCGGTTTGAAGGTCAGCATGTGTCCATGCTAGCACATTTCCTTTTGCAGCATTTAATCCTGATAGTATCCCCAATCCATATCCCTTATTAACATCAACTTTGACAGATCTGATCCTGGGATCATTGACTTTATTGAACTCTTCTATCAAGACTTCAGATGAATTATCTGTAGAACCATTATTTACTAATATAACTTCTATATTATGTCTGTCTTTTAAGGCTTCCTTGAATAGCTTAATAATGTGAGGAATGTTTTTTCCCTCATTGTAGCAAGGAAGTATAATTGAAAGATCTATTTCAGGTAAACTCATGAACTATATTAATTTTTCTGGTAAACTTCAATAAATGAATCGCCTTCTTTTCTTGGAGAAGGGAAGGTGTCAATCAATTTATATTTAATACGAAGTATATCTCTTGTTTTTTCAGGATAAAAATTGTCAAGCGATGGTACTTCCTCAAATAAAATAAGATCAAATTCATTATTTAAAATTCGTTGATTCACTTCATTGACTTGTTTGTCAAACATACCTATGTTTAGATGGTACCATAGGGGAAGATTTGTCACCGGTGTATATTTTAGCTCATAGGATAATGGAGTAAGTTCAGACATGTTAAGGACCTTTAAGTCTCGTCCTTTTTTTCCGAAATCCATTTTTAGAATTTTATGAAGGCCTTCAACAGTCTTTTCAGGCATAGAAACCTTTCCAAAGGATTTTAATCCCGTAAGTACCCAAGGACCACTATCTACTTTTTTCTCGTCTTTTACTCCAACAACATTTCCTTCAGATATTTTTAACATTCTTCCCGCATATTTCCAAAACATTGCTGACCACCACAGGAATACGAACAGAATGAATATCGGTAGTACAGTGGCTTTTTCGAATGCTATATTCAGATTAATATTTGTGAGAAAAAATGCAAATGCAAATGCATGAAAGTAAGTAGTTGTATCTGACGGTAGTCTGCTTGTAACTTTAGTAATTAATGTCTCTGCGATTATACCAATTATAATAAGGGTAAAGAATACAGCCTTTTTATCCTTCAGAAAAGCAGATACATCTTTAAGTTTATAAAGAATGATTATTATAAAAATAACAATATAGAATTTCTCCCAATTGGATTCACCAAGTAGTGAATTTAGAAAGTTTATGGCTTTTAATCTTGACTGATGAGGAGGTTGACCATAGTTGAACCAATATCCGAATCCGTATTTGAGAAAGGGTTTTATTACAATAAATCCTGTCAGAAAGGTTGTACCAACATAGATAAAGATTGGTACAATTTTCCTTTCGTAGAAAAGATCTAGAATAATTAATGCAAGGCAAAAGAAGAAAGCCAACCCGCCGTAGTCCTGCTTGGTAAAGAATGAAAGGAATGTAAAGATGGATGCGAAAACCAGGTAACCAATTCTGAATTTACTTTTTTCCTGAAAGATATAATGAAGTATAAATTGGATAGCAAATAATTCGAATACAAAAGCCGTATTGTTATACCATGGCCAGAAAAATATAAATGTATAAGAGAAGCAGAAAACCAGCGTGGAAAAGAGAATTACCGCAGGTTTAACGCCAAGTGTTTTTAATATAGTTCTAAATGACAGAAGTGAAAGGACATTGATTAAAAATTGTGCTTTCAACAAAGATGACAGAAACGGGCCAAAGATTTTAAAAAAGATAGTTGGGAATATAAAGAAGCCAAAACCTAAAGGCATTCCGAAGTCTTTAAATGGGACCTGTCCCAAATAAAGCCTATATGAGCCTTCCCAAGTTAGATATAAATTATCTCTGAATGGCAGCGTGAAAAATAATGGAAATATTGAAAAAGCTATGATAAAGAAAAATTCAATGAAGAAAAGTTGTCTTTCTGTAAATCTGGACTCTAACATTGTTTATATCTTGGGAATATTGAAAATTCTTTTTTTGGGTTTGAATGGTGTAACTATTAATGAAAGTTCATACGCCCCTGTTCCTCTATAGTTTCTGGTAAGCGAAGAGGAATTAAGATCATAGCTTAATCCCATCGAATAATAGTTATTACCAAAACTTACTGTAAATATAAAAGAATCCTTTATTCTATACCACATTCCGAACCTAATCTCGTTGGGGACAAGTGGTTTCGAAGCAGGTTTGTAATAAAATTTTTCGTCAAGAAGGTAATAATGAAGACTTAATCCTAAATTAATTTGTCTGAAGCGTTCTTGTAATTGAATAATTGTATTAGGAAGGATATAAACCCTGTCTTTTAATTTAGTTTCCAGACCTGCATTGATTTTATAAAGGACAGGCAGTCTTTCGTCCGAGGCTTCATATAGTCCTGATTTAGGTCTGTTAAAGTGATAAACTGACATCCCGGCAAAGGAGCTGAAGTAGGCACCTCTTCGTCCATAATTTCTTAACGGATTAAAATAATACATTATGCCTCCAGTCAGATCTGGTCTCATACTTGTATGGTTTCTAAGGTTAACATCTAAGTGGGCGTTGGGATCAATTCCTTCCGGACTATATTGGCTCCCCCACTGCAGCTGGTCATAATTAACGCTTTTTTGAATAAATCCTATCTGTGCTCCGAAAAGTACATGATGCAATGATGCGAGTGGAAGGTCGTACGATCCATTGACACTAGCTCCAACCGTTTTTAGAATTCCGTCTCCGGTTTTATCATTATTGACAGTCAGACCAATCGCTCCATATGGACTTCGTGTTTTACCAGGTCTGAAAAATGGATTTATGATGGATACTTGACTTGTAGAATAAGGAGTTCCAATATTTTTCCATTGAACTCTGTGATTCATGGAAACGGAAAATCCAGTATATGTAGCAGAAAGAGCAGGATTGAGATATAATGCTGCAGGATAAAATTGGGAAAATTGAGCATCCTGAGCTTTACTGATTCTGGTGAATAATACTGTCGCAATAAATAATATGCTTATGCTTAATTTAAATTTCATTATTCTACCTGATTAATGTAATAGTACCAGACTTTTCAACTTTGTTTCCATTATCTTCTTTTCCTTTCAAGACATAGGTATATGTGTCCATTGGGGCGTTATCTCCATCCCAACCAATATTTTTGGCCTCGGCCAAATTAGTTGTGGAGTAAAGAACTTGTCCCCATCTGCTATATATGGTAAAGCTAAAGTCTTCCGGTGCCAATTTTCCGTAAACCTTTATGACTTTATTTTCAGGATTGGTTTCATAAGGACTTAATGCATTTGGCACCCAATAGGATTCCCGTGCCTGCAAAGCGGTATCTTTCACCAGGACTTGCACCTCCTGGGATATTTCGCAACCATTTATATCGGTAAGAATTAGTACAGCTTTATAAAGTCCACCCTGAATAAAATTATGAGCCAGGAATTTTTCTTCTGATGTTGTTCCATCACTTAAAGACCATTCGAAAGCCTTTACTTGTAAAGGATTGAGATCTGATGTATTCAGAAAGTATACAGAGTCCAGGGTTGTGGTTTGTATAGTAATTCCACTGCCTGATTTAAAAGTATCTTTTCCAGATTGGATATCAAATGTCACTACTGGAGTTTCAATAACAGATATCGAAATGCTTGAGTTGCTTTCTCCTCCCTTATTATCATAGGCCGTAGCTGTAATAGTATTTGATCCTGGATCAAGATTTCTCACAGTTATTGTATATGGTGCTGATAAATCTGTGCCAATCACCTGATCATTAACAGAAAATTCAACTTTAGTAACAATACCATCTTCATCAGTTGAAGCTGCTGCCAGCTGTATATCAGAACAGTAGGAGTAAGTAGTGTTTGAGCCAGGTGAAGTGATGGTGATTACAGGTAATTTATTCGGATTGTTAATATTGATCACAACTTTATTAGAAGTGTCCCTTTTTCCAGTACCTTCTAAAACCACTGCATAAACTTCAAAATTACCTGAAGTCGAATTGCTCCAAGTATATTGATATTCGGGAGCAGGGCTTTCACCGATTTTAATATTATTTGCATAGAACTCAATTTTTACAACAGCATTATCCGGATCAGTCACATTTGCAGAAAAGTCAATGGCAGAGCCAAATTCATAAGTACTGTTTATCTCAGGTGAAATCAGAGATACAGTAACTGGTCTCTTGCCTACTGAAATTAGTATAGGAACAGATGCAACTTTGGCTCCATTATTGTCTGTTGCAAATGCTACAATCTCATAATCTCCAATTAGAGCATCGGCCCATGTAAATGAGAAGTCAGGATATGAGCGTGTTGTTGTGAGGACTCCGTTAATATAATATTCTACATTTTTTATTGAACCATCAGGATCATTAGCATTTACATTTAAAACGATTGGTTCAGAAAAGTTGAATGTTGTCCCACTGACAGGTGTAGTTATAGAAATAGAAGGAAGTTTATTACTTACTGTAATCTGAATAGTTTCAGAGTCTTCTTTGCTTAAGTTATCAGTTGCTTTAACTGTTATGTTATATGTGCCAGAGGGAAGTTTATTTAATGCAAGATTATATGGAGCAGTGGTAGCAGATCCTATAAGAGCATCATTAAGGAAAAACTCCACTTTACTGATATTTCCATCGGTATCTGCTATAGTCGTATTGATTAATACCTGATCATCTGAATCAAATGCTTGATTATTTGCAGGAGAGATGATTGTAACTACAGGAGGAGCATTGTAAATAGTTATGGTTATCGGAGCAGATGTATTAGTTTCATTGTCGTTATCTGTAGCTTTTGCTGTAATTACATAAACTCCTTCAGTTAAATTTGTCCAATTGAAAGTATATGGTAAAGACGTGCTTTCTCCAATCTTTGAACTACCATTGAATAATTCTACTAAAACAACATTTCCATCTACGTCAGTTGCATTAACTTCAAAATTAATGTCTCCTGGAGTTAATGTTTGGTTATCTACAGGATTTATAATCGTAACTTCAGGAGGAATATTGGTCGTAACATTGACTATAATCTTAATAGCCGCAGATACGTTTTGTTTTCCAAGATTGTCATAAGCAACAGCTGAAATGCTGTAAGTGCCATTCTGAACATTTTCCCATATATATGAATAAGGACCGTTTAGATCTTCTCCTAGTATAGTTGTTCCATTATAAAAAACAACCTTACTGATCGAGCCGTCAATGTCTAAAGCCTCTGCAGTGATTTCAATATCCGCATCCGTTTCATATACAGATAAGTTGGCTGGTGAAGTGATCTTTACAGTCGGAAGGTTGTTTACTACTGTAATATTAATAGTCTTCGTTGAAATAGCTCCTGCATTGTCTGTAGCCCTTGCTGTTATAGTATAGCTCCCTTCAGGAACATTATTCCAATTAATACTATATGGAACTGTATTGTCAGAGCCAAGCAGGTTGGTGTTGTTATAGAAAAACTCAACTTTAGTAACAATTCCATCTTCATCGGTAGCAGTGGCTTCCAAGGTTATATTTGGTCCTGGAGAAAACTTTGCATTGTTTAGAGGTGCAATTATATTTACAACAGGAGGAGTATTGGTAATTGAAAATTGAATTGGAAGTGATGTCGCTGTAGCACCTATATTATCAGTAGCTTTTGCAGTAATGGTGTAAGTTCCTAAAGGAATATTTTTCCAGATAAAAGAAAATGACGCAGTTGTTGATTCTCCTATTTTTGTAAGGCCATTAAAGTATTCGACTTTAGTAATAGTGCCATCTGCATCCATGGCATTAACCTTAAATTCCACATCTGAAGCAAAAGGAAAAGAACTATTATTAGTAGGAGCAACGATGCTAATGGTTGGTAAAGTATTTGTAACAGTGACTGTGATAGCAGCTTTGGAAATACCTCCATTATTGTCTGTAGCTTTAACAATGATTTTATAAGTCCCGGTAGTTAGGGGAGTCCAGGATACCTGATATGGACTTGCAATTGACGATCCTATCAGTATTGTGTCTTTATTATTTATTGTATAGTAAAATTCAACTTTAGTGACTGATCCATCGCTATCTGTTGCATTTGCTTCGATATTAATTGCTTTACCAGCGGCTGTGCTACTATTATTTAATGGTTTGGTTATAGTTATCGCAGGCAATGCATTTTTAACTACAATTGTAATTGTAGAAGAAGCAGTACTGCCTCCATTGTCTGTTGCTATTACTTTGATTGTATATGTACCTTCCATTGAGGCCGACCAGTCAATACTATAAGGGGAAGTTAGGTCTTCACCTAGTTTCGTTGTGCCATTATAGAATTCTACTTTGGATACTAAACCGTCCGGATCACTTGCATCTGCTTTTATTGATATTATAGAACCAGGTGCAAAAACAGCGTTATTCAATGGCTGCGTGATTTTCACGATAGGAGGGATGTTCCCGAATTCAAAAGCGCCTATGTCAAATGCAACACCTGAAGGTCTGGGAGCAAGATCAAAATCTTTAGTAATGCCAAATGAAGTCAAGTCTTTCCCTTTGTCAATTGCAGGGGAGATAGATTGCAGATGGATGTTATACGGAGCTGTAGCACTTATAAATTTTACATCTTCAATATTGTTAGTGAGATAATTATTGGATTCTTCGAATAAGACGACCTCACCAGCCCTCTTTAGCAGATTTCTACCAGCACCAACCTTTGCAATGATGTTATTGTACACCCTTTTTGGTCCGCCTCCTGGTCCGAAAAAATTAAAACCGTCTAATCCGGCATTAATTATTGTGTTGTTAAAGAAATTATAATAACCAACCCTTACCACAGCAGGGCCATCCCAGCACACAAAGCCATACTCCTGAGGGTTGATCACTACATTGTTAAAGATATCCTGATTACCCATAGCGTGGTTTTGGATACCATTGCCGGTACCATTTTCTATCCAGTTGTTATAGGCTTTTCCGGTGGTTCCTTCTCCAAGTAGAAGCCCTTCATTCTGCGATTCTTCATTTCGCAGACCATAATTTCTTATAATATTATTATAAACCTCACAGTCCTGATCCGTATTTTTGATCTGAATACCGTCAAATCCAGTATTCTCAGTGATATTGTTATAAACTCTTGCGCCAACGATTGAATGGGAATGTACTAAAATGGTGCATGAAGTGGAGGGATCGTTTTCACAAGGACAGGTCATAGATTTTTCCTTGTACCATCCATATCCCATATAGATACCTTCGCCTCCAGTATTGTGTATATAATTATCATGGATGATGGGGTTGTACATAGTCCATACACCTCTTTCTGCAGATCCATCACATAATGGATTTGTTTTTGCTCCAATGCCCGCAAATCCTGCAGTATCGGATGTAGGGTTCATACTTGCACCGGCTACTTCAATATAAGCAATTTCAAAATTCGTGGTGAAGTCTTTTGCATCCAGAAAAAAATTGTTTTTGTTTCTTGCTGTAACTTTAAAGCCATATTTAACAGATGGATCGCCGTTGCCAAGGAATTTAAAGTGCTTTGAGTTACGAAAAATAACACCGTATTCCCTTGTATCTATTACTGTTTGTCCTCCACAGTTTTTGATGATGATGGGCTGACTTTCAGTGCCTGCAAAATTTGATATGATAATCCCCTTGGAATATTGGATATTCTTAAAGCAGAATACATTTCCAGGTTTTATTTTTATATCAATTGCATTAATTGTCCAGGCGTTGGTTAGTGTAATTTCTACACCTCCTTTGCTTAGTACTTTACCGTTGGCTTGTAAAGTGAAATCACATCCGCAATCCTGAGCAGATAAGGAATCAAATATGCTTAGCAGAGTGCATATTAATAATATTAATGAAGCTTGAAATTTCATATTTTAAAAGTGCTATAGAAATAGGAGGATCAAACAATTGGAGCTAATTATAAACACTTCCTCTATAAAGGGTTTATATTTTTATATTTTTTATTCAATTAATTACATTGACTTAAAGATATTACTTTTGTTTTATCTTTTCAATAACAGGCTTATACGAGAATTACATTACATGTGTGAGGTTTCTGTGAAAAGTCAAATTTAATTAATTGATATTTATAAATCTGCAATTGTAATGATAAAGGATAGGTTCAAGAGTGTTACGAATTAAAAGACTGTAAATTAAAATTTTATATTTTAAAAGTTGGTAGTGTGAAAAGTAAAATTCAAAGTTAAACCATGTGTTGATGGTTAGGTAGAATCTTTTATTTGGTATATATTAATATTTAAGATCTTGGAATATTTTTTTGTTTAGTTAGTATTATTTTTTGAGAAGAGAATAGTTTAATAGCGAAACCTTTTCAACTCGATATTTTAAATATTAGAGAGTAAAAAGATGTCGGCCGTCTTTTTATTATCAATAGTTGCCTTTTAATATATCTGCATTTATATCTTACCAGTTTTAAAAAAAGAATTTAAAGTGTAAGATTTAAGCAACACTGGTTGTAACCTTTGCATATTCGGTGTTTAAAAATGCATCTCTAAAAAAATAATAAAATGAGAACTGTTTTTCATGCTTTAAAAATTGAGCTATCAGGTTAATATTTATTATGAAATTATACAGTTTTTCTACTTTTTATTTTATATTTTTACAATAAGGTATAAAGCTGGAAGCTCCCCTTACCAGCTTTATTTAGAGGTATTATTCAACCGGATTAAAGATAATGCTTCGGGACTAACTAAATCTTTTTTAGCTGTTAAATCGTTAAGACCTAGGGGATAATAAGAGTTTAATATGCAACAGAATAAAACTATCATTTTGTGTGGCGGATCTATTGATTTTTTAAATCTTCCCATCAATACAAATCAGTCACATGCAATGATACCTGTTAATGGCAAGCCCGTCATTGGCTGGATTCTCGATGATCTTCTTTCTGAAGGAATAAATGAAGTAATTATAACAAGGAAGGCAACGGATTTTCAACTTTGTGATTTTTTAATCAACTCTTATAGGAAGAGAATGAAAATTACACAAGTACCGCTTCTTTTCAATGGCAATATATTGGATTCCCTTCGCGCAGGATTAGATTTGGCGGCTACAGACGGAGAGGTAAAAGTTATCCTTGGCGATACCTTGATTTATGATTCCTATAAAGAAAAAGGGGATTATGTATATGTTCACGAAGTAAAAGAGTCTCATCGATGGTGTCTTGCAAGTATTGATAAAGAAGGAAAAATAATTGATTACATAGATAAAAAAGAGGATGTACCTGCACCTAATTTTGCATTGTGCGGATATTATAACTTTCAGAGCGGCCAATATTTGAGAAAGGTACTAGTTAAAGCGCTTTCCGATGGGAAAAAGCAACTTAGTGATGTCTTGAGATTGTATGGCGAAAAGCATAGTCTTCAGGCTATTAAAGCTAAGCATTGGTATGACTTTGGCAATATTGATAATTTGGTTTCCTCAAGACAAAGACTTCTGCAGGGGCGTTTTTTTAATTCACTGACTATTGATGGTGTATTGAATACTATTACCAAAAACAGCACTTACAACGAAAAGCTAAGAGATGAACTGAACTGGTATTTTCAGATTCCGGACGAGTTAAAGGTACTTACGCCTCGCATTATCAATCACAGTCATACAGATGAAACCATTAAGATTGTTCAGGAATACTATGGATATTCGACTTTGTCAGAGTTATTTCTGTATGCAGATATTCATATAGAAACCTGGAGATCTATTCTTAATAAATTGTTTAGTATACATGGTAAATTCAGAGAGTACAAAGGCGAGTTGAATAGATCTGATGTAAGTAAAATTTACAAAGGCAAAACCCTTGAAAGACTGGATACCCAGAAGGCGCTTAATAGTTACTGGAATAATCTTTTGTCGAAGGAATTTATTGTCTGGAATGGAAAGAAATTAATAAATGCATTTGAATTGATCGCAACATTGTCAGATGCAATTGAGGAATTGATCGATCATGCGAATATTACTGTAATTCATGGAGACTATTGCTTCTCTAACATTCTTTTTGATATTAATACACAGATTACAAGACTGATTGATCCGAGAGGAAGCTTTGGGAAGAAAGGAATTTTCGGAGATTCAAGATATGATATAGCAAAGTTAAGACACAGTATTTGCGGCCTATATGATTATATCGTATCTGATCTGTTCACAGTACAGGAAGTTAGTGAAGGTGTTTTTGAAACTGCGATTCTTGCTTCCGAAACATCTTTGAGACTAGAAAATATTTTTGATAAATTAATAGTAGAAAACGGATATAAACTGGAAGATATAAAACTCATAGAAGGACTTCTGTTTATCTCCATGCTTCCTCTTCATAAAGACAAACCTGAACGTCAGAAACTGATGTATTTAAGAGGGCTTGCTTTACTGAATGAAGTAGCCACCTTAAAAAAAGAAACTAAAATATCTGCTTTATGAGAATAGTGATAGATCTTGACGGAACTATTTGTCCGATCAAGGAAAAGGGAGAATCTTATGCTGACCTTAAGCCATTTGATGGGGCTAAAGAGAGAATTAAGGAATTGAAAGATGCCGGCCATTATATTATTATCAATACCGCAAGAAATATGGCAACCTGCGAAAGCAATGTAGGTAAGGTAATGAAAAACGTTGGTAAAATAACTCTTGATTGGTTAGAGGAGCATGGAATTGTTTATGATGAAATATTTTTCGGAAAGCCTAATGGCCATGTATACATTGACGATAGAGCTTTAAGGTTTTCAGGTTGGGATACCGTAACACAGCCTTTAATCAACGAAATTGCTAAGGAAAGATGAAAGTAATTTTACCAATGGCAGGTCGTGGTTCCCGCTTCAATGGCAGCGGGTACAATGTGCCAAAACCTTTTATCCCTGTTGAAGGTAAACCTATGTTTGCCTGGGCTATGCAAAGCATTGAAGGAATTGATTGTTCTGAATTGATTGTTATTGCTTTGAGGGAACATGAGGAAATTTATAAACTTACTGAGTTGATCTCTGAATTTGCTCCTGCTAAAACTAGTTTAGTTCTGATTAATGATGTAACCGAAGGACAGCTGTGCACAGTGCTTGCAGCAAGGGATTTAATCAATAATGATGAAGATATTCTTATCATCAGTTCTGATACCATCGTTATTTCAGAAATTGGAAAAGAAATTGGACGCAAGAGAGAAGGGTGTAAGGGGATTATCTCTGTTGCGGATATGCCTGGTGACAGATGGAGTTTTGCCAGATTAAACAAAGATGGTTTTGTTGATTTGGTTGCAGAAAAAGAAAGAATATCTGATCATGCAAGTACAGGAATCTACTATTTTTCCAGTGGAAAGGAATTTGTAGAGATGGCTGAAGAGATAGTCAACAATAAGGAAAAAACAAAAGGAGAGTATTATGTAATTCCCCTTTATCAAAAGCTGATCAACAATGGTTATAAAGTAATGATTTCTGAAGCTTCTGAAATGTGGGACTTAGGAACGCCTGAATCTTTAAATACTTTTTTAAAAACCAAAGGCGACAGGGCAGGTGGAGGTTAGTCCTTCAGAAATCCTGCTATTGCTGCATTTACAACATCAGGCTTTTCATAATTGGATATATGTCCGGCCTGATCTACTTCCTGAAAGTTTATTGAAGGAAGTATTTTTTTGTATTTTTCGCTTGCTGCTATTGGAACTACAGGGTCTTGTTTTCCCCAAATCAATAGTACTTTTTTATTTCTTTCCGCAAGTCTTTCAATAGCTGGAGTAAGATCTTCAGCTAGAATATTTGACCAAGCTGACCTGGTGTCGGCTTTTACACCTTTATATTCTGAAAGGTATTTTAAATGAGATTCATATTCAGCCAGCTTTTTTCCATCAAAAAACTCACCCATTTGCTTTTTTACACATCTCGGATACCAATATACACTAACAAGAAAATTTCCTAATACAGGATTGTCTATGTACCATCTTTTTTTACCAGGATTTACAGCGATTGGAGATATCAGGACAAGCTTTTCTGTTTTTTCCGGATACTTATCGGCAAACCCTGTCGCTATACTTCCCCCCATAGAAACCCCAATGATTTCAAAAGGTCCGGATAGCTTCAGAGAATCTGTTAATTCGTTGATCTGAGATACGAATAAATCAAGCGTCTGAGCTTCATTTACCCTGTCAGAGTACCCTCTTCCATACATATCAAATTTTAACACTCTGAAGCCCGAGTCAATAAGGGCCTTATAATTTTTCTCCCACACATAATCACCTATAACACTTCCGCCATGAAGAAGGATTATTGTTTTAGCTGTATCCGGGCCTTCCAGGTTGTATCTCGTTATTCCTTTAGATAATCTGATGAACTTACCTCCAACTCCTTTTCTCGCAGATGCATCCATTGTTTTTGTTTCCTGACTAAGAGCATAATAACTATAAACCCCTGTCAAGGAAATAATGGCTGTAAGAAAACTGAATATCAGAAATAATTTTATTTTTTTCATTTAAGAAAAAGGAGAAGTACGATTAATGGTGAAGTTTTTTGATCACCTTAGCTGGAACCCCTGCCACTACAGTATATGGAGGTACATCTTTGGTTACAACTGATCCGGCTGCTATAACAGCGCCTTCACCAACTGTAACACCTTTTAAAATCATAGATTTTGTGGCAATCCACACATTGTCGCCAATAGAAACGGACGAAGTTTTGCCATCAGAAAAATGATCAGTGGCACTGTGAAAGTCACTGTCAAGAATAAGTACATAAGGGGCAATACGGACATTTTTCCCGATTGTAACTTCACTTTTTACAGTTATATGAACTCCATTGATTCTGGAATTAGAACCTACAATAAATTTAGCTCCTTTATGCACATATATTTGAGTAGGGTTAAAGTTAGACCAGATTCTAACCTTATCTCCCAAAGAAATAAAACCTTTGTTTTTGATAATAGGCTTACCATTAGTTGAGACCATGGCGCCTATTTTATTGCAATTTCTTAAATAAAACTTAGCAGACACTAGTCTCCAGCCAGCACCTATGATTTCCTGTGTAATCTCAAGAAGAGAATTGTCTTTGTTCTTTTCTTTTAATTGTGAAAATTGGGCTCTAAGTGTACTTGCAGTTGTGGTCATATGCTGTGTTGGTTGAAGAAAATTTAGGCAATCGATTCAGTTAATTCAAAGCTTTCTGTTTCACTTACATTCAAGTGTGTCAGATTCCAGGCTAAAGCTCTGTAAAAGGCTTTCAGATGGTCAAACTCACCTTTTGATATAAACTTTACAGTATTTTTTGGGACCGATATACAAAAGAAAAATAAAAGGCTTATGAGAAGTTTTATGCCGAAGACATTTCTTCTCATAAATACCACTCGGTTTCTGTTCATGTAGTAGGTTTTAAGTATGCTGTTTTTTCCTACAGACATTGATTCCTTATGATAGATCTTGGTTACTCCGGAATAATAGATTTTGAACCCTGCTCTTTTAGCGCTTTCACACCAGTCATGTTCTTCGTAATAAAGAAAAAACAGTTCTGGCATGAGTCCAATGGTTTTTATAAGCTTCCTGGAAACAAGCAGGGCTGCACCATGTCCTAAGAAAGTTTCTCTTACGTCATTATATTGTCCGTTATCAGTTTCCATACTGCCGATTTTTCTTCCTCTTCCTGTAAAAGGATTGATAGAATAAGAACCTGCGTATTGGATGATGTTGGTCCCGAAATAGACAATTTTGGGAGTTACCATTCCGATGTTACTGTTTTTCTCCATCAATGAAACAAGAGGTTCCAGGAAATCTGGTTCGACCTCTGTGTCATTATTCAGAAAAAGAAAATATTCCCCTTTGGCCGCTTTAATACCTAAGTTATTCCCCCCTGAAAATCCAAGATTTTGTTTACTCCTGATTAGTCGAACTTCCGGATATGCAGCTATAGAAGACAGATCTTCAGAAGATGCATTATCTACCACAATAATTTCAATATTGCGGTAATGGACCTTTTTTAGAGATTCGATTAATTCACAAGTAACTTTAGCCTGGTTATAATTAATTGAAATGATTGATACTAAAGGCTGGTCAGACATTTTCTTTCTGGATTAAAGCCGGAATCGTTTTCAAAATAATTTTTATATCATTTACGAAAGAGTAGGTGAGGGCATAGTCGATATCAAGCTGAATACGTTCAGCCTCGGACATCTCGCCGGTTCCTCTTTTTGTAACCTGCCATAAACCTGTAATTCCGGCAGGAGCCAGAAAGCGGGTTGTAAACTGGTCAGTAGTAATTTTTTCAGCTTCGTATAAAGGAAGAGGACGATTACCTACAATGGACATGTCTCCTTTAAGCACATTGAATAATTGAGGTAGTTCATCAATGCTGGTATTCCTGATAAACTTTCCAACACGAGTTACTCTTGGATCATTATTTATTTTGATGAATGTGCTTCCGTTTTTAAGGATTTTATTTTTAAAATGTACCTTTTCACAAATAGCATTTCCATCCAGATAAACAATGGATTGGCAGGATATACGTTGCTCTTTGCATGAGTCGCAAAGCTCATTTTCAGATATTGGTGACGCTGCTCCCTCTTTTTTATTGTATTGATTCAGGTGAGCAATGTCCTTCAATTTATTGTCAGCTCCTGTCCCCATGGAGCGGAATTTGTAAAAGTTGAAGATCTTATATCCGGTTCCTACTCTTTTGGAACTATAGAATATTGGTCCTCTGGATTCAATAACTATAAGTAATCCCAAGATGCAGAAAAATGGGAAAAGGAAAATCAATATTGAAAGAGAAATAACAATGTCAAATATACGCTTTGCAAGCGGAATCTTATAAGCAGCAGGAATACCCGGCTGCTGCTCTATAGATTCACTAATCTCTACAGGGTTTGTAATAAGATAACGAACTCTTTTTACAAAGTTCTCTTTGTCGAAGTTTGTAGAAAAAAGTTCGTTAACACCTTGTTGATGGATTTGCTTCTTTGTCTTAATGTCAATATTATCAGCAATAAGAATAAAAGGAATATTCCTTGAAGCCTTATGCCCTCTCAGTCTTTGAAACAAATTCGTGCCTTTGGGGCTCTCAAAAGGGCCTTCCGTGACGATTGCTTCAAAACCTTCATTCTCTTCTGATATTGCATACAGAAGGCTAATACTATTGTCAAACCAACGAATATTAAATTCGTCCTGTAGTTTATCTGTTAAGCTTTGAATGAGGTCTGAGTTAGTTCCAACAAATGCGATTTTGGATTTCATTCAGTTTAAATTAAGCCAAAGCCCTTTCAGATATTCTTAAAGTGTTTGAAATTCTTAATTCAAGTTCTTCAGGATTGAATGGCTTTACAACATAATCATGAGCTCCTAATCCGAGAAATTTAACTTTTTCGGCGCTGTTGTCCATTGCAGATAGTACAATTACCGGAATATGTCTGTAAAATCCGCTGGCTTGAAGTTGTTCCATAAACTCCTGACCGCCCATTTCAGGCATATTGATGTCGGTAATAATAATATCAGGAATGTTTCCCTGTTGCATCCAATCTAATGCTTCCTTTCCATTATTCTTTTTAATCACCTCATATTTTTCATTAAAGAAATAATAGATGATTGTTAAAATGGATTTCGCATCGTCAACTGCTAGTATAGTTTTTTTCATAAAAATAGATTTTAAAAATTCCCTTTAATTTTTTTACATTTTTATTTGAAACTTTGCAAAAATTCAGATCGTATAGTGTGATTTCCCTCTACAGATCATATTATAAATTTAACTAAAAAACTGTAAGCATTAAACTCCAGAAAAGTATATTTTCCTAATTTTCTATTAAATAGAATTTTCTCCGGATAAATGTAGTGAAAATGCTGGTAAATCAAGAAAAGTTATCTATTTCCCCATAAGTGTTTTTCCTTATGTTATTTAGATTTAAATTTGTATTTTTTCAATTTTTGTTAATGTTTGTCATTGAAATATAGAATGTTGTAACTTTTAAATTTGTGCCTTAAGGGCAGCTTATAAAGTGAAATTTTTTCTTAAAATAGGATAATTTTTTATAAATTATAATATCAATTTTAAAAGAAGTTTTAATTGATGAAAACTTGTAATTCTTTGTTTTTTTATAATCTATAATTTCTTTCAAAAAAACATGAGGGGAATCCCTAAGATTTTATTTTTCCAATCCAGGATATTCCAGATTCATTCCTTCTAATGTTTCTTTTATTTTCTTCGCAACCAGATATTCCTTATACCAATTTTGATCAGAAGGTATAATATTCCATTCGGGAGCTTTACAATGTTTAAAAACTTCCTCATAGGCATCCAGATAATGATCAAATTTTTTGGCAGTCTCCCAATCTCCGTCATTGTGCTTCCAAAATTTCTTAGGATTGGTTTTTCTTTCCTTCAGTCGTTTTTTCTGTTCTTTCTTTGAAACATGCAGGTAAAATTTCAATATTACAGTGCCATTATCCTGAAGGAGTTTTTCAAAATTATTGATATGCTCAAATCTGTTTTTGAGCTCACCCTTGTCAATCCATCCTTCTACAGCGGGAACCAGCACATCTTCATAATGGGATCTATTGAAAATATATATTTGTCCTTTGGGAGGCACTGCATTGTGCACTCTCCATAAAAAGTCATAGGATAATTCTTCTTTTGTAGGTGCTTTAAATGATTTGACATCACAGCCAAGTGGATTAACCCCATGAAAAACAGTACTTACAAGTCCATCTTTTCCAGATGCGTCAAGTCCTTGGAGGATTACTAAAAGGCTATATTTTGATTGAGCGTATAATATTTTTTGAAAACCAGAGATCTCCTCTGATAATTCAGGAATGAGTTTTTTAATTTTTTCTTTTTCAAATTTTTCCGGTGCTGTAGTAGATAAAGAGAGTAATTTCTTCATTTTCTGGTTTTATTATTATAAGGATTGTAATACTAAATAAATTATTTATGGTTTACAGTAGAAAGAAATATTTTTAATGAAATTTTAAGAATAAGAAGAAATTGAGATGGAAATAGTAAGGGAGGAATATTTTCAGCTTTGGTTGGAAGATGGGGTTGTAAAGTATCGGTATCATAAAGGAATGATAATCGACATGGAAATGGCTGAAAAACTTGTGCAATACCGACTAAAATTGATAGAGGGAAAAACATATCCCGGATTTGTCGATGCCAGGGAAACAGTCTATATCTATAATGGGGCTAAAAAATACCTTGCAAGTGATATTGGATTTCTCGGAGCATCGGCTGTAGCTATTTTAATCAAAAGCCATGTTCAGAAAATACTTGGAAATACTTTTATCCTTCTTAAGCCGGCTAAGGTTCCTGTAAAGCTTTTTACAGAAGAGGATAAGGCTTTAAAGTGGCTTGAAGAATACAAGTAAAGATTATTTTTCTGCAATAGATTTTCCGGCAACAAAGCCTGTTGACCACGCAGCCTGAAAGTTGTAGCCGCCGGTAATTCCGTCTATATCCAATACCTCTCCTGCAAAAAATAGTCCTGGGCATGATTTGCTTTCCATAGTATGAATATCGATGCTGTCCAGGCTCACTCCACCACAGGTAACAAACTCTTCTTTGAATGTTGTTTTTCCTTTTACTCCGAATTCACTTCGTAACAGGTTCTCCAAAAGTTTATTCATGTTTTTCTTGGGCATATCAACCCATTTCAGACCTGTAGAAATATCAGACAACTCACATATCCTTTCCCATAGTCTTCTGGGAAGGTTAAAAAAGGGATTTCCTACAACTGTTTTTTTGGGGTGAAGTATTTTTATTTCAGACAAAGTCGATCTTAAGTTTTCTTCATTGCCGGAAATCCAGTTTACATGCGCTATAAAACGGTATGACTCCTGAGCAAGCTCTCGGGCTCCCCATGCTGAAAGTCTTAATACAGCCGGACCGCTAAGGCCCCAATGGGTGATGAGAACAGGCCCTGTTTCCTCCAGTTTAGAACCTGTAACCCTTACTTTGGCCAGAGGGACACTTATACCTTGTAAATCTCTGAAAGGTGAATCAGGAACATTGAAAGTGAATAAAGATGGGACAGGCTCTTTTATTTCATGCCCCAGGTCTTTTAACCACTGATAAGATTCTTGATTTGGATTACCTCCTGTTGCAATGAGTATTTCATCGCAGTATAGTGACTCACCTCCGAAAAGCTGTACGGAGAATCCTCCGTTTTCATTTTTTCTGATACTCTTTGTACCAAAGCCTTCCATTAATTTCACCCCCATAACACGGGCTTCTCGGATGAGGCAATCTATAATGGTTTGTGAATTATCTGATTGGGGAAATATTCTTCCGTCTTCTTCCTGTTTTAATTCTGCACCTCTCGATTCAAACCATCCAATAGTATCTTTTACGGAAAACTGTTGAAAGGTGTACTTAAGTGCTTTACCTCCTCTTGGATAACCTTTAAGAAGGAGATTTATGTCGAAGCATCCGTTGGTAACATTACATCTGCCTCCTCCGGATACTTTTACTTTGGATAAAAATTTAGTGCTCTTCTCAAGCAATGTAATTTCAGCTTCGGGATTAAACCTTGCACAGGATATAGCCCCGAAAAAGCCTGCGGCTCCACCTCCGATAACAACTACTTTTTTAGGCCTCATAACTGAATTGGTAAGTCTTAATTATCTTCTTCTCCTTGATGAGGATTTAACCCCAAGTACTCCTAATAATCCTCTTGTAAGCTCTCTGAATATCGTTCTCCCAATGTCACGGGTTATTTTACTATCCATAACCTCTTCAAGCGTGCTTTTTTCTTTTCTTCTGCTCTTTTCTTTAGTAACCTCAGCCGGTTCTTCTTCCTGATCTGATTCATTATCCTTTGAATGGATTTTTTCCGTGAGCATTTCGTAAGCACTTTTTCTGTCAATAACAGAATTATATTTTTCTACCAGCTGGGAGTTTTTTATAAGCTCATCCGTTTCGGCAGGTGAAAGAATATTCATGCGTGATTGTGGTGACCTTAGCAATACTGCAGCCAGTGGTGTTGGTGTTCCTTTTTCGCTCAGCACTGTTATCATTGCTTCTCCGATTCCTAATGAAGTAAGCAATTCTTCTGTCTTATAAAAATCAGTAAGCGGATAGTTTTCAGCAGTAAGACGAATCATTTTTCTATCATTAGCAGTGAAGGCTCTCAATGCGTGTTGTACCTTCATTCCTAGCTGTCCGAGAATAGCCTGTGGTATGTCTGAGGGATTCTGAGTACAGAAAAATATACCTACACCTTTGGATCTTATAAGCTTAATGATTGCTTCAATCTGATCAAGCAGTGCTTTACTTGCTTCATCAAATATTAAATGAGCTTCGTCAATAAAAAGGACAAGCTTAGGTTTTTCAAGGTCTCCGGCCTCAGGAAAGGTGGCATATATCTCTGCAAGCAGGCTAAGCATGAACGTGCTGAACAATTTTGGCTTGTCCTGTATGTCAGTTAAACGAATGATAGAAACAAAGCCCTTGCCATCTTTATCAAGCCTTACAAGGTCTTCAACTTCGAAGGATTTTTCTCCGAAGAACTTCTCGGCACCTTGCTGCTCAAGCTCGATAATTTTTCTCAGTATTGTTCCTGTTGAAGCAGAGGAGATAGCCCCATATTTTTTCTGAATATTTTCTTTCCCTTCATTGCCTATATGCTGAAGAACAGACTTAAAATCTTTTAGATCAAGAAGTGGAAGGCGTTCATCGTCGCAATATTTAAAGATCAGGGAAACTATTCCGCTTTGAGTATCATTAAGATCAAGGATTTTGCTGAATAATACTGGGCCAAACTCTGAAACAGTAGCTCTTAGTCTTACTCCCTTTTCACCTGAAAGACTTAGTAACTCAACCGGAAATTTTTTAGGTGTAAATGGAATGGCTATCTTTTGTTGTCTTTCTTCTATTTTTGGATTAGTCTCTCCGGCAGCTGCAATTCCGCTAAGGTCTCCTTTGATATCCATCATCAATACCGGCACACCGTGTTCTGACAGGCCTTCTGCAATTGTCTGAAGCGTTTTGGTTTTACCTGTGCCAGTGGCCCCAGCAATTAAACCATGACGGTTCATTGTTTTTAAGGGCAAAGAAACTATTGTTCCATTTACAACTTCTCCATCAAGCAAGGCTGCGCCTAACTTAATCTGTTCACCTTTAAAAGTATATCCAGCCAAAAGTTGAGCTTCAAATTGTTTCAGTCTGTCAGACATTTTTTTCCTTTTTCTGTAAAAATAACAATTATTGCCTTGCAATGGTATCTGTTTATAAAATCATTTTAACTAATTGCTGGTTTAGTGAGTTAACAAAGAAAATGCATTGGTATGAAAAGTCAGAAACCCGTGGTAAAATCCTCTAAAAGTGAAACGATTGAGGTAAGGGAAAAGAGGGATATTGATTTAATAATTAAGGAAAACGAAGAGTTGCAGAAAAGCATAAGAGAAAACAGGCTCAAGTTCTGCAAGCAATACGGGTGTTGATAAAAAGGCCTAAGACATACTCGTTTTCGTATTTTCAAATCTACATATCATGTTCTGAAAATTATGATCCTGACTTTTAGCTTTTGAAAATATACTTCAGTAGGTCTTTGGCCTGGAGTTACTTGAAATTGTACTTCTTTTATCTATAAAAAAAACATGCGCAACTGCTGGTTTTTGTCTTTTTTTATTCTACTGTTTCATAGTGTCTCCGCTCAGAAAAGTCCGGATAAAATTTATGGTGAATTGTTTGAGGTGGTGCAAATGCAACAGGTATTTGAAGACTCCAAAACATTTGTTGATTGTATACCAATATATGATCCGGATACTATTCTAAAAAACTATTATCGCGAAAAAAAATCTCTTGACTTTGATCTTAGTAAATTTGTCTCAATTCATTTTTTAAAACCATGCACGCCTTCCACCGATTATCTGAGCGATACAGCAATGTCAACCAAACAACATGTTGAAGATCTTTGGCCATTGCTTACCCGAACGCCGGATACAATTCTTAACTCTTCACTGATACCTCTTCCATTCTCTTATGTAGTGCCGGGTGGTAGATTCAGGGAAATTTATTACTGGGACAGTTATTTTACCATGTTGGGCCTGCAGGTTTCTAATGACACCCTACTTATACAAAACATGGTGTCTAACTTTTCTTTTCTAATAAAGCATGCAGGCTTTGTGCCAAATGGTAACAGATCCTATTACTTAAGCAGATCACAACCTCCTTTTTTTTCTTTAATGGTTGAATTGCTGGCAAGCCAAAAAAGCGACACGATTCTTAATTTTTATCTTCCGGATCTAGTAAAAGAATATGAGTTCTGGATGAATGGGAAAGACTCGATTACCTCTCGTAACGGCTCATATAGAAGAGTTGTAAAGCTGAATGGAAAACAAGCATTAAACAGATATTGGGATGATTTAGCAGAGCCAAGACCTGAATCTTATAGGGAAGATATTTTATTGTCATTAAACTCTGATAGGAAAAAGGAAGACCTTTTTAGAAATATAAGAGCAGCCTGTGAATCCGGCTGGGATTTTAGCAGCAGATGGCTTGATGAATCTCAAAAACTTGAGACAATTCATACAACAGATATAATTCCAGTTGATCTTAATTGCCTTCTTTTTCATTTGGAACAAACTATAGCTGAAGTTTATACAAATGCAGGGGATAATAAAAAAGCAAAACATTATCACAGCCTTGCGACTGAAAGAAAAAAGGCTATCATAAAATATTGCTGGAATAAAAAACAGAAGTTTTTCCTTGATTACGATTTTAATAAGCAAGCCAATACTTCTGTAAAATCAATGGCCGCAGGTTTTCCACTATTTTTTGAAGTATGTAATAAAAAGAAAGCCAGGCTAGTGAAAGACGAGCTTTTAAATAACTTTTTAAGCAACGGAGGTTTGTTCACAACCTTGAATAAAACGGCTCAGCAATGGGACTATTCTAATGGCTGGGCTCCTTTGCAGTATATGGTCATTAAGGGATTGTCCAATTATGGCTACTCGGCAGAAGCAACTCTAATTGCAGAAAAATGGGTAAAGCTCAATGAGGGAGTTTTTAAAATGACAGGTAAAATGCTTGAAAAATATAATGTAAAAGATCCTGAAATAAAGGGTGGAGGAGGAGAGTATCCTTTACAGGATGGATTTGGCTGGACTAACGGAGTCTTCCTGAAGCTTTCCGAACTCGTCCATAAGAATGATAAGAAGAAACCATTGAAAGCCTTCTCCATGAATAAGCGGAGAAAACTTTCAGGTTATTAATTTTTTGTTTATTCAAATAAGTTAAAACTTTCACCAGGATAGATCTTTGGAGCCATCTGGATGCACTCTGGAGTATCATACATTGCTGAATTTACAGCCCGATGTGCTTTGTAGAAACTCATCTTGTCTGAAGGATAAGGTTTTAATAGCTCAGTAACTTCATTGTCAGATAAGTCCATTTTTATCCATTCTTTTTCTAACTCTCTAGGCAAGATTACAGGCATTCTTTCATGTATTTCAGACATAAGAGAATTAGCATTGGTTGTGATGACTGTAAAGGAGTTAATGATATCCCCTTTCTTATCTTCCCATGAATCCCAAAGGCCTGCAAAGGTAAAGATTTCATCACTGGAGAGTGTGATTCTATGAGGAACTTTTGCTTTTCCTGCTTTTTTCCACTCATAAAAACCATCTGCAGGAATCAGGCAGCGGTGGCTTTTGATGATTTGTTTAAAGGGGCCTTTAGTTAAAATGGTTTCAGATCTGGCATTGATCAAGTTAGTAGAAGTAGAATCATCAAGAGACCAGTTGGGAATAAGTCCCCATTTCATGAATGAAGTTTCAGTCGGATTCCTGTTGGTAATGACCGGTAACAATTGTGTTGGCGCAGCGTTGAACCGTGGTCTGAATTCATCAGTCACTTTTATGTTAAATCGTTTTGCTAATTTTTCTATCGAGGAGGTTAGGGAGTATCTTCCGCACATAAGTTGAGGCGCTCTTTAAAAGCAACAGCAAGTTATAAATAATCAGAGATAAATTCAACGGCTCTTTTCTCAGACCAGTATATACCGCTGATTTTTTTTTCTATAAAGCCAACATGCCCACCTTGTTCAGGCATTTCAAGGAATAGATGAGGATTTTCTTCGGCTTCCCTTACCGGAAAACATTGAGGGGTTAAAAAAGGATCATTACAAGCATTTACCAGTAAGGTGGGAATTTTGATGTCTTTCAAATAAAAGAGAGAACTGCATTTTTCCCAATACTCAAAAGCATTCTTAAATCCGTGTATGGGAGCAGTATACATTTCATCAAACTCCAGAAAATTTCTTATTTTATCGAAGCCTTCAGCACTAATTACCTCTGGCATTATTCTGGATTTTTCAATAACTTTTTTTTCAAGGCTGTTCAAAAATCTTTTCATGTACACATAACTACCCCAGCCCGCAAGCTTTTTCGCGCCTGAAGCCAGGTGACATGGTACAGAAAAGTTAACACTGCAAGTGATCTGTGGTTTGATATTAGCTCCTTGTTCTCCAAGGTATTTGAGGGTAATGTTTCCACCTATGCTAAAGCCAATCAAAGCTATTTTGGAATATTTTTTCTTTCTGATTGCATGATCAATTACAAAGTCAAGATCTCCTGTTTCTCCGCTATGGTAAAACCTGTGAAGTTTGTTGATTTCTCCGCTACATCCTCTATAATTCCAGCTTAAAGTGTCATATCCAAGAGAGTTTAATAGATAAACCATTCCGAGGATATACTGAGTTTTAGAGTTTCCTTCTAGGCCATGAGAAAGGATTATCAGTGTATCGGACCCTTTAAAAGACCAATCCAGATCAAGAAAATCTTGATCTGGTGTGTCTATCCTTTCACGTTGATATTTAATTGGTTCATTCTTCCGAAATAAAGCAGGTATAATCGTTTCCAGGTGTTCCGAAAAAAGAAAATAAGGAGCTTTATACGTAGAATGAATTATTGGCATTAACCAAACAATGCTGTTTTAGAGAAATTTAGCTTTTTAGACTCATATACCTGGAATTTTTCAATTTCTTCCGAAGCATATTTCAGGAACCATGCAAATAAAACTAAATCATCAGCAAATCCCAAAAACGGTAGAAAATCAGGAAATATATCAAACGGAGAAACAAAATATAGAATCACCGCCAGTCCCAGAATTACTTTTACTTTAGGAACATCTGTATATTCGTTTAGCAATGAAGCTCTTATAAGCCTGAACATTGATTTTACTTTTCCCCACATTTCACCAAATGTTCTTTCAGCATTTTGATTAGTTGCTTTATTGTAAGCCACTGTCAGGATTTTATTCAACTCATCAGGGTTTCTGACATAGTACTTTGCTTTCTCCACAAACTTTTCATACTTAGGGGATTTTGAAATTAAGGCTCCCAGCTTGGCCTTGATCAACAATGCGTTGATCGATCTCTTTTTTCTTCTTTCCATATGATTAAAGTGTTTCTTGCCCACTAATAATTAAATAATTTTTCAAAAAAAAAGTTAAAGAAACGTTTAAAACTGTTGATATGTAGATGGTTATGTGTGTTGTAATCTTTCGGGAAAGAATAGGGCTGAACCCAGTATTTTTATTTATTTTTGCCAAAAAAAAGTCAATTTATGAGCGAGATTTTACGCCTTGCTGTGCAGAAGTCTGGAAGGCTAAGTGAGGATTCACTAAAACTTATCAAGGAATGTGGGATTGAGTTTAGCAACGGAGGAGGAAAACTAAAATCTACTGCTTCTAATTTCCCTGTTGAATTACTCTTTTTAAGAGATGATGATATTCCGGGATATGTTGCAGATGGTGTAGCAGACATTGGAATTGTTGGTGAAAACGTTTCTGTTGAAAAGAAAAAGAAAGTTGAACTTGTAGAAAAACTTGGATTTTCTCATTGCAGACTGTCTATCGGAGTACTTAAGTCTTATGACTATAAGGATGTTAGTAATCTGAATGGATTAAAAATAGCGACTTCTTATCCTAACATACTTTCAGATTTCCTTTTTGAAAATAAAGTACGTGCATCAATTCATGAAATAAGCGGTTCTGTAGAAATTGCTCCAAGCATTGGTCTTTCTGATGCTGTTTGCGATATCGTAAGTTCCGGAAGTACTCTTATAAGTAATGGATTAAAAGAAGTAGAGGTAGTATTCCGTTCTGAAGCAATACTTATTTCTTGTCCTCAGCTATCAGCTGCAAAAACTAAAATTCTGAATGACCTTTTATTCAGAATTCATGCTGTGAAGAATGCAAGAAATACAAAATACATTCTTTTAAACGCTCCAAATCATTCCATTGACAGAATTATTAGTTTACTTCCAGGGGTTAAAAGTCCGACTGTAATGCCGCTTGCAGAGGAAGGCTGGAGTTCTTTGCACTCTGTGGTGAGAGAAAATGAATTCTGGGGAGTGATAGAAAAGCTGAGAGAAGCAGGAGCAGAGGGCATACTTGTAGTACCAATTGAAAAAATTATTAAGTAATTAATGAAAATTATCAAATATCCCGAAACCACTCAGTGGAAAGATCTTTTAAAAAGACCTGTTTTTGAAACGGCCAGTCTGGAAGCAAGAGTTGTTCCTGTGCTTGAGGCTGTAAAGAAAGAGGGGGATATTGCATTAAAAAAATTTACATCTCAGTTTGACGGTGTTGATATAGCGAACATTAAGGTTTCTTCAATTGAAATAGACGAAGCAAACCTGTTGGTTGATGAAGAGTTGAAAATCGCTATACGCGCTGCCAGGCAAAACATAGAGAAGTTTCATTCTTTTCAGAAGGAGGAAACTAAAGTTGTAGAAACAACTCCAGGAGTGACTTGTTGGAGAAAATCAGTGCCTATTCAAAAAGTAGGTTTTTATATTCCTGGAGGCACCGCTCCATTATTTTCTACAATTCTGATGCTAGCTATTCCTGCTGATATTGCAGGTTGTGAGCAAAAGGTTCTGTGTACACCTCCCAATAAAGAAGGCAAAATACATCCTGCAATATTATTTACTGCTAATCTGTTAAATATTAAGAATATTTACAAAGTTGGAGGCGCTCAGGCTATTGCTGCTATGGCATATGGTACAGAGACTGTTCCTCAGGTGTATAAAATTTTTGGTCCGGGCAATCAATATGTAACTGCTGCAAAGCAGCTCGTATTTAAAGATGGAGTGGCAATAGACATGCCAGCCGGGCCTTCTGAAGTAGCTGTAGTAGCTGATGATTCTGCCAATCCTGCATTTGTTGCTTCTGATTTGCTTTCACAAGCAGAACATGGTGTTGATAGCCAGGTAATGCTTTTTACCAAGTCAGAAAAGAAAGCTATGGAAGTACTGGAAGAAGTAAAGAAACAGACAGAAGAACTTTCAAGAAAAGGTTTTGCTGAAAAGTCTCTTGAGAATAGCAAGTGTATTATATTGAAGAATGATGAAGAGATCATGCAGATGGTAAACGAGTATGCACCGGAGCACCTTATTCTTCAGACTTCCAATGCGGAAGAGCTTGCAGGTAAGGTAATCAATGCAGGTTCTGTTTTTATTGGTCATTATACACCTGAATCTGCTGGTGACTATGCTTCAGGAACCAATCATACGCTTCCTACAAATGGGTATGCAAAGGCATACTCAGGAGTTTCTGTAGATTCTTTTGTGAAGAAAATAACATTCCAGTCTATAAGTAAAGATGGTATAAAATGTCTGGGGCCTGTTATCGAGACAATGGCAGCAGCAGAAGCACTGGACGCGCATAAGAATGCGGTGTCAGTGAGATTGAAGAGTTTGTAAGGATTAAGTATTTATAAAGGGAAACCTCATGAATGGTAAGATATGCTGTTCATGAGGTTTTTTTATTGTCTGAACTGGGATGCTAAGGGATTAAAGGATAGACAGGATTTTTTTATTATAATTTTAGTTGTTTCTTAATTTCAATGGTTACTCTTTTTGACATTTTCTGATACTTAAGAAAAAAATGGGGATTGCTACATTTTTGAATGTATCTTGAGAACGAAGAAATATTTATAGCAATCGCTGCAAATGGGGTAAGCAAAAAGTCTTATTAATATAAAACCAATATGTTTCGAAAAAATCTATTTACATTTTTATTTGTATCAATAGTATACATTTCAAGCTATGCACAAAGTAAAAACTTAAAGTCTGTTTTGCTGCAGCTCAACATCAAAGAATCGGACTGTTATAAAGAGTTGGTGGTTGAAAAAACTATTCCTTATGCACCTGGAAAATCAGTTTTAATTGTGCCTAAAATAGTGGAACGAGAAGAAGATGATTATTTTCTGCTTGATAGTTACATCCTCATAATTGATAGCAATACGGGTAAAATTTTAAATAAATTTTTTGAAAAGGAAGCCTGGACTTCAGATGCAATAGTCCTGAAAGAAATCAGGATTGATTTTGCTCCGTATAAAATAAGTACCAATACTAGAGCTTTTGGAGTTAGAATAAAGTTTGAAGGTTCGAGTCGTTATAATCCTTATGTAACAGAAAGCATATCTCTGTTTGTTCCGGAAGGAAGTGTCCTTAAAAGAGTTTTAAAGAGTGCAGAAGTTTACTCATATCAGGGAGAGTATACCGATAACTGTAAGGGTGAAATCAGTGAGGAAAAGAAGGTTATAATTATCTCAGAAAACAAGACTAATAATTATAATGATTTAACTATAAAGTCTACTAGTAAGGTAACAACAATCTCAGGATCCAATGGGGATTGTAAGTACAAGGATATTCCAGGTAAGCCCATAGTTACTACACTTAAATTCAATGGAACAGAATATAAATAGATTCTATAACTTGATTAAGTTTTATGAGACTTTTACATTCGTCTATTGCTGTATCGTTGGTTCTATTGGGATGTCAACTCATAATGAAGGAACATCAAATGTAGTATCTCAACCTTTGGATTCTATTGGTAAGGTTGAAGTTTATTCAGAACCTGAACCTTACGATTTTTCAAAATTTGTTTTTGTTTCAAAAGACTTTGAATCGTTCTATGAAAAATTTCAAAGCGATTCAGTATTTCAAATATCCAGAGTAAAATTCCCAATAAAAGGCCAATATCAGGATTATGATGACCAGCATAATTGGACAAAAAAAGAATGGCCATTAATGAAATGGGATTTCAGAAAATCAGTTGAAAGTAGTGACAGTATTTCAATACAGCAAGACTCTGTTAAATTCTTTTATGGTGCCTATTGTCGTGGATGCGGCTTTTTTTTTGAGATGCAGTTTGATAAAATAAAAGGGGAGTGGTCCCTTACTTATCGGCAAGAAAATAATTATTAATCATATTCTGTAATTCCGATTCGGACAAAAAAGGGAAGCTTGTAGCTTCCCTTTCTACTAAATAACTTAACCAACTCAAAACTATTCAACAATTACTTTTTGTGTTACTTTGCCTTGTTCTGTCTCAACGTGGAGGATCAATAAGCCTTTCAATTGAGTTTGAATCTTATCGCCTGCTTTGTGAGATTCTTTGTTACCCAGAACATCGGTTACAACGATTGATTTGATATCAGAAGCATTGTTAAAGTTGATGATTCCATCTGAACTCAATGTCGGGTAAGCAATAACTTTGTTTATAGAAGATACATCCATTGTTGCATCGAAACCTTGATCTGCTGCGGTTACTGCGTACTCACGAGTACCAGAGCCTGTATTGTCAAATAAATTTATAGAAGGGTATGATGCAATCGTGCTTATACCAGCATCCATCGCCCCTCTAAGTACCCATGAGCAAGGGTCGTTTACAGGAGAGTTATTAATGATTACAGCATAGCTCACTCCATTACCTAATTCAACCAGGAATGACCTAGTGGAGCCATGGCAGCCATTATGTGCTTGCATGCTACCATTTATTATCCAACCAAATCCATAATTGCTATTATCTACTCCAGAAGTAGTTGTCATCGTTTTTTCTGTGCTTGTAGATAAAATATCTGAAGGAGATGCAGTACCATCGACTCTGTTTAAGAATTTCAATAAATCTTTAGGACGAGCCACCCAGCCGCCGAATGCTCCCCATAGTTGAAGGTTCATTTTAGTAAGAGGAGTATAAGATGCTTCACCTGCAATCGGATTTCCGTTAGATTGGCCAACAAACATGCTTGATCCGATTCCGCATTTGTCAAGAATATTTTGTCTGATAAAAGTCTCGTATTTTTGCTTGCTAACCTGCTCAATAATTCTTTCTAGTATAAAAAAATTGGTGTTTGAGTAGAAGTATTGACCACTGGTATCGTCTATAATCAGATTAGATTCTCCTAAAAGCACAGCCATAGCATCATCAGGTGTCTTGTTAGCATCCCAGAAAACACTTTCTCCATTACATTGTTTCAATCCGGAAGTATGCCATAATAAATGTCTTACCCTGATGTTGTTAAGTTTTTGTTTGCCTGCGGGAGTAGCATATTTTGATCCAAGAATGCTTCCTGGCCCGAAAACAGCGTCATCTTTAGACATCAAACCTTTTTGTATCAAGGTCATAATTCCTACAGCAGTTACTGATTTGGATATACTCATGATACGCATGCTGTGATTTGGTGCAAGTTCTTCTCCTGTAGAATTGTTGGCTGTTCCATATCCTTTTGCAAATACCAGTCTTCCGTCCTTAGTAATAGCTATAGATAAACCCGTTACGCCCTGGCTGCTTAGGTATCCATTTACAGCATTATCGATTTTGGTAATTTCTGTTCCAGACCATGCACTATTAGTCCATACGCAGTTGAATTTAGCACTGGATCCGGAAGCAAATGCATTCAGGTGTTTAGGTCTGTAACCTTGATAATAGTAATTATCAAAAGCATTTTGATAATTCAAAGAGCTGATTCCATGTCTTGCTCCCCAAAGAGGAGAAGAGACCTTTTCCCATATTGCTGCATAAAGATCAACTCCATTTTTGTTGTATCCGGTGATGTCTTTTAAAAAGTATCCCTGAGATGTATTAGTGTTAAAAGAGCTTTGGTATTAGCTGCCGTAAGGTTATGTTGAGCTAACCAAGCGCCTCCGCTGGCCACTTCCCATATAGCGGCAAAGTATTCTGTTCCGTTTACAACATATCCGCTGATATCTTTTAGACGGTATCCTTGAGCAGTATAAGTGTTGAAATTGGTTTGGTATTCCGATGCAGTCATGTTGTGCTTAGCGACCCATGCGCCTCCTGATTTTATTTCCCATATTGCTGCAAACTGAGGAACGTTGTTAACTGTATAACCGGAAATTTTGGTAAGACGATAACCTTGTGCAGCATACGTATTAAATGCAGTCTGAAATTCTGATGCAGTCATTGAATGTTGTGTTACATATGCTCCACCAGTTACTTTTTCCCAAAGTGCTATATATTTTTCTGCACCATTTGAAGTATAACCTTCTACCTGTGTAAGTCTGTACCCATTTCCTGTGTTGGTGGTGAAAGCAGATTGATATTCTGCTGGACTCATTCCATGCTTTGAAATCCATGCTTGTGCTGATACCACTCCTGGTACAAGTGTTAATGCTAAACCTGCTTTAGCTAAAAGTTTTGAAAAATTGAATGATGTTTTCATAGTAAAATTTATGTTTTTGCTTTGTTTATGTTTTTAGTTGTTAAAAATTAATTTGAATATACCTGCTTGGCAGGACGGTTAATGGTTTATTGTACACTATTGGTTAAGGGCTTTTATTTGCTTCCATGCTGTTTTTATTTTTAATGATTTAATTTATTTTTCCTGTAATATTCTGCTAGCTCCAATCATTGCTGAAGAAAGGATAGTATAGGTTTTTACCCATGATTCTTTTGTTTCTGAGTTCCATAATTCCCCCAGACCTTTTTCAAGTGTCCAAAGAAGTGCTTCTCCTACTATTTGATAATGCCGTTCTTTTACTCCATATTTTACATGCCTCCCAGCAAGTGATGCCACTTCGTCTATAATGTCATCCAGATTATGAAGTCTTTGGATGATATAATTGAGCATTTGAAATAATTTTTTGGATTGCTCCTGTAAATTCGTCTGAGCAAACATGTACCGAACCTCAGGGGCAATTTCGAAAAGGCGATTATAGAAAAGGGGACCTGCCACATCTTGAATTTTATATGCTGATTCCCAACTTTTCTTTACTAGAGATATTTGAGTGTCGTTAATCATGTTGTTAAGATTTTGTTACAAAGTTGATGTTTTGTTACTGTTTGAATGACAAAAGTCATAGTTATTGTCGTAGTGTGTTACAAAAGTGTAACAAAAATGATTAATATCAAAATTTTAGTAAAAAATATATTACAAAAAGTTATCAACAGTAAATTTTAATTCACATAGTGTAACTATTCTGTTTCAAAAAATGTATATTTGAGTATATGAAGCTTGGGGAACGTATAAAGGCGATATTTGAAGAAAAAGGTATAAAAATTACCGATTTTGCAGATCAGATTGGAACTGTAAGGCAAAATGTCTACAGGATTTTTGAGAGAGAATCTCTGGATACCGATCTTTTATACAAAATTTCTGAAGTGCTGGGGCATGACTTTTTCGCCTATTATAAAATTCCAGGAATGGCCAATGCAATAGAATTCAATGAAGATATTAGTATTAATGAGTTAGCTTTATTGAAAGATGAGTTGGAATCAGCAAAAAAAGAAATAGAGTATCTGAAAAAAATTGTCAGTATGAGGGAGGAAGAGAAGCAATTGATGGAAAGTAAATACAAAACTCAGCAGGAGCTTTCAGAAACGATAATAAAACATTTGAGAGAGAAAGAGAAAAGTTATCTCTCTCATATCCAGTCTCTAAATAAAGGTCAGAAATAATTAAACAAGAGCACCTTCCAGCATTGCGCCTTGCAATGTCAGGTATAGTTGATTCCAGGCCTGCTCGGTTTCATCATCCCACTTATCTCTCAGATTTTCAGCCAGTGCAGCTATCAAGGCTTTTTTAACAGTTTTATATGCACTATCAGGGGTTTTGTAAAATTTATGCCTCTTCCCAAGCTCTCTGGCTTCTGATAATACATAATCAAGATTATCCAGTTTGAAAGCAAAAAAAGTAATCATTGATGTGAATTTTCTTGCTTGTTCTATTGGGTCTGTAGTAAAGTATTTTTTTAAGCCTGGATCTTTATCAAAAAGAATCGTATAAAAAGACTCACCTACTGAATCTCCTGATGATATTACCTCTCCCCAGGTTGACTTAATTAAACTTATCTGATTTGAATTCATAAAAATGATTTTGCCAAATCAAATATAAGCAATTGAAAAGTACACTTTCAAGCCCTGTCTTTGATTGTTTTTGCCTGCATATCATTTACTTAAAAAATAGTTATTGACAAAAGGATTGGATTGAATCAAAAATGTGACAGGTAAATAATCTTTATGAGGATAACACGTCTAATCAAATTTACCTAAATAAAAGTATAAGCGATAAGGATTTAAAGCTTTTTCCTAACATTAAACGATGGTCAAAGTTAGTGATATATCGTTTTTTTAAAATATTAATTAGTCATGCTTGAATGCCACAGGGGATAGGTATTGACAAACGATAATGGATGGAATGGTGCTTTAAATAAAGCAAAATGGACGGTCAAGGACAATCGATAGAAACCTTTGAAATTCTAACTGCAATTCTGGATAATTCCCCTGAGAATATAATCTTGATATCTCCGGAACATAAGGTATTAGCTTTTAATAAGGTAATTAAAGATGTCTTAAAATTATATTTTGGAAGAGAAATTAAGGTGGGAGACGACTATAGAGATTTCGTAGCTCCGGGATCTAAGGAATTATATTTAAATACTTTTAATAAGTCCATCATGGGCTCGAATGAGGTTGTTATAAGCCAAACTACAGCAGAAAATACCTCATTCTGGTTTGAATTTAAAATGAATCCTGTTTATAACCAAACAGGAACTCTTCTGGGGGTAACACTAACTGCAAAAAACATTGATAAGGAAAAGCGCATTCAGATGGAGATGGAAAATCTTGCTGAGATGATTGAAGCAATTATAGAAAATGCAAGCGAATCTATACTACTGTTTGATATAAATCATAAGATCTTAATGTTTAATAAAGTAGCAAAAGATAGGCTCTTCCATTATACTGGAAAGGAAATTTACATAGGTGCAGATTTTAAGGATTATTTAAATGAATTTAATATAAAGAGTTTTTCGGCTTATTTTGAAAAAGCTCTTAAAGGACATAGTAGTAGTGCAGAACGTGATTTAAATGATGAATATTCTGTTGATCTTTGGGTACTCTCAAAAATGTTTCCGGTATACAGACGCAATGGAGAACTGTTGGGTGTTTCTCTTTTTACAATTGATATTACCGAAAGAAAACAAGCGGAGATTGCAATGGCAGAAAGTGAAGAGAAGTTCAGGAAGATATTGGAATCAGTGCCGCTGGCAATTATGATTTTGGATAAAAATTTAAAAATAAGAATTGCCAACTATGCTACAGAAGAAATTTTTGGTTACATACCTGACGAATTGGAGGGACAAAGTATTAAAACACTTGTTCCAGAGCGCTTCAAATCTTTTCATCTGCAAAATTTAAAGCAATATATTGAGAATCCGTCTTCATTTGGGTTAAGAACCAAGCGGCTTACAACAGCTCTTAAAAGGGATAATAAAGAAATAATTGCTGAAGTTAACTTTAATATTGTCCGGATAAAAAATGAAGACTTTATTCTGTTAATTATTGAAGATGTAACCGACAGGATTAAAGCCGAGCAAAAGAACCTAAATCAGTTAAGGAGATTAGAAACAATTGCCTGGCAACAGTCTCACGAGGTACGTCGACCGGTTGCAAATATCTTAGGACTAGTCAATACATTAAGAAATGAAGATCTACTGGAATTTGAAAAAGAAATGTCCCTTGATTATCTTTTTGAAATGACAGAAGAGTTAGATTCAATTATTAAAAAAATCGTCCGGCATGCCAGTGGTTCAGATCTGAAAAATGAAAAAAAGTGACTCAGGCATATTGATTTTTATTTCCCAATCAATTTCTTTCGACAATAGTTTTCATAAGTTCAAAACCTGACATATGAAAATAACCTTTTATGTTTTACTTTTATTTACTCCTGTTTTTTTAAATATGGAAACTATACAGACCGCAACATCAAAGGGGAATATCGTATTGCTTATACATGGGGGAGCTGGTAATTTTAAAGAATCTGATCTTAGTCCGGGTCAACAAAGGGTTTATGAAAAGTATCTCCATGAAGCAGTAGAAGAAGGTTATAAGATCCTTGAAGAAGGTGGCTCTTCCCTTGATGCAGTGGAAGCTGCGGTAAAGATTATGGAAGATGCTCCGGTATTTAATGCTGGTAAAGGATCGGTGTTAAATAAAGAAGGTCATGTTGAAATGGATGCTTCCATTATGTCTGGCAAAGACCTTAAAGCAGGAGCTGTCGCAATGGTGAGGCATGTTAAAAACCCGATTTCAGCAGCAAGAATGGTAATGGAAAAATCAAATCATGTTTTATTGGCAGGGAGTGGTGCCGATGAATATGCTCGATCTATTGGAATGGAAATGAAAGATGAGAGTTACTTTATTACTCCTTCTTCTCTGGAACAATGGAAAAAAGCAAATGAACGAGTTCCGGACCCTAAAGGCATTGACAAACATGGGACAGTAGGCGCAGTAGCCCTTGATCTCCATGGAAACCTTGCAGCTGCCACTTCAACTGGAGGTATCTTAAATAAACTGACCGGCAGAATAGGCGATTCACCAATAATAGGAGCAGGAACCTATGCAGACAATAATACATGTGCAGTCTCTGCCACTGGACATGGTGAATATTTTATAAGACTTACAGTAGCCCGCTCAATCGCTGCTTTGATGGAGTATAAAAAGATTTCTCTTGAACTGGCTGTCAATGAGGTTATACAAGATAGACTTTCTAAGTTAGGAGGAAATGGAGGAGTTATAGCAGTGGATAAAAACGGAAATTTTTCAATAGACCACAATACTACAGGAATGTTCAGAGCCTGGAAAACAGAAAAAAAATGCGAGGTTAGATTTTTTAAAGAGTAGTAACCACCTGTGGTTCTTAAACGTATTAATAGGGTTATAAAATAATAGATATGCTTAAAATCGTATTTACAGCCTCATTCTTAATGTTTTGTTCTCTGGTTTCATTTGGTCAGACCACGAATAAGAACTTTGCCGTCAGTCAGACAAAAGAAACTTCGTATGTAAATGGAGAGGATGATTTATATAGTTTTATCTTCAAGCATTTGAAATATTCAGAAGAAGCAAAAGCTAAAAAAATCGAAGGTGAAGTAATGGTGTCTTTTTTCGTAGAGAAAGATAGTTCCATATCGAGTATCAAAATACTTAGAGATATGGGATACGGCTGTGGAGACAGTATAAGAGCACTTTTCAAAACCATAAAGTATGTACCCGCTCAGGAGAATGGCGTTGCGGTGAGATCAAATGTGATGGTCAATATTCCTGTCAGAAGTCATTGAGGTTTTTTCTAATAATACTTTACCAAAAAGGAGCTTTCTGTTGAATACCTGATTATATATCATATACATCAATAAAGCTGAAAGGATGAAGTAATATGTCTTATTCCTTAAGTTAAATTTGCGAAGTATAAAATCAATAAGAATTGAAAAACTAATAAAAAAGAATACTATCTGAAATACATATACCCTGTAGGGTGCTAGTACCTTCATATAATAACATACAATTAATGGAATAAAGGCTGCTATTAACATCCAGGTCATCCATAGTTTTATGTTTTTATTTTTTGATTTGAAGAGTAGCCAAATGTAGCATCCAAATACAAGAAAGACTCCTATATATTTCTTGTTCCCAAAAGGAACCCTGTCTGCCATAGCTTCAAAATATTCCAAGGTATAAATTCGAAACCAATAATTGAAACCAAAATCCCATGGATGCATAGGATTTAGCCACTTAGACTCTGTGAGTGCTTCAAGCCCGGACACAGCTATAACAGGCAGATAGAGCATTAAAACTCCTGCAACGGTAATCAAATAAGCTTTTATTAAAGGGAGAATTTTCTCCAAGTTTCCTTCTCTTAAAATAATAACAAAAGAAAATACAAATAAGGAAATGAAGAAGTATAAATAGGTAGGGACTGTATAAAAGCCCAATGCTGAAAAGATGATCATGCATGTCAGGTATTCCTTCCTGTTTTGTTTAAGGTAACCTATAATACTCAATAAAGACGATAAGGCGAGCAAGCTGCAGAGCAAGTGCCCTCTGCCCACAAAAGAGTACACACATATTTCAGCGGCTGCGCCTGTCATAATCATTGCAAGTAAAGCGGTTTTAAAGTTGAAAAGCCTGTTCATGTTGAAGAAGATAATCACCTCTAATACCAGGCCTTGTATAAAAACGGGAAGCTTCATGCAGAAAGCCGGATGTGCGTAAAGCTTATATAAAAAAGATGAGATAAGATTAAATAATATGTGATTGTTGGTATCAGGATAATAAGTTATACAAACAAGAGGTCCCTGAGTTACAAAGTAATTGTAAGACCATATTTAATCAAGGTGTATACTACTTAACGTTTTGAGATTTAGAAGCCGGATTGCTACAATCACTAAAAAGAATATATAGAATATATACTTTTCCTTTGATGGGATCTTTGTAAATGAGTGTATTGTAAGTTGTAATTGATTCTTTATAAATGTAAAGAATAGCTGGATTCTGGATAATAGCTTTTTAGTGTGTATCCATAAAAAGACTAAGAATATAAAAAATGGAATTATAAAAATTGCAGAAGCTATTTTGAGTATCTCAAATCTTTTGGGCGTAAAATATATCGAACTGTATTCTTTGTCTTCAAATGAGAATTTAAATGCATCAGGCTTTAACCAGGAGGCCATTGTTTGATAATCTGTAAAAGTAATTATCGTGATTAATAAACCAGTAAGGAGAAAGAACAGGATTATGGATGCCCTGAAAGCGAGAATGTGGAACTTGTTAAGATTTGCTGTGCTCATCTCTATTGGGAAGAGATCTTAAGGAGTTTTTCTGTAGCCTGTTCAAGTCTCTTAGTTCTTGTTTCTTCCTTTTTAGCATTGATAATCCAAAGGACGAATTCTTTTTTATGAGTAAAAGAAAGATTTTCAAATGTGGCCTTAGCCACTTTATTCATATTCAATACCTGTTGTAAATCGTCGGGCACTGTAACAACTCTTTCTTCAAGATCTATGTATTGGTCTTCTTCTGAATTAGAGTGATTTGCTTTATTTTTTATTTCTTCAAAAGATTTAAATCGCATTGCTGACCACATATCATCTATAGAAATGAGGCTTACTCCTGTATACCCAGACTTATTTACCACATCCCATCCTTTATCACGTGAGATATCAGTTTTAATTTTAGATGTTCCCTTTAGATAAGCGATCCAAACCAAGCCCTTTGGTTTTATAGCATTTTTAAGACTTTCAAAATGTGTATTTAAATCGGAGCTATTAGAAGCAAATAGAAGTACAACATCTGCAGTTTGTTTTCCTGCTTTTTTCAGTTGCTCAACGTTTTCAGGAAGCGGAAGTAAAAAATCTTTGAGGTTAATAGGTTGATTGATGACTAATACTTTAAAATCTTTTTTTATTCCCAGTTTTTTGGCGATTGCATTTATTTCCATTTAGAGAAAAAGTTATTTTTTACCTGAAATATTTCTGAACTCCGCAGGGCTTTGTCCTGTAAGCTTTCTAACATACTTTGAGAAATAAGATTGATCGGAAAAGTTAAGTTGAAAAGCAATTTCAGAAACAGTCAATTCTGAGTAAATAAGAAGACGCTTTATTTCTACCAGTAATTTTTCATTTATAAGATCTGTAGAGGTTCTTCCAGTTAACTGCTTTACAGTTTCGCTTAAATGATTAGGGGTTACAGCAAGATGTTCAGCATAATCTTTTACAGAAAGATTGTATTGATATTTCTCTTCAATCAGCTGCTTGAATTTTTTTACAAGGAGTCTTCCCTTATTCATTTTATCTCCTGCACTCAGAGGATAAAGTCTTTTGCAATGAATCAGAAGTATATCGAGCAATGCTCCAATAAGATCAGGAGAGTCTTCAAAGTTTTTTTCTCTTTCTGCAATAGCTTGCACGAAAATATCACTGAATGTTTTTACTTCCTCAGTTTTATTTAGGTACAAAGGGGGAGACCCAGGAATCAGTGGGTAGAAGAAGGGTAATTCAAGAAGTTTATTCTGATCGTTTTTGTTGATGAGATAAAACTCAGATGTGAAAAGAAATATATACCCCGAAATATCTTCAGAAAGGTCGAGGTCGTGAATTTGACCAGGGGAAAGGAAGAAGATACATCCGGGCTTTATTTCGTACTCAAAGAAATCAATAGTGTGTTTTCCTGATCCTTTTGTGATAAAAAGGATTTCATAAAAGTCATGTCTGTGTGGATATTGTACTTTGAAATCTCTGTTTTTGTCAAAAATTTCTATCTGGAAATATGTGTGATGACCGCTTCTTTTAAAGCGGTCAATACTATAAACGGGTATATTATTTCCGGATGAATGCATTTCTTGGTCATAGTTCTAGACTTAACTGAAAACCTCATGGTGAAGTACTTCAGGAAAGTCGAAATCAGTATAAGGATTATTCCTTTAGAACCTCTGAGAATGCTGATTAAAGCTTCACTATGTTATTGATATCCTGAATTCTCAGCATATTCTTATGGATTCTTTCAGATTCAGCAGGGTCAATGTCAACTTCAATCAGGCAAATAGCTAATCCTGCTTCCTGAACCCTATAGTTCAGACTATTCACCATCATTCCTCTTTTACGGATTGGCAATAAAATCCTGTCAATTGTTTCTGGTGTATGTTTGCACTCGATTTGCCAGCAGAATGTTTCTTTCATGAGTTGTGTGTTAGGTTTGTATAATTCTGATTAGGCCTCAAAAGTTCCTAAATCACATTTTTTATTAAGAAGTAAAGATATTAAGTAATCCGATCAGCAACAAATTATAGCCAGATGAAAGTACAATTTTGGGATGAAGATAATGTTTTCAAGGGAGGGAAAGTCTTACAGAAAATTCGAATGTTCATAATTTTAAGTATAAAGGAGCGAAATTCGTAAATGTTTTAGTGAAAAACATTCATAATTTTAGCATAAAAAAGCTAATTTGCAACTCTTAATAAATTTAGTACTACATTGTTCAGCTTAGATAAGCTCCTTAGGGAGAACATAAAGAACGCCAAACCATATTCCTCTGCCAGAGACGAATACAAAGGAAAAGAGGGTATATTCCTTGATGCAAACGAAAATCCTTACGGATCTGCTGCTACAGGCGATTTCAACAGATATCCAGACCCACTCCAGTGGGAAATAAAAGAGATTCTCTCTAATATAAAAAGGGTAGAGCCTGAAAAGATTTTCCTGGGAAATGGCAGCGATGAACCAATTGATCTCATTATCAGGATGGTTTGCCGCCCTGGGAAAGACAATATCATCATATTACCTCCGACTTATGGTATGTATGAAGTATCTGCTGCAATTTCTGATGTTGAAATCAGGCAGGTGCCTCTTACTGAAGACTATCAGTTGAAACCAGATGAAATTCTTAAGGCAGTAGATGAGAATACCAAAATTATCTTCATTTGCTCTCCAAATAATCCGACCGGAAACATCATGAATAAAAAGGATGTGGAGAAAATTCTGAAAGGGTTTAATGGAATTGTAGTTGTAGATGAAGCATATATTGATTTTGCCCCTTCAACATCTTTCCTCAGCGGACTTGATCAGTATCCAAATCTTATAGTTCTTCAGACGCTTTCCAAAGCATGGGGAATGGCTGGCCTAAGATTAGGTATGGCATTTGCCTCAAAAGAGATCATCAGTGTATATAATAAAATCAAATATCCTTACAACATCAACATCGCTACCCAGCAATTTGTGAAAGAGGGATTAATGAATATTCTGAACAAGGAGAAAATGGTAGCGCAGATCCTTGAACAACGCGAGAAACTTGGTGAAGAATTGAAGAAACTCTCTTTTGTTTCAAAAGTGTATCCTTCAGACGCTAACTTCTTGTTGGTTAAAATGGATAAAGCTCCAAAGATATTTGAATTTTTGATCGGTAATAAAATCATTACAAGAGACAGATCCAAAGTTAGGTTGTGTGAAGACAGTATCAGAATTTCTGTAGGTACGGAAAAGGAAAATGAAGCTTTAATGAAGAAGCTTTCAGAGTGGAAGGGATAATTAAAGAGAGAGCATTAGTTTAAAATGAAGAAAAAGATTTTATTCATAGATAGGGACGGAACTATTATCGTTGAGCCGCCAGTAGACAAGCAGGTTGATTCTCTTGAAAAGCTTGAGTTCTTGCCAAAGGCGATTACAAGTCTTTCCAGAATTGCCAACGAGATGGACTATCTACTTGTCATGGTTACTAATCAGGATGGTTTAGGTACATCATCTTTTCCTGAGAACACCTTTTGGCCTGCTCAGGATAAAATGGTTAAAACACTGGAGGGAGAAGGCGTTGCATTTTATGCAGTTCATATAGACAAGTCTTTTGACCATGAAAACCTTCCGACAAGGAAGCCTGGCACTGCCATGCTTACAGAGTATTTCGGAGAAGGTTATGATCTTTCCGAATCTTTTGTAATAGGAGACAGACAGACAGATATTCAGCTTGCGAAAAATCTGGGTACAAAGGCTATTTATTTTTCATCTAATACAAATGATGAGGCTGTTTTAAGTACTGATAACTGGGATGAAATTTATTGGTTTCTGAAAAAACAGAATAGCAGAACAGCCAGCATCAGAAGAACAACTAAGGAGACAGATATAGAAATACTTCTGAACCTTGACGGAACAGGAAAAACAGAAATTCATACAGGGCTTGGTTTCTTTGACCATATGCTGGATCAGCTAGGCAAACATTCCGGAGCAGACCTTAAGGTAAAAGTTGCCGGTGATCTGCATATTGACGAGCATCATACCATCGAAGATACTGCTCTTGCTTTAGGTGAAGCTTACCTTAAAGCATTGGGAGATAAAAGAGGTATAGAACGTTATGGCTTTTTATTACCTATGGATGATGTACTGGCTCAGGTTGCAATTGATTTTTCAGGAAGGAACTGGCTGGTGTGGGAGGCTTCATTTAAAAGAGAAAAAATCGGAGATATGCCAACTGAAATGTTTTATCATTTCTTTAAATCGTTTTCTGATACTTCTAAGGCCAACATTAATATTAAAGTTGAAGGAGATAACGAGCATCATAAAATAGAAGCTATATTTAAAGCCTTCGCAAAGTCCATTAAAATGGCAGTACGCAGAGATTTTAACAATAATCAAATACCTAGTACCAAGGGGATACTTTAGAGCTTCGGTTTCGGAAATCCTCTGAAGAGGATCGGAATAGTAAACTCAAAATTAAAAAAGTGAAAGTTGCTATTATAAAATACAATGCTGGAAATACTCAGTCTGTAAGCTATGCGCTGAATAGGCTAGGGGTAGATCCTATTATCACAGATGAGCCGGAATTGCTGAAAACTGCGGATAAAGTCATTTTTCCGGGAGTTGGAGAAGCAAGTACTGCTATGGCTTATCTGAAACAAAGAAATCTTGATAAGCTTATTCCTGAGTTTAAGCAACCATTTCTTGGAATATGTCTTGGACTTCAGTTGATGTGCCAGCATAGTGAAGAGAATGATGTTGAATGTCTGAAAATATTTCCAATGAGCGTTAAGAGGTTTCCACCCAAAGACAAAGTACCTCACATGGGATGGAACTCTATTACAAATCTGAAAGACTCTTTGTTCAAAGGTGTGAATGAAGGAGAGTTTGTTTACTTTGTTCACAGCTACTATGCAGAGCTGTCGGAATATACTATAGCTCAATCCGATTATATATTGCCATTCAGTGCATCTATCCGCAAAGATAACTTCTATGCTGTTCAGTTTCACACTGAGAAAAGCGGAAATACAGGAGAAAAAATACTTAAAAACTTCCTTTCATTATGATTGAAATAATACCGGCCATTGACCTGATAGATGGAAAGTGTGTAAGACTGGTTCAAGGCGATTTTGATAAAAAAACGGAATACCATAGCAATCCGCTGGAAGTAGCTAAAAGATTTGAAGATGCCGGAATAAAGAGGCTTCACGTGGTTGACCTTGATGGCGCTCGCCAGAAAAAGGTGGTTAACCATAAAGTACTTGAAGATATTTGTTCTAATACTTCATTGCATGTTGATTTTGGCGGAGGAATTCAGTCTGAAGAAGATATAAAGATAGCTTTCAACGCTGGTGTCAAGCAGGTTACCGGAGGAAGTATTGCAATTAAGAATCCAGAACTTTTTAAAAGCTGGTTGAAAAACTATGGCGGAGAGAAGATTATTCTCGGCGCAGATGTAAAGAATAAGATGATTGCTGTGAGCGGATGGCAGGAAGTTACAGCAACTTCTTTATTTGACTTCACAGAGGAATATGCTGATTTAGGTGCAAAATATTTGTTCTGCACCGATGTGTCCAAAGATGGATTGCTTGCTGGTCCGTCATTTGAGTTATATAATGAGATCAGAAATAAATTTCCTAAACTAAGGCTGATTGCCAGCGGCGGAGTAACGACCATTGATGACATTACAAAACTGAATGAAATGGGTGTTTATGCAGCAATCATTGGAAAAGCTTATTACGAAGGAAGAATAAAACTTGAAGACCTAAAGAGGTTTTTATAAGATGCTTACAAAAAGAATTATCCCTTGTCTTGATGTAAAAGACGGGAAAACAGTTAAAGGTGTAAATTTCGAAAACCTCAGAGATGCCGGAGATCCTGTTGAACTGGGACAACTTTATGCTGAGCAGGGCGCAGATGAATTGGTATTTCTGGATATTACGGCTACTCTTGAAAAAAGAAAAACACTTGTTGAGCTTGTTAGGCGTGTAGCACAGAATGTGAACATACCTTTTACCGTAGGTGGTGGTATATCAAGTATTGAAGATGTGTCTGCAATATTGAATGCAGGAGCGGAGAAAGTTTCTATCAATTCTTCAGCAGTAAAGGATCCTGATCTTATAGACAGGCTTGCACTGGAGTTTGGCAGTCAGGCTGTAGTTGTTGCGATTGACACGAAATTATATGAAAATCAGTCAAGGGTGCATACACATGGTGGGAAGAAGCCTACAGAAATTGATACCTTTCTTTGGGCTAAAGAAGCAGAAAACAGAGGAGCGGGGGAAATTCTTCTGACTTCAATGGATCATGATGGCACCAAAGCTGGTTTTGCAGACGAGCTAACAGCAAAGCTTTCATCTTCACTTTCTATTCCGGTTATTGCTTCCGGGGGAGCAGGTTCAATGAAAGACTTTGTAAATATATTCACAGAAGGGAAGGCGGATGCAGCACTGGCTGCAAGTATTTTCCACTTTAAGGAAATATCTGTACCTGAGTTGAAACAATACCTAAAAGAACACAAAATCAATGTCAGAATTTGAGTTAAAGAATGTAGATTTTGGAAAGAATAACGGGCTGGTACCAGCTATTATTCAGGACGAGGTTACACAGAAAGTGCTTATGCTTGGCTATATGAACCAGGAAGCACTTGATAAAACATTAAAAGAAAAGAAAGTTACTTTTTTCAGCAGGACGAAAAACAGACTTTGGACAAAAGGGGAGACCTCTGGCCATTTTTTGTATCTGAAAAGTATTGCTCTTGATTGCGATCAGGATGCATTGTTGATTAAAGTCACTCCTGACGGACCTACTTGTCATACCGGAGCAGATACATGCTGGAAGGAAGAAAATCATGGTAAGATCTATTTTCTTCAGCAACTGAGTGAGGTTATCAAAAGCAGGAAAAACAATCCTGATGGAAAATCATATACAAGCTCATTATTTGCTAAAGGCACCAATAAAGTAGCACAGAAAGTTGGAGAAGAAGCAGTTGAGTTAGTGATAGAAGCTATGGATAATAACGACGAGCTATTTAAAAACGAAGCCGCAGATCTTATGTTTCACCTCCTGGTGCTTCTTGAACAAAAGAATATCGGATTGGATGAAGTGCTGGATGTCCTAATTAAAAGACATAAATAAAATCGATATAATCAGAACGAATATTAATAAGTGGAAAAGTCCCGACAAAGCATGAAAACTTCGTCGGGACTTTTTAGCTTATTATACCTTTAATATAATCTGAAGTCCTTTTGTCTTTCGGATTTTCCAGCAATTGCTCTGCCGGACCATGTTCAATAATTTCTCCCAGATACATAAATATAATGTAGTCAGCTATACGGATAGCCTGTCTGAGTATGTGGGTTACCATTACGATGGTATATCTATTCTTAAACTCTACAAATTTCTCTTCAATGTGAGCACTAGAAATGGGATCTAATGCAGATGTTGGTTCATCTCCCAGAATAATTTCCGGTTTCACGGCAAGACCTCTTGCAAGACAAAGCCTTTGTTGTTGTCCTATAGACAGTCCTGATGCGGGAGTATGGAGCCTATCTCTGACTTCGTCCCATAGACTAGCTTCCTTTAGGTAATATTCGACGATCTGATTAAGTTCTGACTTTTTCCTTGTGCCATGTATTCTTGGGCCGTATGCTACGTTGTCAAAGATTGACATTGGTAAAGGGTAGGGTCTTTGAGACAAAAGTCCCATTTTTTTCCTGATGTTAATCACATCAGCGTGAGGGTCAAATATATCTTCTCCATTTAACATTACCTTACCTGTAACTTTAGTTCCGTCAATGGAATCTATCAAACGGTTAAAGCATTTAAGTAAAGTTGTTTTTCCGCAACCTGATGGACCGATGATAGCCGTGATTTTTTTTGCTGGTAAGGTAATGTTAATATCCTTGAGGGCATGTCTGTCTCCATAGTGAACATTTAATCCCTCGACACAAATATTACCTTCGGCACAAATGTCAGTCATTAGCGGAATGAATATTTCAGTTGCCTTTTTCATCTGTCTCCTATTTAAACTAAACTTTATGTTTAGTGAATTTTTTGGTAGCTATTCGGGATAAGATACTTATTATAAGAATGATTAAGGTTAGCACCAATGCAGATGCATAGGCTCTGTCTTGAACTTCAGGGATAGGAGTACTCAACTGAAAGAAGATGGCCAGGGGCAAATTTGCGGCGGGTTGCATCAACGAAGTTGGAATTCTATCTGTAAATCCAGAAGTAAATAGCACAGAAGCGGCGTCCCCGATACTTCTTCCAAAGGAAATTAAAACAGCAGTGAGAATTCCTGGTAAAACCTGTTTACTTACCACCTTCAGAGATGTTTCAAACCTGGTTGCACCAAGTGAATAAGAGGCATCTATCAAACCCTTCGGCACCGTCATTATAACTTCATCCATAGCTCTTACCATTATAGGTATAACCATTAAAGTAAGGGTAAAAATTCCTGCAAGTAAAGAAGCTTTTAGTCCAATTAATAACATGATTGCAAATCCGAATGCACCATAAACAATCGAAGGGATTCCCCACAAAACATCCAGACAGAGACGTGTAAAATCTGCAAATCGGGAGGTTTTTGTTCTGTATATATTCAAGTAAAGGGCAACAGGAAGACTTATGAATAATCCTAGAATTGTTGAACCTCCGGCTAGGTATAAAGATCCGACAATTGCATTCAAAATTCCTCCACCTTTCCCAAGGAAGAATCCTCCTTTTGGTGTTTGAGTAATCATAGCCCAGGACAAGGATGGTAAACCCTTTCGAAGTATGCTGTAAATGATTAAAAACAGACTGACCAATACGAGTAAAGTAGATGCCTTCATCAATACTTTAAAAATCCCTTCTTCCACTTTATTAATGTTCATAGTCTTATGCAATTTTTCTTTCTATATTTTTAAGAATTCTTCTGGATATAAAGTTGAAGATCAGTACTATTACAAAAAGGATCAGGGATGCAAGCATTAAGGCAGAATCGTAAAGAGGAATAGACATCATTTCACCATAGTTATTAGCTATTAAAGCGGTAAGAGGATATCCTGGATCTAAAGGACTGATAGGAATCATAATGACATTTCCCACTACCATTAATAGCGCTAGTGTTTCTCCAAACGCTCTGGAAAGTCCCAGAACAACAGCCGAAATAACTCCTGGTGCAGCTTTTCTAAGGATTACAAATTTTACAGTTTGCCATTTTGTGGCTCCAACAGAAAGCGAAGCATTTTTTAGATCTGTTGGTATTGTTTCAAATACTTCCAGCAGAACGTGTATGATGATCGGAAAGATCATAATAGAAAGGACAATGCCTCCAGTAAGTATGGTATAGCCTGAAGAAGTAGTCCCGAATGCCGGAGCAATAAAATCTCTAACCAGGGGCACTACTTCAATAATCCCCCAGATACCGAAAATAACTGAGGGGATGCCTGCAAGAATATCTATCAATGGGTTAACAAAGGCTATAATTCTTTTATCGGCATATTCTGAAAGGTATATAGCGCAGAGAAGACAAAGTGGTACTGAAATGATAATAGCAACTGTAGTTACATAGAGTGTGCTAATAATAAACGGAAGCAGACCAAATTTCATTTTCAATGGCTGCCATTCTATGGAAAAGAATAGATGTCCTAATGAAGTTTCTTGTAAAATAGGCAAAGACTTATATATTAGTCCGATTAATATCAAAAAAAGGAGTGTGATTGAAAAGTAGGTAAGGCCTTTCATTGCCCAGAAGCTAAGTTTCTCTATCCAGAGTCGCCTATGATAAAAATCTATTTTTCCCAAGATATCCCCCTTTGGTAATGTGGTCTAGTATAATCTGATGATTTAATCTTATTTACCTTTCAGTGGAGATAAAGTTTGTCAGTACATAAGAATTTTAAATAAATTCATTTTGATAAATTTCCAGATCTAAGGCTTCTCCTATTAACTTCAGTTAATGTTTTTCCCGATTGAAAAACTCATCTTTGGAAATGCTTATATGACATGGAAGGACAGCAGTATTTTTTTCTTATTGAAAATTCTTTAACAAATCTTCTGAAAGATTTTATAATGAACAACAATCAAGCAGTTTAAAGGCAATCCAAAATGTAAAATAAATATTGAAAAGTTCCGAAGGATAAGAAATGAGCTTGCAGCCGGTCTGAATAGACAATAAAAAATTCAATTTTACTTGGTGCCTGACTCGTCAAGGTAAAAGTCAGGCAATAAAAACATTTTTCTAGCTTACTTTAGTTTTTTAATTTCCGTTTCAAGTTGATCTTTGGATAGATTTACATACCCTGCTTCTTTCACAAATTTCTGTCCGTCGGTCAGTACCCAGTTTAAAAACGCTTTTATTGTTTTTGAAGTAGGTTCTCCTTTAGTTACAAAATATAATGGACGGGCAGGAGGGTGAGGAAAAACTCCTTTGGCTATTCCTTCCATAAGTTCGCCTAATGTACCGTAAAAGTTTTCTTCCGGACTAATTCTGCCATTTCCATCAATGTCGATCGGGATGACCTGGATACCAGGAAATGGTTTGCTTGTTTTTAGATCATATACATAAGCGATGTTGTTAAATCCAATTGCAAACTTGTCTTGTTTCACAACTTGAGCAAGACCTGGGTCTCCAAATACTCCGACACCTTTTAAATCTTCCTGTTTTTTTCCAAGATATTTAGCCCATGTTTCAGGTGCACCTGCAGCATCCGAACGGGTATAAACTTTGATAGGATCCTTGGATGTTGTCCCTACAGCATCCCCCCATGTTTTTAATTTTTCCGTGATCCAGATATCTTGAAAGTTTTCTTTCGTTAGTCCTTTTTTTTGTACTTCGGCAATATTGGGATTTTTGTCATTGATGGTTGGAATTACAGCATCGATAGTTACTGCAATTCCAAAAGCCCCTCGTTCAAGTTCCACTGGATTAATTTCTCTGGAGACCATTCCTAAATCTACATTCCCTGAAATGACGTCTGCCATACCCTTTCCTGCTCCTCCGGCGGTGATGTCAATTTTAACTTCAGGATGTATTTTATTATATTCTTCAGCCCATTTTATAGCCAGAGGGTACAAGGCAAAGGCTCCAGAAATAGTTATATTATTTTCATCGTCTCCACAAGACGAAAAAAGTGCAACAATGAGAAAAAATAAAACTACCCTCTTCATAGATAATAAATTTATAAGAATTGATTACTGAAATTAATGAATGCAGATATTAATTCCAATTAGGATTTTTAGGCTTCCCTTCTCTTTAATAGATAAGTTATTTTTTTGTTCAGGATCAGCTGTTCTCTTCCTATTTCCAAATCTAGCTTTTCTTTTAAAAATTCTTTTGCTGTTTAATTTTGTAAATACAGTAAAAATGTAAGATAAATATGTTTTGTTACAATTGTAAAATGACAATATGATACTGTTTTATTTATATTTTTTGGATAGTTTATTTTTGTAAATTAGATATGTAGGTAAGTTATTAAATAAGCAATTTACAATTATAAACCACTCAAAATTTACACTTAATCAATTACTAATAATTTTAGCATTTTGATAATTTTAATTATTAATACTTTTATAATCAGTTTACATATGTTATTATTTTGAACTTTTACTTTAAATGTAAATGGAATTTAAAATTGTACTGGTATGAAATTTAATTTTTACTTATATAAGCAATAAAAAAGAATTCATTTAGTCTCGCTTGGTTTATTTTATTAGAAAAATTATATAGTTATAAATGTAAATTGAGCTGGTTTACATTTGTTTTATTCAGGAATTTATAATTGTAAATTGGTTGGAGTTACTATTAATTTGATGAAAAAATACAATTGTTAATTGAAGTACTTTTTGTGAAGTTTAACAATGAGGAATTTGAAAGTGTTCATAGAATAAGTACGATATTGCCTACAATCAAAAAGAACCAGAGATGAAGTATATATTCAAACTTTTAATTTCAGCAGCTATCATTCTTGGTGCCGCATTTCTGTTACCAGGAATTTTGATTAAGAGTTTTGGAGTTGCATTGTTGGTAATGTTTGTTCTGTCTATCTTAAATGTGATCCTTCGTCCCGTTTTAATCCTATTAACAATACCGGTTACCATCCTTACTTTAGGTCTATTTTTGCTGGTAATTAATGCCGTGATAATTCTATTGACAGATTGGATGATTGATGGGTTCGAGGTCAGGAATTTCTGGTGGGCGCTTTTATTTAGTTTGATAGTGTCGTTGGTCAATTATATAGCGGACCTCATAATCGGGGATTAATTCATGGAAGTTGAAAGAAGAAGTTTTTATCAGAGTTTTCTGTTTCCTTTTATTTACTTAATGGTACTTTGGGGAGTAAAGGTGTTTGAACTCAGGTATGGTTATGATCTGAGTAAATTTGGTATTTTTCCAAGAACGTTTATGGGGTTGACTGGGGTCGCGTTTGCACCTTTGATACATGGGGATTTTAATCATTTAATATCAAATTCGTTCCCCTTGCTCATTTTGGGAATGGCGATGTTCTTCTTTTACCGGACTATTGCTTTTGAAATTTTCCTCTGGATTTATTTCCTTCCAAATATCTGGGTATGGATTTCTGCAGTAGGTCAAGGGTATCATATCGGATCCAGTGGTATCATTTATGGTGCGGTCAGCTTCCTTTTCTTCAGTGGAATTTTTCGTAAAAATCAAAAATCGATGATTCTTGCCTTGATTATTATATTCATCTATGGTAGTTTAGTTTGGGGAATTTTTCCCTTTACGAGAGGTGTTTCCTGGGAAACTCACTTTTTCGGTAGCTTATCAGGTGGACTGGCAGCCTATTTTTACAGAAAAACAGGAGAGGAATACTTGAAAAGTAAGGAGAAGGAACCAGAAGCCCCCGGTAATGATTCTTTAATTGGGGGGGAGCACAATGAAAGTTAAAATCAAAGAAAAATCATTAATAGCGAAAATGGCTGCATGGTACATGGGGTCCAAAAATATAGCTATTGTATTCGGTAAAACTATTCATTTGCATGGTGTTAACAGAAAAGAGTTTATGTCAGTGGAGCAATGGGTGAACCATGAACTCGTACATGTGAGACAGTTTCAGCGCTATGGTTTTTTTACTTTTTTGACCATCTATGCAATAGAAAGCATGAGAAAGGGGTATTATAATAATAGGTTTGAAGTGGAGGCAAGAATAGGTGAAACTACCGGGGAAAAAATAACCATTCATTAAAATTTTAATGAATGGTTATGAAAATCAATTTGTAAAGTTGCTGAATAATCGATGCTATTGGGTGACCAACAGGTTATTGCTTTTAATGAGGATTATAACATCTCATTTGCAAGATTTGCCAACTCAGAACGCTCGCCTTTTTCCAGTGTTACGTGGGCATATAATTTATGATTTCTCAACCTGTCAATCAGGAATGACAAACCATTACTTTGGGAGTCCAGATAAGGAGTGTCAATCTGATAAATATCACCTGTGAAAATAATCTTCGTGTTTTCTCCAGCTCTCGAAATAATAGTTTTTACTTCATGTGGAGTCAGGTTCTGAGCTTCGTCCACAATAAAGCATATATTCGAAAGACTTCTTCCTCTGATATATGCCAAAGGTGTAATAACCAGCTTTTCTTTATTTACCATTTCGGTAATTCTCTGATAATCACTGTCTGTCTCGTTGAACTGATTTTGAATAAACTTCAGGTTGTCAAACAAAGGCTCCATATAAGGATTCAGTTTGCTCTTAATATCTCCCGGAAGGTATCCGATATCTTTGTTGCTTAGCGGTACAATCGGTCTTGCAAGGTAAATCTGTTTGAAGTTTTTCCTTTGTTCAAGTGTTGCAGCTAGTGCTAGAAGAGTCTTTCCTGTTCCTGCTACTCCTTGCATAGAGACAAGCTTAATATCAGGATTCATAATAGCATGAATGGCAAAAGTCTGTTCTGCATTTCGAGGCTTTATGCCGTAAACAGTCTTTTTCTCCACATGCTCAATGCGATCTTCTGATGCATTGTAATAACCCAGAACTGAGTTTTTCTCACTTTTTAATATGTAATAGTGATTTTGAATCAGCTGTTGCTTAGGAATTATAGAACTTGGGATTGATCCTTTTTCATAAATCTGATTGATATCCTCATAAGGAACGTTTTCAATATAAGTTCTTCCAGTATAGAGGCTGTCAACATCTTTGATCTTTCCTGTTGAATAATCTTCTGCAGGCAAATTCAGTGACTTGGCTTTCAACCGCAGGTTTATGTCTTTTGTAACAAGAACAACTTTTGCGTCTTTAGCCTCATGCTGTAAATTCAGCGCCGCATTCAGTATTCTGTGATCGGCTTTGTTATCATTAAAAACCCTTTCGGCGTCAAGTGTAGCTTTGCTTGATGTGTTCATCACTACTTTAAACCGGCCTTTATTGTTCCCTGGAAGCTGTATCCAGTCCTGCAACATATAAGTTCCGGAAAGGTCATCCAGGAATCTGATAAATTCTCTGGCTTCAAAGTTGATGATGTCGTTGCCTTTCTTGAAATTGTCAAGCTCCTCCAAAACAGTTATGGGAATCGCTATATCATGTTCCTGAAAATTTTTGACTGCATTGTGGTCATAAAGTATGACTGAAGTATCCAGCACAAAAATTTTTTTATCTTTTTTCGCTTTAGCCATTTTAGAAGACGATTAAAAATGAATATTAAATGCACCTCTGAAATATAAGAGATATAGATATAAAACTTTATATTATTCCTATTATTATTTAAAATATGTTTACGACCTTTTTTTAAAAATGGCTGAATAAAAAAGCTCTTTCATATAGCCTTTTTCATGTACTACTGTAAAACCAGATTGAAGTATTTCTGTTCGCAGGTCTATGAGAGTTTTGCCGCTGATAGCGGTTGTGTTTCTGAAGAAGAAGTATAACACTTTAATATACATGTTATTCATGAAGGTTCTGAAGGTTTTACCTCTGACAATCTGCAGATCGGTAAAATAAAACAAGCCTTCATCAGATAGCTTGTCACCTATAAATCTGATCCAGATTTTTAATTCAGTGAGACTAAAAAGATCCAGAAAAAAATTAGTTACAATAAGATCAAATTTTTCGTCTTCAGTAATTTTATCAAAGCTGCCTCTTCTGAATTCTACGAGACATTCGTGATTTAAATCTTTGATTTTGGCTGAGGCCTGATCAAGCATGTGCTCGGAGATATCAAGATACACAATACGTTTAACCTTGCCGGCTAAGAGAAGAGATTTCAAAAAAGTTCCGGTACCACCTCCAATAATCAAACAGCTTTTTTTCACTGGTAGGAGAGGAATCAATCCCTCCTGACTTTTTATAAAACCTTTTCCTGGAGGAATTAATAGCAGATAATCATAAATTGCAGCAAGTCGGTTAAAACCTTTTCTTTGTCTTTCCAATTTTAATTTGACCAAAACCCGATTAAATTTACATTTTAATTTTATTTCTATGCCATCTTTCGATATCGTAAGTAAAGTTGATCCGCAAACATTGGACAATGCTATCAATGTTGCAAAAAAAGAAATTCTGAACAGATATGATTTCAGAGACTCCAAAAGTACCATTGAGCTTGATAAAAAAGAAAATGTTATTAATCTGGTAAGTGAAAACTCTATGCGTATCAATGCTATGATTGATGCTATACTGACTCGTATGGTAAAGCAGGGTATTGATGGTAAATCCTTAGATATGAGTGAGGAAGAGTATGCTTCAGGAAGCATGGTCAAAAAGAACCTTAAAGTAAGAACCGGTCTTGACAAAGAGGTGTCTAAAAAGGTGGTTAAGCTAATCAAAGACTCAAAAGCAAAAGTAACTCCTGCCATTATGGATGATATGGTAAGGGTAACAGGTAAAAAAATAGATGATTTGCAGGAAATAATAGGGCTGCTAAGAAAAGAAGATCTGGGGATCCCGCTGCAATTTACCAACATGAAGTCTTAATAAAACTTTATATTAATAAAAGGCCAGACAATTAGTTTATTAAAATTGTTCTGGGCCTTTTTATATTTTTGACGTTCTGTTCAGATCAATATCTTTTACCGGTATGAGTGCTGGTCAGTCTTAATTTTTGAGTATTGAAGAACTTTAAAGTTTAGAAATTCCGGATTCCTTTTTTTAAATCTTTCTCCCCAGTTATTTCAGTTTTGCTTTGATGTTTATCATAGCTGATCGCTTTTAATTGAACATTCTTCAAGTTCTTAAATCATAATTTTACAATGATTGACCTATGGTTAAGGTGTTTTTGAATTCTCAATAACATTAAAAGAAAAGTACTTGTTGTAATAGTAGATTGTAATAAGCGCGCAGACATGAAAGTACCAAGTTCAAAATTGTATGATATTATAATTGTAGGAGGAGGGCCAGCAGGCTTAAATGCTGCATTGTTATTGGCCAGATGTTTAAGAAAGGTACTTCTATTCGATTCCGGAAAACCAAGGAATTATAAAAGCCAGGCCCTGCATGGATTTATCTCCAGAGATGGAATAAATCCTTTGGAATTGCTTCGAATTGCAAAGGAAGAGCTGAGTAACTATGATGTAGCTTTTGAAGAGGGTAGAATAGTGAAAGCTGATTTTTTTGAAAACGATGCATTTGAAGTCACTGATGAGGAAGGAAAGAAATTCTATTCCAGAAAAATTCTACTTGCAACAGGCATTGTAGATCAGCTGCCACCTATAGCTGGCATTGATCGCTTGTATGGAAGAAGTGTCCATCATTGTCCATATTGCGATGGTTGGGAAGTGAGGTTGAAACCGATTGCGGTGGTGGGAGGTAATGGCAAATCAGGTTTAGGGCTAGCAGCATCATTAACTAATTGGTCGGACGATATTGTCCTTTGTACAAATGGAAAGTCTGTAAGCAGAGAAGAAATGGAATGGATGGATATGAAGGAAATCAGAGTGGAAACCAGAAAAATCGCAAGACTTGAAGGCAGAGCCGGGCAACTGGAAAAAATTATTTTCGAAGATGGAGACTCTTTGGAACGTTTTGCTTTGTTCTTCAGCAGTGATAAATTCCAACGGTCAGATCTGGCTGAGCAACTGGGATGCAGGTTTACTGATAACGGACTTATTTATACTGATAAATATCTTCAAACTTCTGTTAAAGGAATATTCGCAGCAGGTGATGCTGCTAAAGACATGCAGCTTGCAGTTATAGCAGCTGCCGAAGGTGCAAAAGCTGCTTTGGTGATTAATAAACTATTGCAGAAAGAAGAAAAGAAATTTCACAGAGCCAAATTGTTAAGACCAATGTAGAGGAAACAATTTTTTCCAAGACGGGTTAACTTAATAAATTTTTATAAATATTCTATTATGACTGTATTGTTTGTATTTCTCGCATTCACCATAATACTGGGAATTATTTTATATGCCAATGTCAGAGCAAATAAACCCAGGCAAAACTTTGTGGTTGCCCTTCATGGCATTTTTGCCGGAATAACGTTGTGCACCCTTACTTATGTAGGGGCAGACTATATCGGTCAAGGCAATGTATTATTTAATTTTTCATATATGCTGTTCTGGATTGGTGGCATTTTGGGGGTGTTCATGCTCATGAAAGATAAGCTGTTTACTAAGGGTATTCCTACCTGGCTAGCAGGATTTCCTGCTGGGAAAGGGGGAATACCAAAATTCTTACCATTAGTACATGCGGGAATTCAAATTGTTGCTGTTATTTTACTGGTTTTGTTTGTTATGGGAAAATAATAACATTCACCAAAATATATAATTATAAAAGCCAGAGGTTAAAAATTTAATCTCTGGCTTTTTTATCATCTTTCATATTACAAATTTCATAACTAAAGAGAAAAAAGAGAGCCAGAGCGTGGAATCTATGCTAGAAACTTGAATATTATATCACTCCTGAATATCCGATTATTTCCTCTCTTAAATATTACTAAGATAACCATTTTCAATAGAGAAGGAATCAGGGTGAAGCCCTGTATGGATATTCATAAAAAAAGCGAAGATCTTCTTCGCTTTGTACTTTGCTAGCATCTTATTTTAGCTATTCATCAAAGAAAGCACCTTTCTTTTATGAATATTAAAAAAAGATTCCCAGTCGCTGAGTAGACATTGGTTAAAATTTATACTATGGTTTTCTAACTCACTTCTAAATTCCTCCCAGCTCAGGTTGTACCAACCACTTATTCTTTCATTGAATTTACTAATCCCAAAGTCAATGTATAAAACTTTGTAAAATTGGGTCAATGCTAGAGCGAGCTCCGTGTTATTTATTTCATTCACTAATTCTATCTCCATCGTTTTTTTCTTTACTCAACCATTACAGTTAAAACCCGCTGACATGCAGCATTGTTTTGATAATGAAAATTTAATTTGAGTTATAAAGAAAAACCGGTTTTTACACAGAAAGAGATATGCTTATTGTATCAAGAAAAGATCCATCGACGATGGGTTCACTTTGTCCAATAGATCTTTTAAATCTTTAAAGATTTATAGTGAGCATCCTTAATAGTTCAGGTTTTGGTATAAGTCCGGACTGTCTCCATTTTATCTGTCCTTTATGAAATAATATTAATGTTGGAATCCCTGAAATTTTATAAGCTGTGGAAACTGCAGGATTCTTTTCAACATCTACTTTAATAACCTTAATTTTTTCAGACATTTCATCAGCAACCTCTGCAATCATAGGTGCCATTGCCTGACATGGTCCGCACCAGTCTGCATAGAAGTCAACTAATACCGGTTTGTCTGAATTGCTTATTAGATCTGCAAAATTAAGTTTAGTCTTTGTTTCCATAAATCTTTTTGTTTCCTCTTATTAATTCAACAGTATCAAATATGATTTGTTTCCAGTGGCCCTGGCATTCGTTAGCGATTTTGAATCTCATCCATTGATTCCAGTATAAGGGAACAGGAAACTTTTATTTCTTCTTCACTTATTACCAATGGCGGTGCTATTCTCATTGCATTATCACAAAAAAGGAACCAGTCAGTGAGTACTCCCTTCATGATTGCTTTATCAATGGTCTTTTTAAGAATTTCAAAAGATTCCATCTCAACGGCCATCATTAGTCCTTTATGTCTCACAGAGTGGATCAAAGGATGTTGCAGTAGTTTAGTAAAGAGTTTTTCTTTTTCTGGTACCTGTTCTGCTAGCTTTTCTTCGTGTATTACATTTATTGTTGCCAGGGCAGCAGCACAAGATACTGGGTGGCCTCCGAAAGTAGTAATATGACCCAGCACTGGATTTAAAGACAGTACTTTCATTAGTTCTTTAGGAGCTATAAAGGCCCCAATAGGCATACCTCCTCCCATGCCTTTAGCACATACCAAAATGTCCGGAACTACCTCAAAATTTTCAAATCCCCAAAAGGTACCTGTTCGACCAAAGCCTGCTTGTATTTCATCAGCAATAAGAAGGGTTCCTGTTTCACTACATCGATGCCGAAGTTTTTTAAGAAAGTTATTTTCAGGGATTCTGACACCTGCTTCCCCTTGAATACTTTCTACTATCACAGCAGCGGTATTGGTGGAGATGAATTCAAGATCTTCTTCTTTATTAAAATTAAGGTGTCTTATTCCTGGCATCAAAGGTCGAAATGCTTGTTTAAAATATTCATTACCATTTAATGCAAGTGAACCAGTAGTACTTCCATGATAAGCATTTTTAAAAGAGATAATTTCATATCTCCCTGTAACTCTTTTTGCTAGTTTAACGGCACCTTCAACAGCTTCACTACCGGAGTTTACAAGATAGACATTGTCTAGTCCGGGAGGAAGGGTTTGGACCAAAGCTTCGGCAAGTTTTACCTGGGGAGATTGAATAAATTCTCCATAAACCATAAGATGAAGGTATTTGTCGAGCTGATCTTTAATAGCCTGAATGACTTTTGGATGTCTGTGACCAACATTGCTTACACCGATCCCAGAGATCAGGTCGATATATGCTTTTCCATTTTTATCAAACATATTTACACCTTCCGCTTTTTCTATTTCCAGCATCAAAGGGGCATCAGAGGTCTGAGCAAGGTATTGAAGAAATAAATGCCTTTGAGAAATCATGCTTAAATTTACTAAGCATAAGGCTAAAATAATAATAAGCTTGAGTAGGGAATACTATTTGTTGTTGTACAATCTCAGAGTGGTAGTAGCTCCGGAGCGTATGGAAAAGTTTTGAACATCAGTAAAGTTTGCCCCATTACTTTTCTTCGTTCTGAAGATAAGTTTATAATTGCCAGGTTGCATTGTAAGCATGGTTCTGCTGGTTTCATTTTCCAGATTATGAATAAGCACCTGTTCTCCATTAGGTTTTATCTCATAAATACTGCCATAGCCAACCAACTGGTCGATGATGTTTAGTGAACCAGGTTGGACAATATCCAACACTGTTGTTTCGCTTTGTTTGATCTTAACATCGTTAAAAATAGTTCTTGGCAATGTAAGCACTTCAATATCATAGGTTCCTACCAGGTACTTTTCTTTAATGCCCGCATTCTGAATGTTTAATGTTTCGGATTTTTTGCTTTCTCTTACAACAGCTTTCAGTGGTTTGTATTCTCTTGAATTTTCCCTTATATATAAGGAGCCCTGAGGTGCTTTAATCGTAATAATATTTTCTTTACCTCCTACGAGGCCGATATTTTTTTTCTCAACCTTAGGAATGGTGTTCACAACGAGATCATAAGTAAGAATAGCATCTACTTTAAGTTTATCCGGTTCTCCTTTGGCGTCAAGATAATGTACGAAATCATAAACGGGTTCTTGAGTTACGGAATTAAAAAAGGTAATATTAACATTAGTCTCTGTTGGTTTATTATCGCTATCCAGAATTTTTACTCGCACAGATGTTTCTGATAATGTCTGATGAAGAATCAGATTCATCATGTTTTTGAATTTATTTTCATTAATAGCATTAAAGTATTGGCCCATACATTCAAATGCCTTATCCCAGCTTACATCGTTTCCTATCCCTATAATAAATGGTTTAAGAAAGATCTTTCTTTTTTGTAGTTCTCTGGAAAGGTCGCAGGGGTCGCCTCCGCACGATTCAATGCCGTCTGTAAGAAGTATGATAACGTTTCTGGAATTTTTATCTATGGGAAAATCAGAAGCTGCTTCTTTAAGACTGTGAGCAATAAGTGTAGTTCCTTTAGGCTCTATGTTTTTAATTCTCAACTTTATTGCTTCATGATTTCCAGGGCGGAACGGAACTTCGAGTTTAGTGTCCTTGCAGTTGTTATACCTTTTATCCCATTCATGGCCATACACTCTAAGACCAATTTCGAGATAGGGAATATTTTTAAGGGAGTCTACCAGTTCACAAAGCGTTTTTTTAGCAACTGTCATCCTGGTGCTGCGTTCCCATTTGTCAGACATACTGCCAGATGCGTCCAGTATGAATAGTATACGGGTAACAGGGGGAGTTTTTTCTACTTTGGTCTGACAAAAAGTTTGCTGAACGTAAAGTAGAAATACGACTAGCGAATAGATGTAATTTTTATACTTCACCTTTTATCTAAATAAAAAAGGAGCAGTTTTCTACTCCTTTCTTAAAAACCCTATAAAAGGCTCATTGTTTATTTTAATATCTGTTCAGTATGGTTTTCTGTCGTCACCTTGGTGATAATTTCTTCAATTACACCATTTTCGTCTATTATAAAAGTAGTCCTGACAGTGCCCATATAAGTTTTACCAAAATTGGTTTTTTCTTGCCATACTCCATATTGTTCATTGATGATTTTATCCGGATCCGCAATCAATGTAAATGGCAAATTGTATTTCTTAATAAACTTCTGATGCGATTTTTCATCATCACTGCTTACACCTAGTACCACGTAATTGGCTTTCAGCAGCGCTTCATAATTATCTCTCAGGTTGCAAGCCTGAGCTGTGCAACCAGGCGTATCATCCTTAGGGTAAAAATAAAGAACAACTTTCTTCCCTTTATAATCAGATAGCTTCACTACTTTTCCATCCTGATCTTTGCCTTCGAATAGGGGAGCTTTGTCTCCAGTATTTAATGTCATAAAAGTTTGATAAGTTTTTGAAGCATCAATATCTTAAAACTAATACCCTAAATCAAGGAATATTGGTCGAAAATGTACTGATGTTTCCTGCCTGATCTTTTACTTCTAATTTAAATGCCCCTTTGAGCGGAACGGTTTTATCATATCGTTCAGACCACAATAAATTTCTCTTGTGATCATAGTTCATCAGAATCCATTCTCCGTTTAATGTAGCCCTAAACGATTCGATTCCCGATTTATAATCCCCGATTGAAAACTTTATACAATTCCCTGATACCCCCAAACTTTTAATAGTTGGCTTGATTGAATCTTCTACAATTACAAACTTTCCAAAGCTTTTGGTTTTAAAAGCAATAGTGTTTTCATTCCAGCATCCTTTTTCATGCTGTTGGCCGCGCATCTTGTTTTTTATATTTACATAAGAACACCCTCTGTCTATTGCTTCTGGGTGGGCTGCTTCATATGCAACATCTATACCGTTGAAAAGAGGTGTAGAATAATGTCCGAGTATAAATGATTCTTTACCCTCAAAAGTTGTATCAATATTAGTTTGCAGATAAAGTGTGTCGAAAATGGCATCAGCAGGAATTTTTACAGTCATATTACCTTTTCTGATAGTCTTTTCCTGTCCTGGTGGAATGCAAGCAATAAAATTAAAATTGAGATTTTTATTATCTAAAATTACTGAATCAGGCAGACCTTTTCTTAAATCATACAGATAAATAGCCTGTCCGCTTTTAAAGTAATCCGGAGTAAGGGTGAATAATCCCTTTGAGGTATAAAGCTTAGCAGATGCATTATTGCTTGCTTTACCTCTTATTTTTAAGACATTTTCCGAAACTTCAAAATCACAGGTTGCTTTTGAATTTGGAACAATTGTTCCTTTGGTAGGCTCAGCTGATTGAATATTGAATGCAAGTTTTGAAATGTTATCATAACTGTCTTCAATTTCAATTTCTATTTTATGGTTCTGACCATCTGAAAGATTGAGAAGACCTTTACCAAGACTTCTGTTGTAAGTACTAAGCTTATCGCCATCGCTGATATAACATTTCTGAAATTTAACACCTCTTTCAAGAAGAGCTTCATAGTCCATGTGAACATTGATATATCTGTTTTCATGAAAACCGAAAGTAGACAGATCATGGTCAAATATTATTTTACCGTCAGCGTATACTCTGATGTATTTAACACCATAGGAGTTCGCTGTTCCATTCATTTTGTCAAATACTTTAACCTGAAGACCCACATTGCCCCAGGCGTTTATTTTTGAAGGAATTGTATAATTAGTCCCAACTTTTGTCGCTTTAAATTCAAACCTCCCGAATTCCTGGTTTACTCTTGATTTGTCATCAGTGGCAACGAGCGCTATTTTATCAAAAGAAGGAGCTATGTTGTCTTTCAATTCTGTGAACTTAAAATCTAAAGGGTTGAGAAGATTTTCCTTAACATCTCTGATTTCATAGTGGAGATGAGGACCTCCTGAACTACCTGAATTTCCTGATAAAGCAATGATTTCCCCCTTTTTAATAGGAAGTTTACCTTCTGTCGGATTAAAGTCTACTTCAAATTGCTGATTCTCATATTGATACTGGCGCACAAAGTCTCCGATTTCCTTATTAAACTTATCCAAATGTGCATAAACAGTAACCAGACCATTAGGGTGAGTGATATAGACGGTATTTCCATATCCGAAAGAAGAGACTTTTAATCTGGACACATATCCATCGGCAGATGCATAAACAGGAAGCCCGATTCTCATATCAGTCTTTACATCAAGTCCACCATGAAAGTGGTTAGGACGTAATTCCCCCATATTTCCGGCAAGAAAATTTTGTTGGCCGGGTTTTATCGGAAACAGAAAGTAGCCGACAGGAACTTGGGTTTGGGAAAAAGAGGTAAGAGGTAAAATAACCAATAAGTATTTTATCAGCTTATTTAACTTCGAAATCAATAAATTTTTCATTTTCAATAAAGCCTTCTAATCTGTCGCCAATCTTAACAGGACCAACTCCTGCAGGAGTACCGGTATAGATAATATCTCCCTGTTTTAAAGTTATGAATTTTGATATATAACTGATGATTGCATCAAAATTATGTATCATTTGTCCGGAATTTCCAGACTGTTTTAGTTCTCCATTTTGTACTAATGAAAAGCTGAGATTATTCAGATCTTTAAAATTTGTTTTCTGAACAAATTCAGAGATGGGAGCGCTTCCATTAAAACCTTTGGCAAGAGTCCATGGAAGGCCTCCAGCCTTAGCTTTATCCTGAATATCTCTGGCTGTAAAGTCAATGCCAAGACCAATTTCCTGATAATACTTGTGAGCAAACTTCTCTTCAATATTCTTTCCTTCTTTTGAAATCTTAATTACTAACTCAACTTCAAAATGGATGTTATTGCTGAAGTCAGGATAATAGAATGGCGAATTATTTCGGAGTAATGCAGTATCGGGCTTTAAAAATATTACAGGCGCTTCAGGCTGCTCATTTTTTAGTTCCTTAATATGATCTGCATAGTTTCTCCCTATTGCAAGAATTTTCATATAAAATTTTGGCGCAAAAATAGCATAAAATCTCAATGCAAGTGTGTTGAAAACAATACTTTTCCCTAAATGGTTTCTAATATAGGACCAAAATGAAGATGAGATTGATGAAGATGTTGAACAAAGGGAAGTTGATACTATTGTCATTGGCCATTGCCATAGGCTGCAGCAAGGTTCCTGTGACAGGAAGGAAACAATTGGATATTGTTCCTAATTCGCAAGTGCTCGCCCTTGCAAAGTCTGAGTACAATGAGTTTTTAAAAACTAATAAGGTCGTTAATAATACCTCTCAGGCAGAGGAGGTAGAAAAGGTAGGACGGAATATTGCGAATGCTGTAGAGGCTTATCTGAAGAAAGAAAAGCAGACAAAACTGCTTGAAGGTTATAATTGGCAGTTTAATTTGGTGGAAGATCCACAAATCAACGCCTGGTGTATGCCTGGAGGTAAGGTTGTAGTTTTTACTGGTATTATGCCCATCACTCAATCTGAAGCCGGACTTGCGACAGTTATGGGGCATGAGATCGCACACGCTGTTGCAAGGCATGGTAATGAAAGGATGAGCCAAGGGTTAACTGCTCAACTTGGAGGTGTTGCATTGGATGTTGCTTTGAGTAGTAAGCCAGATCAAACCAGGAATTTGTTTATGGCAGCTTATGGAGTTGGAGCGAATGTAGGAATCTTACTTCCCTACAGCCGATTGCAGGAATCAGAAGCTGACCGTATAGGATTGATATTTATGTCAATGGCTGGATATGATCCAGCAGAAGCTATAAACTTTTGGGAAAGGATGGAAAAAGCTAGTCAGGGAGGGGAACCACCGGAATTTCTTTCTACTCACCCAAGTCATAAGACCAGAATTGAAGAACTGAAAAAACAACTTCCTGAAGCGCTTAAATATTATAACCAAGCAGTTAGTAAAAGATAGACTGAATTAATGCCAAAAGCTTCCGTATGGAAGCTTTGGCATTAATTTTAGATTAAATATTTTATTGTTTTAGGTTACAAGCCTTGCAAAAATATACTTTTAGTTCTTCTTCTTTAAAAAGCATAAAGTTAACTTTGTCATAACCGAAAAGGCTGCAGAACCTTTGTGAGTTCATGTCTTTTGCTTTAAGAAAGTAAGATTCAAATTCCTTTTTTTCAAAAAGATCAGGTCTTGTAATTGATATAGCCAGAAAGTTAAATAGCATATCTTCTGAATATTCACCTTTTTGCATAATTGGGAATAAAATTTCAAGTGCCCAGGCTGCACGGCCGTTTTCTGCAAAAAACTTTGCTACAGTAAGCAAATCATCAGAACTTAACTCAGTTGTTTTATAGTATTTTTTAACCAGGTTAATGGCGTCGTCTCTATATTTGAATTTCTTATTGGTAAGAAAATAAGGAGAAATAAGAATTTGAAAGTTGAGGTATAATTTATTGACCAACTTCTTATCAATTTTAGTATTGTAGAGGGCTTTTATATTTTTCATAAAGCCTTCAGGTGACTGAAGATAAGCTGAATCTGCAGCCCAGGCTTTTAAAGAGAGATCGCAGATATTGTATTTGATAAATACATTAGTAGGGTCCAATGCAGAAGTCTGATTTAACTCACCTATATAATCAAATTTTTGACCAAGTTCCTGCCTGAATAGAATCTGGTTGTTGATCAATTGGGCAAATTCTTTTGTCTTAGGAGGATTTAATGAAGTTAATAAATCTGCTGAAAGCTCTTTATTACTAATAGCATCAAATATAGCTGTCTGGAGTGTTGTGGCTACTGCAACATCTTTTTTAGCTAATGCATTCTGGTAATGAATAGCCAGGGAATCTTTATTTCTTGTCAGATCTATCCGTTCAACGATTTTAAGAAACAGAATAGCCTTGCGTTCTCTTGCAAGAAGAAATTCCATAGCTTTGGAAAGACTATCTTTCTGAAGTGCTTCTTTTATCTTTTCTTTACTTAATGTAGTAAGGTAATTGAACGGGGTATTTTTAACATCACGGTAAAACTGGTCCCAGTTTTCCTGAGCTTTTATGACTTTTTTTATGGTATCATTGAGCTGAAAGGACTGCAATACCTGGATGATGCTTTCAGCCCTGCTTTTCTGTAATTCCTGATTTCTTTCAGTGCTACCTTCAATAGATGAATAGGCAAGAACAACAACCTCAGTTATATTATATTTATTTAAATTGAGAGAGTCATAAAATGGTCGGATATCATTTTCTGAATAAACAGACTTGTCTTTCTCAAATGGTATAGTAAATTTTAAATTCTTCTTTTTGGTGATCTCTGATTTTAAAAGGGTATCAACAAAAACCTCGGTAGAAATAATAGATCTGCTGGAAGGAAGCTTGGGATAATCCACGTAATAAGTACACAGGTGATTGTCTTTAATGACTATCAGGTTGCACACATATTCATCGTTCTTTAGTTCCCCTGGAATATCACCAAGGTATGCATACAAGGCATTTGAGGAAGCTTTAGAGTTGGATTTTAAAAGTTCTTTTAACGTAACCGGAACAAGCATGATGCCATCGAAAGCAAAGGATCTGTGTACAATATTTCCGCTTGAGCAAGGGAATTGGCTTCTGAGAACTATATCTACAGAAAAGGAAAATTCACCTTCCGTTTCAGGAAATGTTTTGTTGAAAAGCCCCAGATCACTAAAGGAATAATAAACCTTTCCATTTTCTACGATTATCTTATTCTCTATGTAATCCGGAATTTTATTAAAATCTCCTACACATTTTCCGCATACAACTTCATTAGAAGGCTCTATGCCGAAAGCATTTTCAATATTTATTTTTTTAGAAGGATAAAAGATCTTTTTGTCTTTGGTCTTTATTGACGATGGAAAATTATATGCCATAGGTCCAAAGACCTGAGCTATATAAATACATTTCTTTTCAGGAATAATTCCTATTCCTATTCCTGTGGCAGAAAATTCACGGTTTAAAACGTTCACCGAATTACTGGATGTATTCAGACTAGACCGTACAAAGGCAAATGCAGCGCTTTCGTAGGTGTTTATTTTCATCGGTTCCTTTTCTTTATAAACAGTAAAAGGCCGGTCTGTGTAAATGACATCAACGTTTTCAGCTACTTTCTCATGAGTGCCTTTATAACTTTCAACCCTTTGTTCTACTGTTGCCATAGCAGGATTGTCCTGATTATGAACAAGGTTGTCTACTTTTTTGATGTATTTCGCCTGATTAATGGCAGCAGCTGTTAATATCGAGTCTTTGACAAAAGGGGAGAGGCCAAGAGAATCACGTACCTCATTGAGTTTAAGGTAGATTTTCTGGGTAAGAAGTTTATCGTCAAAATTATTAAAATCAATCGGTGTTTGAGCAAATAGTCCTCTGAAAGAAAGTAATAATATTAAAAATGAAAAAGTGATCAGTCTCATATTTTACCTCAAACCTTATATGCTTTTACTAAACTTTGTGATTAAATTTTCTAAGTTTTATTTCTGTAAGTTTCTTCTTGGTGCTTAAAGCAAAGTCGCCTTTCATCATCCAATCATAGTATGAAGGGTCTTTTTGCAAGACATCTGTAACCTTCATGTTCTTATATTTCCCAAAGTTAAATACTTCCTCACCTTTGTCATTAAGAACCATTCGACCGGCAAGATCTACAAATTGAGAAGCTGTCAGGTCATGCAGTGCATTCATGTCGTTTTTAACAGGAATGAATTCTTTGCCATCACCATCTTTAATTGTGCAGCCTTCATATTTTAAAATCTGAGCTTTAAGTACTTCGAAAGTGGCAATTGTATCGGCTTCAGCACTATGAGCACCTTCAAGATCTTTATTGCAATAGTACTTATATGCGGCAGAAAGGTTACGTGGTTCCATTAAATGATAGATTCTTTGTGCATCTACCATCTTTCTATTGGTAATATCGAAATCAACCCCAGCTCTTAAAAACTCCTCTACAAGAACAGGAACATCAAAACGAAGGATATTAAACCCGGCAAGGTCACAGCCCTGAAGCATTGAGGCAAACTGAGCCGCTACACTTTTAAAGGTAGGTTTATCTTTTACATCTTCATCATATATACCATGAATGAGGCTGGATTCCAGAGGTATAGGTATTGTGGGGTTTATTCTGGTGGTTTTAATGATCTGCTCATTATTAGGCATTACCTTTAGTACTGATATTTCGACTATTCTGTCGTTGGTAATGTTTGTACCTGTTGTTTCAAGGTCAAAAAAAGCGAGAGGTTTTTTTAGATTTAGCCCCATTGATGTTTTACTGAAAATTGATAACTGGTTCTGATTTTCCACAGTGAAAACTGAAGTTAATGATTCCTCTTTCAGTAAATAACCATGTTAAATATTTGACTAAAATAATAAAGCAATTGAAAGTTTCCAATTGCTTTATTATTAAAATTATTGCTTTACTATCTCTTTGGCTAGTTTCTTCAGATCAAAGCCTCCAAAGTTTCCTGAGCTCATTAGTAAGAGGTTTTTACCTTTCCAATTGGTGTTTAAGATAAATTCCTTTAATGATTGATTTTCAGTGAATACTTTTAACTTTTCATTATTAAAAGCTTTAATTACATCTTCAGGTGAAATTGGATCAAGCTTTTTATGTTCAAGTGTTTGAGGATTAAAGTATACAACAGGTAAGTCCGCCGACTTAAATGTGTCTTTGTATTGTCCTAAAAACTCCTTGTTTAAGGAACTGAAAGTATGCAATTCTAGAATAGCTACCAGTTCGTTATCAGGGAATTGCTTTTTCACAGCTGCAGTTGAAGCCTTTAGCTTGGACGGTGCATGAGCAAAGTCTTTAAATACAGTAGTATCATTTGTTTTTTCAAGCACTTCCAATCTGTCTGCTGCCCCTTTAAAACTTTGAATAGCTTCATAGAACATATCGTCTGTTATTCCAAGTTTAGAAAGCACTGTTTTCGCTCCACTTAGATTGCGCATGTTATGCTTTCCGAAAACCTGCACCGGAATTTTTTTATTATGATCCAGCAAATAAGTCTGACCATTGATAATATCATGCTTATGAGCAGTATATGCTATTCCTTGAACGTCTTCTCTTTCTTTTCTGCAGATTACAGAAACAAGATCGTCATTCTCACAGAAAATCAATGTAGCCCCTTTAGGAGATGAATTAGCAAAAAGATCAAACTGCTTAACATATTCATCATATGTAGGATATACGTTAATGTGGTCCCACGCTATTCCGCTCATTAAGCCTATATGATGATGGTAATGAAGGAATTTAGGAGTTTTATCAATTGATGAAGATAAATACTCGTCACCTTCAATAATAATAATAGGAGCGTCATCAGTTAATTTTACCATCAGATCAAATCCTTCAATCTGAGCTCCAACCAGATAGTCGAACTTCCTGTTGAAGTGTTTCAGAACGTGAAGAATTATGGAAGTAATGGTGGTTTTACCATGGCTTCCTGCTATCACTATTCTCTGTTTGTCTATCGACTGCTGGTAAACATATTCAGGATAGGAATAGATTTTTAATCCAAGTTCCTGAGCTTTTATTAATTCGGGATTGTCCTTGCTTGCATGCATGCCAAGAATGACAGCATCTAATTCAGTAGAAATTTTTTCAGGAAACCAGCCAATTTTTTCAGGAAGTATTCCTGCTTTTTCAAGTCTGGTTCTGGAAGGTTCAAAAATTTCATCATCTGATCCTGTTACTATTAAACCTTTTTGATGCAAAGCGAGGGCGAGATTATGCATTGCGCTGCCTCCGATTGCAATAAAATGGACTTTTTGCCTTTTGGGGTTCATCAATTCCTGTTTTGGGACTGCAAAATTAAAATAAATTAAGAGAGCAACAAACTGTTCTACGGAATATGACTTTTCCTGTGAATAACTATGAGGATAATTTAATGGAAAATAAAATTGCTCTAGCCCTGAAGTTTTACTGACTTATTATATTTTTGTTGACAATATGGATTCAGAAAAATCGGTAAGAAAACCTTCAGGTAAGAGTAAATTAACACAAACTGGTCTTATTCAGTCATTAGGGAAGATGCCTCCTCAGGCATCAGAACTCGAACAGGCTGTTTTAGGGGCGTTAATGATTGAAAAGGAAGCCTTAACCATTGTAATAGATATTTTAAAGCCAGAAAGCTTTTACCACGAAAAACATCAGAAAATATATGCCTGTATATTGGAACTTTTTGATGAATCTGAACCGGTTGATATTTTAACAGTTACCCAAAAGCTTAGAACCAAGGGGGAACTGGAATTTGCAGGTGGAGCATATTATGTAACTGAACTAACTACGCGGGTCAGTTCTGCTGCCAATATTGAAACCCATGCCCGTATCATTTCTGAACAGGCTATAAAAAGAGAGCTTATTTCCATAGCTTCTGAAATACAAAGAGAAGCTTTTGAAGATACTACAGACGTTTTTGAATTACTGAATAGAACAGAACAGGCTCTTTATCAGGTTTCTGAAGCTAATATCAGGAAAAACTATGCTGAAATGAGGGCTATTTTGAGAGAAGCCCTAGATGAGCTTGTTTCAAGAAGAAATCAGGAAAATGCACTTACCGGAGTACCAAGTGGATTTACAGATCTTGACAGAATTACATCAGGTTGGCAAAAAAGTGACCTTATCATCCTGGCTGCCCGTCCTGGTATGGGTAAAACGGCATTCGTAGTATCAGCAATGAGAAATGCTGCAGTTGATTTTAAGAAGGGGGTTGCAATTTTTTCTCTTGAGATGTCTGCTGTTCAGTTGGTTAATAGGTTGATTTCTGCTGAAGCAGAGCTAGATAGCGAAAAAATTAAAAAGGGAAATCTGGAAGAATATGAGTGGCAGCAGTTGCATCATAAAATCAGAAAATTGGATTCTGCCCCTATATTTATAGATGATACTCCAGGTCTTTCAATCAGAGAGCTTCGTACTAAATGTCGAAGGTTGAAAGCAAAGAACGATATCCAAATGGTTATCATAGACTACCTTCAGCTTATGACCGCTGAGGGCGGAAAAGGCGGGCCGGGAAACAGGGAGCAGGAAATTTCGCAGATATCTAGGGCTTTGAAAAACCTTGCAAAAGAAATAAGTGTACCTGTAATTGCACTTTCTCAGCTAAGCCGGGCCGTGGAAACCAGAGGGGGAGATAAGAAGCCTCAGCTATCAGACTTAAGGGAATCCGGAGCTATTGAGCAGGATGCTGATATGGTGGTATTCCTTTATCGTCCTGAATACTATAAGATTGATGAGGATGAGATGGGTAATTCATTAAAAGGTATGGGAGAGGTAATTATCGCCAAGCACAGAAACGGTAGTCTTGATAGTGTTTTTCTTAAGTTTATTGGGAAATACACCAAATTTGCCGATCTTGAAAAATCGTCATTCGGAGGCGGAGGTGGCGGAGGTTCCAGTCCTATTGAAGATAATTACAATCCTAATAACTTTGATGCCGGAGGAGCGAAGACTTTCAGTAGTAAAATTAATGACTTCGGAAAACAAAACAGCCAGGAAGGTGGTAATGACGATGATTCGGTTCCTTTTTAAATAATAATACAAGGTCCATGAAATTTATATCCCATCAGGAAATAAACCCCGTCATTTGTGGATATTACATTCACCCGTTGGACCTTCAAATTCCAAAAGATAAAGAGTTGTTTGTTAAAATTATTAAATGTCTCTTCAAGCCGGGCGATGAAATTTATTTCATCGCATATGGAAGAGAAAATAAGGATTTTGACTTTGATTTAATTCGGGAGCAATTCTACGAATTTGGAGATATTAAAGAAGTGGAGCTGGAAAGGGTGGACGATATAGCTTGTTTGTGCAGGATTCCTTATGAAAAAGAAAGGCATCGTTTAATTTTTGCGCTTTGGTCATTTTTTAAATCACTTCGTTTTTTTAATCCATTGCCAGATCTGGATTGGAATACATTTTCCTCTTATGACTGCAATTTATTTGAATCAGATCCTGAAGGTAGAAAAATGTTTGCTTTTAACTTTATGAATTATCTTTGCATTAAAGGCTCGGGTGGCGAAAGTTTGATGATCAATTATAAAAAGGAATATGCTCTTCCTGATATCCATCAATTAATAGGAATTTGAATTTACGATACTTACAATAGCCTTCATTAATTTACTTTAGAATTTGGTTATCTTAGCCAATATTATAAATTTAATATTTTTCATTTTCTGAATCATGTACTCAAACAAGGAACTTTCACAAAAACTTAAAGCCAATCTTCCTCGGACGAATTTTATTGACACATTGAAGATTGCCTATAGGCCATACATCTGTCCTTTCGATGAATTATTAATGTTAATTGAAAAAGATAAGAAAGTCTTTGATATAGGATGTGGATCAGGAATGTTTTTGACCCTTGTAGCTGAATATAATAGTCCTTCAAAAATTGGGGGAATCGAAATTGCTGAAGGGTTAGTCAAAAACGCTATTGATCTTTTAAAGCCCTATAAAGTGCCATTCTTTATAAGTAAATTCGATGGAATAAACTTACCGGAAGAGATTAGGGAGTATGATTATATATTTTTGATTGATGTATTTCATCATGTACCAAAGGCAAACCAGAGGGAGTTTGTGAAAAGGATTTATAATATGATGAAGCCAGGAGCTAAACTTATTTTCAAAGATATTGATGCTTCAAAAAAAGTTCTGGTTTTGTTTAATAAACTTCATGATCTGGTTCTTTCAAAGGAAATTGGAAATGAGATAGGAGCTGCTGAAGCCAAAAGCCTTCTTGAAACTAATGGATTTAAAATCAAAAGCTCGAAATATATTAGAACATTGTGGTATCCTCACTATTTAATCATTTCCGAAAAATAAACCGTTTCTTTATAAGATTTCAATTTAAGGCATTGCTACTCCTTCTTTGTATAAGAAGAAATCTGTTGCATAAGATAAGAATAGAGTTCCTTTATTTCTGAAGGTGCATCCTTGCTGCCGCTTCCCCATACATATCTGTATGTTTTGCCATCTTTCTCAATTTCTACAAAATGAAAAAGATTTCCAGGTTTATTATATTTTAATGATTCAACCTTTACTTTTTTAAGCTCTTTATTAATACTCTTAATATCATTTTTATTCAGTGTCCCGATTTTTTCCTGAGACTTACTCTCATGAAAGCCTTCTGTGGAGTAGATTTCACCATCTTCAGTAAAGCCATAAGTTTTTTCCATACCAGTAAATCCGCCGCCACTGCCAAATTCCACTGAGTTATACATTAGCTTTTTTGAACCTGAACAGGCAAATGAGCAAAGTAAAAGCGAGGAAATTATAATTCTGGTAAATGTCATAACTAACAATCGATTTTTAAAAATTTAAAATTCTGGTTAAAAATAAAAAATGCCTGATTAAACAGGCATTAAAATTACTTATATTTTTTCTTGAATTGCTTTTCTTGTTTAGCGAGCTTACTTTTTTTCTTTTCAAGCTTTATTTGTTCGCTATACATTTCATCCTGGTTTCTTAGTTTTTTACGCTCTCTTTTCAGTTTCTTAACTTCTTTTCCAGGACCAGCAAGGCTGATGTGATTGTCAGCAGCCATAAGTGAAGATGCAGAAGATAGAGAAATCATTGCAGCTGCCGCCATTACAAACAGTTTTTTCATAGCTTTTAATTTTTGATGAATAATCATTAATTGTTGGATACTAGACTAAACCGGCAATCAAAAAAAATAGTTCATCTCTGAAATTTCTGTTGGCAGGTTACTCTTTTGTTCGGTGATATTTTTATCTATCTTTGCAGAATATTCGGGGTGTAGCGCAGCCTGGTAGCGTACTTGTATGGGGTGCAAGGGGTCGTGGGTTCAAATCCCGCCACCCCGACGAATAACCACCTGAATAAGGTGGTTTACTTTTTTTATAGAAATTAGGGAGGTGTGTCTGCCCAATTGGAAATATTTTAATGGACTGGGAGGACTTGATTTTTCAATGTTAAGAAATGCTTCAAAAATGAAGAAATCATAATTGTTATATATACTTTAATGAAACCTTTATATTAAAAAAACATGAAAAACTTCCTTGTATTACTCGTATTGTCTTTAAGTTTCACCTCATGCAAAAAGGATAAGTCTGATTCTGTACCTCAACCTCAAGTTACCTATGAAGAACTTCTTGCTGGCAAAGTCCATAATTATTGGGATATTTCAAAAATAACTGTGGATGGTCAAGAAGATGATGTTAACTGGGCATGTATGAAAGACAATGTTTGGGTATTCAATAGAAATGCGGAGTTTTTGGAACTGTGTATAGGCCTTAAATGTGAATCTCTCGAACTTCCTAGCTATAGAGGGGCATGGAATTTTAGTTCTGATAAAAAAGTTCTTAATGTAACAGAAGATAATTGGAGTTATAGTTACAAATTAATAAAGTTAACTGATTCGGAATTGATAGTTTCTTATTATGACGACGACAAGCACTTGATAGAATTTACATTAAACAAGATTGAATCACAAAGTAATTAATATATAATCACAGAAAATTATTCTTATAGTTATAATTAATAAAATTTACTGATTCTGAATTGATATTTTCTTATTATGTGGATCAGACTTTGGTAGAAATTACGTTTGAAAAGAAAGAATAAAAAAAAAACAATATTTTCACCGAATCAAATTTCTCCCGACACGAATATTATTGAGGTGAGCCGGTCATTTTAGTCCGGCTATTTTTTTAATCTTCTGAAATTTCATCCAGAAACTGATTGTACGCAGATCTCAATTCCTGATTAGCTTTCATATCTTTTGCTTTGAGGGTAATTTCCAAACCTTTTTTATAAACCTCTTCAGCCTTTTCAAGTTGTCCTAATTTAAAGAATAGGTTTGCCGCATGATAATAAGTGCCTGTGTAATCTTCATAATTATTCAGAAGAATGGAAAAATAATCCACTGATTTTTGAACATCACTTTTGAGGTACTCTGTCGCTAATGCATATATGGTAAATGGATCGTTTGGGTCTTCCTTATAATATTGCAAGAGTAATTCAAGTCTTGAATTATTCATTAATTTTTATTTTTATTAGTGAAATATGTAACTTCATCGCAAATTTATAGTTTATTAGAAGGAATTAAACATATTTTTATGAAGATATTAGTTTGTATCAGTAACGTTCCGGACACCACCTCCAAAATCTCATTCACAGATAACAATACAAAATTAAATACTTCCGGTATCCAATTTATAATTGGACCATATGATGAATATGCGCTTTCAAGAGCTATTGAGCTGAAGGAAGCTGCCGGAGGAACTGTTACAGTATTGAATGTTGGTGAAGCCGATACAGAGCCTACTATAAGAAAAGCTTTGGCAATAGGAGCAGACGATGCCATCAGGATTAATGCATTTCCTAAAGATGCATTCTATGTTGCAAGTCAGATAGCTGCAGTTGCTAAATCTGAAAATTACGATTTAATACTGATGGGCAGAGAATCTATTGATTATAACAGTGGTCTTGTTCACGGTATCGTAGGAGAGTTGCTTGGAATTCCTTCTGTATCTCCAGTTATGAAGCTGGACATAGAAGGTGGAAAGGCTGTAATGTCCAGGGAAATTGAAGGGGGAAAAGAAATTGTTGAAGCCTCTCTTCCTTTGGTTGCTGGTTGCCAGGAGCCTATCGCAGAATGGAAAATTCCAAATATGAGAGGTATTATGTCTGCAAGAACGAAACCATTGAAAGTTGTTGAACCTGCTGATATAACTGATAACATAAAGTTGCTGAATTATGAATTGCCCGCTCCTAAAGGTGCTTGCAAAATGATTGATGCATCAACTCCTGAAAAGCTTTTTGATTTGCTAAAAAACGAAGCGAAAGTTCTTTAATTAATTAATCTAATTTTTAAATCATTAACTAAATTTATATATGTCAGTTTTAGTTTTTGTAGAAGGTGCTGGTGGAGAGATAAAAAAATCTTCTCTTGAGGCTGTAGGTTACGCTTCGGCGCTTGCCAAAAAAATCAATACTCAGGCTGTTGCATTAGTCATTGGAAAATATTCCGATGATCAAATAAATTCTCTGGGTAAATACGGTGCATCAAAGGTATTATCTTGTAAAAACGATAAGCTTTCTCAGCCCTTACCAATGCCTTATGCTTCTGTCATAGCTGAAGCAGCAAAAAAGGAAAATGCTGATACGATCATCCTTTCAAGATCTTCTGTAGTAGATGCTATTGCTTCGAGGTTAGCGCTCAAGCTTGGAGCAGGGATTGTAACTAATGTAGTTGATCTTCCTGACCTTTCTTCCGGATTTAAAGTTAAAAAATCTATTTATACAGGTAAAGCATTTGCTTTCTATGATTTAACATCACCTAAGAAAGTAATAACCATATCGAAAAACGCATTTTCAGCAGTAGAGGGCAATGGCTCTGCTACAGTTGAGGCTTTTGATCCTCAATTATCTGATAGCGATTATAAAGTACAGATTAAGGAAACTCAAAAGGCAACCGGTGATGTTTTATTAACTGAAGCTGATATAGTTGTATCCGGTGGCAGAGGCTTGAAAGGTCCTGAAAACTGGAATCTGGTAATAGACCTTGCAAAAGCTTTGGGAGCGGCAACAGGCTGTTCTAAACCAGTATCTGATCTTGATTGGAGACCTCACCATGAACATGTTGGTCAAACAGGTGTAAAGGTAAGTCCAAATTTGTATATTGCATTAGGAATCTCGGGAGCAATTCAGCATCTTGCAGGTGTGAATTCCTCAAAAGTGATCGTCGTGGTTAACAAAGATCCTGAAGCGCCGTTTTTTAAAGCAGCAGATTATGGTATTGTTGGCGATGTTTTCGAGGTAGTGCCTAAATTAATTGAAGCTGCCAAGGCATTAAAATAAAAAAAAGTGGATAAGATCAAGTTAGAAATATTAGGTCTCTCTTCGAGCCAGTCTCAATCTGGCTCTTTTGCATTAGTATTAGGTGAAGAAAGTGGTAACAGACGGTTACCTATTATAATCGGTATGTTTGAAGCACAAGCGATCGCCATAGAAATCGAAAAAATTGTGCCCAACAGACCAATGACGCATGATCTCTTTAAATCGTTTGCGCTCGGATTCAATTTCACAGTTGATGAAATTGTAATCTCAGATTTAAAAGAAGGGGTTTTCTTTGCTAAAATAGTTTGTACGGATGGTATTAAATCAATTGAGATAGATGCCAGACCTTCTGATGCTATTGCCATAGGCTTACGATTCGAAGTTCCTATCTATACTTATGAAAATATTCTTTCGGAAGCTGGTATCGTGCTAAGCGATCTTAGCGAAGAAGAAGCTGGTGTAAAACCTGAAAAAGAAAAGAAGGAAGAAACCAAAAAAGCAGAACCGAAAAACCTTTCTGATCAAATCAAAGATACCTCATCTGATCAACTAAAGGTTATGCTTGACGAGGCTTTAATGAAAGAAGATTACGAAAAAGCAGCTCGCATTCGAGACGAGTTAAATAAAAGAAATTAACAAGAACCGGAGAAGCCCTCCGGTTTTTTATTTTTAAATGTTCGATATCATTAAAATTTTCATATCATATTAGGCCTTAATACTAGCCTTATTTTTTAATCCTAATTTTTCTTAGAGGAAGTCCTCTGCTTGATTTTGTAATATCACTTCCCTTACGACAAAGGACCTTCAATTTAACTTTAAATCATTTTTTAGATTATAGCTTCTTGTTTTAATAAACAGCTAATGAAAGTTGTGGGTAACTTGATTCGATTTTAGCCCCTTTGATCTAAATTTTAGATCTCAGTAAAATATCCTAATATATCTTTGTATAATTATAAATTGTTTACTTTCCACTATTCAATTTGGTAGTATTAAACATGATAGATAATATGAAATCAACTCTACAAAAACTTCTGCTTATCTTTTTCCTTGTTGTGTTGTCTTCCAATTATTGTTTTTCTCAACATAAAGAAGAGGAAAATGAAGAAATGCCTGAATATATGGAAATGCGAAAACCTAATTTCCATAAAATACAAAAAAGAGCTAATCGATATTTCAGACGCAAGAAGCTCAGAGAAATAGATGATGAATTTTCCAGAGATTCATTTGCTTCCGAAAATGTAGTGGGAGGAAGGGAAGAAGACAACGAATACCATAGATATAAAAGATGGGAATGGTTTTGGAGAGATAGAGTTAATCCGGATGGCAGTTTTCCTGATCCTTTAAAAGCATTTGAAGTATACAAACAGATGCAAATTCATAAGCGTTCAAAGAATGCGACCGCCCAGTGGACAAGCATTGGTATGAAAACTAATAGCGGAGGCTACTGGGGCTTAGGACAGGCAAGGTCTGTAGCTGTGTTTCCCGGTAATCCAAGTATATACTACCTCACGACTGTTGGTGGTGGTATATGGAAAACTACGAATGGTGGCATATCCTATACTCCGGTAGGTGATGGTTTACCTCAACTATTTTGTGGAACTGTGCTTGTCGATAATCAAGATGCCAATATAGTCTATGTAAATATTGGTGGAACAGGAGAGTGGTGGCTTCCAGGGTTGGGTGTTTATAAATCTATAGATGGCGGTCTTACATGGGCTGCTACTGGTCTGACAGGCACGAGGGCAAATGGCATTAATGTAAAGAAAATGGCAATAAGCCCTTCCAATTCGCAAGTAATTTTAGCAGCAACAAATAAAGGTCTTCACAGAACAACCAATGGCGGTGCTACCTGGACTGCTGTCAGGACAGGAGAACATGGAGATGTTGTATTTCGCCCAGGTGATGGAAATACGATATATGCAGCATCTGATGATTATTATAATGGCAGTGATATCTTCCGTTCTGTTGACGGTGGTGCTACATGGACAAAGGTAACCAGTTTGGGGAAAACCAAAACAAGAATTTGGATCGGAGTTTCCGCTTCTGACAAGGAATTTGTAGCTGCTGTTTTTAAGACAGAAGGCTCTACAAAAGACTTGTATGTTTCAAATGACAGAGGTAATTCTTTTACTTACAAATCGAATACAATGCCAGATGCAGATATCTTTTATGTCTCCCAGTTAAATAAAAATATAATGTATGGTGCAGCGGTAACTATGAAACAATCCAAGGATGGTGGAAATACCTGGACCGAAATTACTAACTGGTGCTGTGGTAATGATGCGGTAAGAACGGAAGTGCATGCAGATTTTCATGGTGCCACCCATAATCCTTCGAATCTTGCTGAATTATTTTTTTGTAATGATGGAGGTGTATATAAATTTAATGAATCAACTAAGAAATGGACGGACCTCTCCAATGGTTTGGTTATAACGATGTACTATCGTATCTCTTCAGCTCAAACCAATAATTTAATGGTCTCCGGTGCCACGCAAGACAATGGTGGAAATGCCAGACTTGCAAATGGAAATTGGAGAAATACTTCAGGAGGTGATGCTACCATGTGTATTATTGATCCAACCAATGAAAATATTCAATATTCATCCTATATCAATGGTGATGGTATTGTGAAAACTACTAATGCATGGAATAATACCGTTGCACTGGCTGATGCTCTAAGAAAGGCCGGGGCTGTTGGTGGGGATTGGGCTACACCATTTGCAATTGATCTTACCAATCCTCTTAATCTTGTTGCAGGTTATCAGGATGTTCTACGAAGTACTAATCGCGGTGATTCCTGGACTAAAATAAGTAATAACCTCACGGGGGGAGCAAACTTGCAACACATTACAATCGCTCCCAATGATGGTAAAACAATATATACCTCTAACGGAAATAATTTTTATAGAACCTTTGATACAGGAGCTAACTGGACAAAAAAAGCTAGTCCTGCCGGAGATATAACAAGAATCACCGTGAGTCCAACTGATGCTAAGACTGTTTATATTACTACTAATGGAGGGAATGGTAAACGCGTTTTCAAGTCAATCAATGGTGGGGACAGCTGGACAAATATTACCCTCAATTTTCCTAATGATGTAAATGCAATTTGTATTGCCTATGAAAAAGGTACAAATGAAGGATTATATGTAGGTTCACCAATTGGGGTATTTTATAAAAATGCATCATTAAGTCAGTGGATCTATCATGGACAAGGGCTTCCTAATACAGAGGTCAATGATATCAGTATTGCATATGGAGCAAAGAAAGTAAGAGCAGGAACATGGGGAAGAGGAGTATGGGAGTGTGATCTTTATTCAGATGTAAAGGTGTACCGCGAACCTGAAAACCCGCTTAATGTAGTAAGTGGGCTAAACTTTGATTATTATCAGAAAGGTTATGATATGCTTCCGGATTTTTCTCAGGAAACACCTCTTTGGAAGGGGGGAGTAATAGGAGCTTTTAATACATCCTTTACGCATACTCCGGATAGTTTTGCAGTAAAATACTATGGTTATATTGATGTACCCGCAGATGGAGAATATACATTCTATACAAATTCAGATGATGGAACAAAACTGTACATAGGAAATCAACTGATTGTTGTAAATGATGGTATGCATGGTATGACTGAGCAATCAGGAAGTATTCTCCTTAAAAAAGGCAAGCATGCTATGTCACTTGAATATTTTGAGAGAAATAATGGGGATGGGCTTGAAGTAAGTTATAGTGGTCCTGGAATATCAAAGCAGATCATTCCATCTAGTGCTCTTTACATGCCTTCGCTGCGTGATCCTGAAAATCCAGCAGGCTTTGCAGTTAATGGATTAGATTACAAATATTATATAGGCTCTTACACTACTTTGCCTGATTTTAATTCCCTCGTTGTAAATAAATCTGGCTGTATCAATCAGTTTGATATAAGCATACCACAAAGAGCAACATCCAATTTAGCAGTCAAATATGTGGGATATATTGATATTCCTATAGATGGCATTTATACATTTTATTTAAGTTCTGATGACGGATCAAAATTGTATATAGGAAGTACCTCTGTCATTACCAATGATGGAATCCACGGTATGATTGAAGTTCAGGGAAGCATAGGTCTTAAAAAAGGAAAGCATGCTATTGCTTTAGAGTATTTCCAGGGGACAGGTGGTATTGGACTTGAAGTGAGTTGTTCAGGCCCTATGCTGACAAAGAGAATAATTCCTGCATCAGCATTATATAGAATTGTGCCTCTTAGAACCCCAGAAAATCCGGTCTCTGTGATGAATGGAGTGAACTATAATCTTTATCCTGACTATGGAGGAAACGTAATTCCGGATTTTACAACACTAGGAAATCCATCTCAAACAGACCATATAAATCAAATTAATCTGAACATAAGTGGCTTACCAGCGGATCATTATGCAATAAGATATACTGGATTTATAGAAGTTCCAGAAGATGGAGAATATACATTCTATATAAGCAGTGATGATGGGAGTAGATTTTTTATCGGTAATACAATGGTTGCCAATAATGATGGTTTGCATGTGGCCACAGAGCAAAGTGGTTATATTGGATTAAAAAAAGGCGTTCACGAATTTACTGTAGAGTATTTTGAATATGACAATGGTCAGATAATCACAGTGAGTTATGAGTCATCGAAAATAACTAAAACAGTAATACCTCCTTCAGCATTATATGCAGATGTTATTATAACTTCATTAGCAAAACTAAACAAAAAAGGAAATGTTGAAGTATTCCCCAGTCCGTTTACTGACAAGCTGAATGTAAAATCACAAAACCAGATTCAATCTGTAAAGCTTATAAGTAATGATGGTAAAACTGTTGAAGATGCTACTGTGATTTCTTCTCCATTTCAATATTCAATTTCTGTCCCAGAAGAACTTCCATCCGGAGTTTATTTTGTTGAGGTTGAAACGAATGAAGAGCTGAATACAATTAAAGTTCTGAAAAAATAATGATGCTCCCCTAATTACTTATAAGACTTAATAAGTGATTAGGGGATTTTATTTTAAGAAGAGTTTTTCAAAACTCAAAGGTGAGAACTCTTCGTTTTCAGAATTGCTCGGATATTATTATTTGAAAAAAATAGAAGATTTGAAGCTGGAGTTGGTGCCCAATTAGTAAGCATCACATGAAAAATAGAAAACCTTACTTTAGACTGCCAGTTTGAATATTGGCTTAGAGAATAATTTTTTTTTGAAATGTTATAATTTTCAATGTTGACTATATCTTTCATTATCAGCTGATGTCTTTGAACTCTTCATTTGTTCCACAGGAGTATAAATCCTAATGTAACTTTTGTTACCATTCTAATTTTATAAAATCTTTTACTTTGGGATACTGTGATTAGAACCAATAGGTAATTAGGGGATTTTGTTTTAAAACAGTTTTTCAAAACTCAATGGTGAGAGCTCTTTTCATATCCGTTATTCTATTTTCTTTTTCGTTTGCCGAATTAGTCGGATATCTGTATTGGGAAAACAGAAGATTTGAAGCCAAAGAAGCCGCATTCGCTATAGTTCAAAGTAATGCTGAATCATTGGTAAGCATTGCTATAGAAAAAAATGATCTTACCTTAGACTGGAATAAGTCAAAAGAATTTTTACATAATGGAATGCTGTATGATGTTGTCTCATCAAAGGTTAGTAATGACAGTATTATGTTTTTGTGTTTTCAGGATACAAATGAAACCTGGATTGAAAGAGAAGTTGAAAAGTATATTAATAACTTCTTTGGAAAGTCAGGGCATAAGAAAAAGCATAATTTTAATGGTAAATATGGTGCTAAAAAGTTTATACAGCTTTTTGATATTGAATTGGAGGATAGATTTTTTTTAAAACACTATAAGTTTAATATTGACTATATCTTTCATTATCAGATGATGATTATGAATGCTCCATTCGTTCCCCCGGAGTTAAAATCCTAATAATGTATCTTTTATTTATATGTACCTCTATAAAAGATATTATTTGTAACATCAATCATTTTCTTAAAAATTAAACATTACTCAATAATGAAAAGATTTCTACTCATAAATCTTTTCCTTTGGGCTACTATTTCTATGTCTTTAGGACAAGAGATGTTAAAAGGAAAAGTAATAGACAAACAAACTAAGTCTCCTTTATCCGGAGCAAATATTTTTGTTAAAGGTCAAACTGCAACTATGACAGATGAGCAGGGGCAATTTGAAATTACTTGTATGGATTCTCTTAAAATTACTGCTTCATATATAGGTTATGAAGACTATCATTTATATGTAGTTAGTTGCCGAGAAGTCCTTATTGAGCTGGTTCAGTCAGCTTCACATTTGGAAGAAATTGAAATTTCAGCAACTTCTAATGCTAATAAAGCCATTCTGAATCAACCTCAATCTATAGTTAAATTAAATGAAACAGAGTTGAAAAGGGGAACAGGTCTATTCCTGGATGATGCTATAAACACAAATGTTCCGGGAGTATATATGGAACGAAGAACAGTATCTGCAGGTCAACAATTCAATATACGTGGATATGGCAACGGAGCAAGGGGTACTAATGGAATCAATAGTAATTTTGATACTCAGGGTTCCAAAGTATATCTTAATAATATTCCCATAACAGATGCAGAAGGGATTACCCTTATGGATGATATTGACTTTGGATCAGTGAGCAATGTGGAAGTTATAAAAGGACCTTCCGGGTCTATATATGGATTAGCGATTGCAGGAGTGGTAAACCTTCAAACCAGAAAGGCGGAGAAAGGAAAAACATCTGTCAGTCAGAATGCTATGTTGGGAAGCTATGGGTTGCAGCGGTATACTACTTCTTTGGAAATTGGAGGGGAAAAATCTTCTTTATTGATCAATTATGGCAAGCAAAAATCGGATGGCTTCATGGCGCACTCTGCTTCTCATAAGGATTTTGTTAATGTAATGGGAGATTTTAATCTAAATGCAAGACAGGCAATAACCACGTACTTCGGATATAGCAATAGTTATGATGAAAGAGGAGGAGAGCTTACTATCGCTCAATATAGAAACAAAGATTATTCCGGTAATCCGGCTTATATTAAAAACAATGCTCATTCCGAAATAATAAGCTTCCGAGCTGGCATCGGACATACCTATAAGATAAACAGAAATATCACAAATAATACAGCAGTATTTGGCTCGGGGCTAAATAGCAATGCGAGTTCAGCTGGAGGCTGGACAGATAAAAGGCCGGTTAATTATGGTCTCCGTTCTACATTTGATACCAGATTTTCTCTTGGAAGTAAATTCAGTTTATCAGGAATTACCGGAATTGAATTTCAAAGCCAGCAAGCTCAGACCATCGGTTATGGAATGGTTGCAGATAGTTTTAATCTGAAGGGGTATAACATTATAGGAGCGCAAAGAAGCAATCAGTCAACAGTAACTTCTAATTCATCCATATTTTCAGAATGGACATTGACTTTACCACATGATGTATCATTCACCGCGGGCCTTGGCTGGAGCTCCATGAATATAGGACTGGATGACAGAAATTATCTTGCTTCAAATAATAATCCGTCAAATACAAAAGTGAAACATGTTCCGACCAGATACAAAACTTCATATACAGACATGGTTTCTCCAAGGTTTGCTGTTAATAAAGTCTTTAGCAAACAACTTTCTGTTTATGCATCCTTTAGTAAAGGGTATAAGGCTCCTGTTAGTTCTTATTTTTACATACCAACAACTGGAGAGTTAAATCTTGGATTGAAACCTGAAATAGGAACCCAATATGAAATTGGTTCTAAAGGAAATTTACTTGAAGAAAGATTACAGTTCCAAGTAGCTGCTTTTAACACTGTATTTTCCAATAAAATGACAACTGTTGCTGTTCAAAACCCGGCAAACACAGCTACTCTATACACTTATCTTGTAAATAGCGGAAGTCTTAACAACAAAGGACTTGAAGTTGCGCTTATGTACACTGTATATAGGTCAAAGAATAATACCTTTACTTCAATCCGGCCGTTTGCTAATTTTACTTATTCTCATTTCAGATATGATAATATAAAATATCAATCTGTTGCAAAAAACAAAGCTAATAAGGATAGCCTGGTAACTGTTGACTATAGCGGAAATGCAGTGGCTGGAGTTCCTCCTGTTACTTTAAATGCTGGAATAGATTTTCTTACAAAATATGGAGTTTATGGGAATATAAATTATTCATACAGAGATCAGATGCCTTTTACTTCGGATGGAAAAAATAAAACTTCCGGCTATAGCCTGCTTAATGCTAAAGTAGGATATCAACATAAGTTTTTCGACCATCTGAATGTTGGAGTCTATTTTGGAGCTAATAATATTACAAGTACTCAGTATTATTATATGGTTTTTCTCAATCAATTACCTGACGCTTATCTTCCAGCCCCATATAAAATCAATTACTTTGGAGGACTGAACCTTAATTATTCATTCTGATAAACACAAGACGAGGCATTCTATTTAGGAATGCCTCTATTAATGATAAAGAATATGAAGCAACTGATTTTACCAGTTATAGTTTTGTTAAGTTTTTGTTCCTGTGGCCGTTTTGGTAATGAAGCAAAAACAGAAGGTAAACAAGAGCGTATTGTTTGCATTGCTAAACAATATAATGAGATAATTTATGCATTGGGAGCTCAGGATAACCTCGTAGCTGTGGATGTTTCAAGTACATTTCCTTCTGAAATAAAAGGCCTTCCAACTGTAGGATACCACCGTGCATTAAGTGCGGAAGGAATGATTGCAGCTCAGCCAACATTAATTATTCATGATAATAATGTTGGTCCGGATCATGTGATGTCTCAGATGGAAAAACTTCAGATTCCCATGAAAACTTTTTCAAAAGCCAAAGATATTGATGAAACAAAAACTTTGATAAAAGAGATAGGCACTTACTTTCATAAGGAAATTCAGGCTGATTCCCTCTGTAGAAAAATTGACAGCGACTTGAAAGCTGCTCTGAAGAATGAAAAACCTGTTGTGGATACCCCCAATGTTGTTATTATTCACTATGGAAGAGCTTCGAATGTTTACCTAGTAATGACCAAACTAAGCAACGCTGCTCAATTGGTTACTTGGGCTGGGGGAAGAATACCTATAACAGGAGAAAAAGGTATGCAGAATATTTCGGCGGAAATTATAGCTGATGCAAATCCTGATATTATTCTGCTTACTGACTTCGGATACGACCGTCTAGGTACTCCCGAGAAGATCAAAGAACTTCCAGGTATTGCAACTACTAAGGCTGCAAAAAACAATAAAATATATAGATTTGAAGAGCATGATTTAGTTTATTTTGGTCCTCGAACTGGTGAAAATGTTCTAAAAATGAAAAAGTTAATTCAATCTGATGAATAGATTTGATCAGCAACACAGACCTGTATTTTTATTTCTGCTTTTAATTCTATTCATGCTTGCAATGACCTCTGTAAGGTTTGGAGCAGTGAATATCTCATGGATAGAAATCTTAAGTTCAATTCAAAAGTGGATCAGATCAGAAGAAGCAACACTTAGTTTGAGGGAAAATATATTTCTTCATATAAGATTTCCAAGGGCAATTCTCTGTGTTGTTACAGGGGCATCTCTGGCGATTGCCGGAGTATTGATGCAGGCGTTATTTCGTAATCCTATTGTTGAACCAGGACTTATTGGTACTTCAAGCGGTGCCGCTTTTGGTGCAGCATTATATTTAGTACTTGGATCATCAATGGAAATCAATGCCGGAGAATGGACCTTGTCCATAGCAGCTTGTATAGGAGGCATCATCGCAACACTTTTGGTAATGATGTTTTCCAATTCGAATGAAACAGCTAAATCATCTGTAATCGTTTTATTACTAACCGGTATCGCAATTAACTCTTTGTTTATGAGTGGAGTCGGTTTTTTATCATATATAGCAAGGGATCCACAGGCAAGGTCTGTTACATTTTGGAATCTGGGAACTCTATCGGGTGCGAGTTGGAGTGCAGTTTGGGTTGTTAGTACTATTAGTGGATTATGTTTTTTTATAGCTCTTCGCTATTCAAAAGCATTGAATGCTCTAATGTTAGGTGAAGAAGATGCCTCAATGCTGGGCGCAAACATCACGATCCTGAAGAAAAATGTAATGGCCTTGAATGTCCTGCTGGTAGCAGTAACTACTGCCTTTGTCGGAGTCATCGGTTTTGTCGGATTAATTGCTCCTCATCTTATCAGAATTCTGATAGGGTCAGATAACAGGTATCTCATAATTGGCAGTGCAATGATGGGGGCAATTTTACTTACAAGTGCAGACCTTATTTCCAGACTTTTACTTGCCCCGGCCGAACTGCCAATAGGGGTAGTTACTTCATTTGTTGGAGTTCCTATTTTTTTATATCTGTTAAAAAAGAGAAATCAATACTTCTTCTGATTATGTTGAAAGTCCATAATGTAAGCTACGAAGCAGGAGGTAAAAAAATTTTACAGGATGTTTCTTTAAGTCTGGAATCGGGAAAACTGAACTTGATATTAGGTCCTAATGGTGCAGGTAAGTCTACTTTAGTTAAGATATTTTCAGGACTTATCAAGCCAACAACAGGAGAAGTAAGTATTGGAAATCAAGCAGTGAAGACTTATAGCAACAATGATCTTGCAAAAGTAAGAGCAGTTTTGTCTCAGCAAACAGAGTTGCCTTTTTCTTTAAAAGTAGAGGAAGTGGTATTGATGGGAAGGTATCCACATTTTCATAGCAAAGCTACAAAGAAGGACTTTCAAGTTTGCGAAGAGCTTATGAAGTTCTTTGAGGTTTATGAATTGGTAGGAAGAGACTATCATACCTTAAGTGGGGGTGAAAAACAGAGAGTACAGTTTGCACGGGTAATGTCTCAGATCGACTTATTGTCTGAAGATTCTTCAGTAAAATACCTTATTCTGGATGAGCCACTTACCTATCTCGACATTTATTATCAATGGCATTTTATGACAAAGCTCCGTGAGATATTGAGACCGAATCTAGTAATTGTAGGAGTAGTACACGATCTAAACTTAGCAGCTCAGTTCGCCGACAATCTGATATTATTGAAGAATGGAAAGATAGTAATGCAGGGGCCACCGGAAGTTGCAGTTACGAGTGAAACTCTGTTTGACCTGTATAGGGTGAAGGTAAGAGTTAAACATCAGGATGACGCTCCAATGCAGTTAATTTTTACTTAATAAGGAGAAGTTAATTTAAGATCTCTTCAGGTGAGATATTAAAAGTAAAAGTGTATTTAGTAAATGTATACAGGGATAAAATAAAAAAGACATCATTTCTGATGTCTTTTTATTTCTTAAAGATTAAGCTCCTTATTGTTTTGCAGCTGCTTTCTTAGCTGCAGTCTTCTTAGAAGCTGCTTTCTTAGAAGCTGTTTTTTTAGAAGCTACTTTCTTAGAAGCTGCTTTTTTAGAAGCTACTTTCTTAGAAGCTGCTTTCTTAGATGCTACTTTCTTAGATGCTGCTTTCTTAGATGCTACTTTTTTAGAAGCTGCTTTCTTAGAAGCTGCTTTTTTAGAAGCGGCTTTCTTAGAAGCGGCTTTCTTTGCTACTTTTTTAGCAGCGGCTTTAACTACTTTTTTCACTTTTTTTAGGGTTTTGGTGTCTACTGATTTTAAAACTTCTTCAAGTGATTTGAGGAACCCGTCCTCTATGATCTTGAAAAGTTCTTTGTTACTATATTTTGACATTAGTTATATAGTCTAAGTAAAAAATAAAATAACAGTTTCTTATTACTTTATTGTATTTATACTTAAAAATAATAAAAAAGTTTTTTTTTTTACAAATATATAGCAAGATACTTTTTAAAAAAAATAATTTTTCTATCTATAAGATTACTCATCAAGTGAAAATTTTTGACTTGAATACTTAAATATTTTTTTAAATATTTTTTTTGTTGCCCTTCTGTGTTCCTTTGATATCAATGTCTTCAGAGTATCTAATGTTTGAGTGTAATCATAGAGTTTATCTCATCATAACCTCTATATCTATCAAATAAAAAAAAGTTAAAGCTTGAAAAAAAAATGTGTAGTAATATCAACTCTGAGGTAATTTTATGATGGCTCTTGTTCCTTCATCTAGTTTACTTGTCAGAATCAATTCACCAGACAATCTCTGAATAGCTACTTTTGCAAGGTATAAACCCATACCAGTTCCAACAGAGTAGTCTGATCCTTTATAAAACATTTCGAATGCTCTTTCCATTTTATTTTCAGCAATTCCAAGTCCATTGTCTATTACTTCAAATTCAATAGCAGAGATGTCTTTACTTATCTTAAGCTCAACTATTGGTTGTTGTCTGGTCTTCTTTTGAAATACAAATGCATTCAGCAACAAATGCTTTAATGCGATTCTGAACACTCGAACATCGGTAATAAAGTTTGGAAGTGTATCGGGAACTGATAGTTGAACATTGTCATACAATACAGGTACTTGTTTCCTGATTTCATTTTTTAATTCGGAAATAAGCAGGTGAAGGTCTGTCGCTTCCTTAATTATTGGGGTAGCCTGAACCCTTGATAACTCAAGAAGAGTAGTAATTAATGCTTCTAGCTTATCAGAACATGTGCGGATCATGTTTAAAAAAGGAATGAATGCACTGTCTTTCAACTCATCTGCAGCGATATCAAGTACACCATTCAAACTTGTAAGAGGTCCTTTGAAGTCATGTGAGACTTTATATATGAAGTTATTTATATCCTCTTCTTTCTTCTTTAGCTCGTTCTCCTTTAAAGAACTATTTGCTTGAGGCAATAGCGTGATAATATTATAATCAGATAGAGAAAGCATGGATACTATATAATCATTGTCCTGTCCATTGAGCTTTAGTTGAAGTGGAATTGGAAAACAATTCCCAGCGGAAAAGATAGCTTCATGGATAAAATTACCATCTTTATCTATTAATACTTCTTTTAAGTCCATTCCTATTATTGTTCCGGACAATGCAGGATTTACCTTATCAAATGCTTTGTTGTATGAGGTAATCTTAAGAGATGGATCAGTTATGATGGTAGGATAAATGTATTCCTGAATTTTATTCTGAAGCTCTGTAGTGGTAAAATCTTGTCTTATCAGACCACTAAGTGAAAAGGATTTTTCATTATCGTTTGAGGTGACTGTCCATTCAATCTCAAGTATGCCTTTGTTATTTTTATGTTTGAGGATTATAACAGAAGGATCATTTTTTTCAACTATAGATAGAAAGGAAGTAAAAAGTTTAGCATATTTATCCAGACATGAACTAAAGAAGTTTGAAGATGATTGGGTCTCGTCTTCCAACAATATAGTTCTGCATGCTTCATCAACCTTTAGAAATGTTCCGTTGATGTCTATCAGGCAAGAGAGCCTAGTCTGTTCTATATGTCCGTAAGATTTTTCCATATGCAGTAAAAAGGGAAACTCTTCAGTCTTTAACTTGTTTAGTAAATATTTGAATTAACTCAATTAATCGTTAAGATAAATGATTGCCAGAATATTTCCAGTATTAACAATTGGTTTGTTTTTAATTTTAAACCACGCATCAGGTCAGGGCGCATTGACCGAGTTGAAGAAACTATCTGAGACAAAGGATTTGAAGAGGGGGAGTATTTCTTTTTATGCTCATGAATTATCTACATCAAAAACGATTCTCAATTACAATGGTACTAAACTCTTGATACCCGCATCTAATCAAAAATTGCTAACGACAGCTGCTGCATTAAGTCTCCTTGGACCTGACTATACATTTAAAACTTATCTTGAATACGATGGCCATATTAGTAATAAAGGAGTCCTTGATGGCAACATTTATATTAGAGGAGAAGGTGATCCAACATTTGGTAGTGGTAGGATTTCTGCATCAGAAGCATGGAGTGAAGTTCTGAATAAAATTTGTAAAATATTATCTGAGGCAGGTATCAAACAGATCAATGGTGGTATAATTGGTGATGCATCCTGGTTTGAATATAATTCTATTCCTGATTATTGGATATGGACAGATATTGGCAATTATTATGGTACAGGTGCCTATGGGGTAAATGTAAATGAGAATACTTATAAGCTTATTCTAAAACCAGGAAAAGCAATTGGTGATTCTGTTGAAGTTTTGGGAACGGATCCGGTTATTCCTAACATTCAATTTCTCAATTCTCTTAAAACAGCCGCAGAAGGTACCGGCGATAACGGTTACATTTATGGAGCACCCTTTACCAGTCTTAGGACAGTATCGGGGACAATACCCAAAGGGGGAAATTTTTCAATTAAAGGATCAATGCCCGATCCAGCGTATTTTGTGGCTTCTGGAATTAAGGAAGCTTTATTTAAAAATAATATTGAAGTAACTCAACCTGCCAGATCTATATATACTTTTAATGGCCAGGCAATAGCAGAACGAAAGGTTGTACACACATTTACCTCTTCTCCTTTGCGAGATATCATAAAGGAAACCAATGTTAATAGTCTGAATCTTTATGCTGAATCACTATTAAAGATGATCGGTAAAAAGTTATATAATGAAGGTTCTACTAAGGCTGGAATAAAGGCATTGCAGGAGTTTTGGAATTCAAAGGGATTAGATCCGTCTTCAATTGTTGTTATCGATGGGAGCGGACTTTCTACATTCAATTGGGTATGTTCTGAAGCATTCAGTCAGGCACTTTTGCAAATGAGCAAAGAAAAGTATTATGCTGATTTTTATAACTCACTTCCTGTTTCTGGTGGGAGCGGTACTTTAAAAAAAGTAGGAAAAGGTACTAAGTTGGAAAATAATATGCGGGCCAAAAGTGGTAGTATGAAAAGGGTACTTTGTTATTCAGGTTATATCAAAAATCCTGAAACCGGAAAGGAATATTCATTTTCGGTGATGGTCAATAATTTTGAATGCACAGCCTCAGCTTTGATACCCAAACTTGAAAAAATTCTTTTATTGCTTCAGGCAGGGCAATTTAATTAATCTTGAGACGGAATGAATGATTCTATAATCTCAAAGAGACTAATGAGAATAAAAGATTCTTGGATATACTTTTATAAAGGAATATTAGAGAAGAATAAGGATAGAGACCCAAGCCAAGAAACATTATTCAGATCTTAAATTAATATCTATATAATGTGAAATAACTTCTGAGAAACTAAAAGCTATAAAACTGGTGGCTTACTTATTTTCTTTAGCTTCAACAGATTCATCTTTAGGTTCTTCATCATTCTGGTCCTCATCTTTTTTGGGGAACCAAATTGAAAAAAGAATTGAAAGAGTCAGTATTCCTGCAACTATCATCAGGGCATACTTCATTTCTATTTCAAACCATCCACCAGAATCCCCGACAAGCTTTATGCCTATAAAAACTAAAATCAATGACAGTCCATAATTGATATAATGGAAAAGCTGCATTATTCCTGCAAGGGCGAAGTAGAGGGATCTTAATCCAAGTAATGCAAAAACGTTAGAGGTATAAACAATGAAAGGATCTTTACTTACTGCAAGGATTGCAGGAATTGAATCAACAGCAAATACAACATCAGTTGTTTCTACCACAAGGACTACAATGAATAAAGGAGTTGCAAATAATTGCCCGTTTATTCTCGTAAAGAAATCGCTTCCATGATAATTCTTGGTAACTCTCAAGAATTTGTTAACCAAAAGTATAATAGGATTTTTTTCCGGATTGATCTCTTCATCTTTTTCAAGCGCCATTTTAGCACCTGTAAAAATTAAAAATCCCCCAAGAATGAATCCCATCCAGTGAAACTGATTAATCAGAGAAACTCCGACAACTATAAAAAATGCTCTAAGTACTAGCGCTCCAATGATTCCCCAAAACAAAACTTTTCTCTGATATTCAGACGGAACTCTGAAATAGTTAAATATCAGCATAAATACGAAGAGATTGTCGACACTTAAAGATTCCTCTAGTAAATAGCCAGTGAGAAATTCAAATGCTGCGTTTTTACCTTTCCAGAAATAAACGAATATATTAAATGCAATTGCAAGTCCAATCCAGAATGCAGACCACCACAAAGCAGATTTAACAGTTACAGTCTCAGTTTTTCTATTCAGAACAAAAAGGTCCAGAATCAGAAGGCCCAGTACAAAAACATTAAAGATTATCCAAAAATAAATGTTCTCCATTAAGTCGTTTGGTCAGCAAATACCCTAATAAAATCCAATAAAATTAACCAAAAGAACAGACATTGAAAGTAAAATAATTAAAAATTTTTTCAGACCTGTTCGTTTGCTTTCTTAACTTTTCTTCTTTCTGTAAGGTAGGTTTTTATAACAGGAATCCAAGTGATGACTACGATTCCTCCAATGAATAATTCTAGATGTTCTTTTATTTGAGGAAACATTATACCTAAAAAATAACCTAATAAAAGCATTGAAAAGACCCAAAGTATTCCACCTATAATATTATAGGTGAGAAATTTTTTGAAGTCAAATTTTACAACTCCTGCGAAAATGGGTGCGAAAGTTCTTATAATAGGTAAAAATCTTCCCATTACTAATGCCAATCCTCCATATTTAATAAAGAAGGCTTCGGCAGCCATTACATATTTCTTTTTAAATAGGAGAGTATCTTTTCTGGAAAGTAGTGCTTCTCCCATTTTTTTTCCAAAGGCATATCCTGCCAGATTACCAAGTACTGCAGCTAGTGATATGGTTCCTAAGAGTAGGAGAATAGAGGTGTTCAAAATACCTGTGGCACAGAATATTCCTGTTGTAAAAAGAAGTGTGTCACCTGGTAAAAAAAAACCAAAAAACAACCCGTTTTCTATAAAAACAACTAACAGGATTAAAGTTACACCTCCAAACAGAATCAGTTTCTCGGGATCGATCAATTGCTGAAAGAGGTGTACAATAGAATCCATGTATAAAACTATTTAATTAAACTTCTGTCTTTAGGTTAAAGACTTTATAGCATCAATAAACAGGCCAGGAGTAACTCCAAGTAGAATTATTAAGCAGCCAATTAATACTAATACAGCTTTATTAATAACAGAAAGTTGTATTGATTCTGTTTCAGATTCTCCAGAATACATTGAAATAATAACTCTGAAGTAATAGTAAACGCTTATTAAAGAGCCTAGTACAGCTACAATTACCAATCCTAAATATCCTTGTTGCAGAACCGCTGAGAACAGATAAAATTTAGCAAAGAATCCAATTGCAGGAGGAATACCTGCTAAAGAAAGCATAGAAATTACCATGATTACAGCAAGTAATGGATGAGATTTGCCTAAACCACTGAATGCTTCGAAAGAATCATTGCCTTTTAATTTAACTACATAATGAAGAACCGCAAAAGCACAAAGTGTTGATAGTGCATATGAGGACGTATAAAGTACTAATGCGTCCTGACTTTCGTAGTTTTGAAGAAGTATAGTCATTAACATGTAACCTGCCTGAGCAATACCAGAGTATGCAAGCATCCTTTTTACGCTGATCTGATACACTGCAAGAATATTTCCTGTTAAAATCGTAAAGATAATAATCACAGAAAGCGTAGATCCCCAATGCGGAAGCAGTGGGGTAAATGATGTATTGAATAATCTGTAAAAAGCGGCAAATGCTGCAGTTTTTACAATAGTTGCCATGAAAGCAGTAATAACAAGTGGTGATCCTTCATAAACATCTGGCGTCCAGAAGTGGAATGGAACTGCAGAAACCTTGAATGCAAGACCAATCATCACCATAAATATACCTGTATAAAATAAGATTGATACAGAATCTGAATTATTGGAAGCTATAAGTGCAATTTCGTGGATATTGAATGTTCCAGTTGCACCATATAAAAGAGCAATTCCAAATAATAATATACCTGAAGCAAAAGCACCCATTATAAAGTACTTTAAAGAAGCTTCATTTGAAGACAGTTCATGTTTTCTACTACCAGCCAAGATAAACATTGGAATTGAAAGAATTTCGATTCCAAGGAAAAGCATAGCAAGGTGGGTAAATGATACGAGTACAATTGTTCCGGTTAGAGCAAACATTATCAGTGAGTAATGATCTGCCTGATTGAATTCATTTGAATCATACTGATCTTTTGAGATAAAAAACCAAACAAGAGCCATCAGTATAATTAGCCCGGAAAATACTCCCGCATAATGATCAAATACAACCATATTCGGAAAATACTGATATGCAGAAGTTAGCTCAGACAAGTTTACACAAAATACACCTGTAAGGCCAAGAACTAAAATTGTCCAAAGATATTTTCTGAATCCGAATATCTCGGATAACATTGAAACGATGCCAAGTAATGCTGTTAGAATTAATGTTTTCATCGGTTATTTCAAACTTAAAGATGCCCCTGTTCCTTTGATTAATGCTTTAACTGCTGGTTCCGAAATTTCAAGGAATGTTTCAGGGTAAATCCCCATCCAGAATATTAAAATGATTATTGGTATTAATACCAGTTTTTCGCTTGTAAACAGATCAGCAAATCCTGAAGTTAAGTTGTTGGTTTCTCCCAACATGATCTTCTGGAAGCTTGATAACATATAAACTGCACCCAGAATTACAGAAACTCCGGCCACTGCAGCTATCCACGGATTGTACTGGAATATTCCAACGAATAGAAGGAACTCACCAGGAAAACCTCCTGTAAATGGCAGTGCTATACTGCTGAAAAGCAAAATGATAAACGTAACAGTAAAGAAGGGGGCAACATTTCTTATTCCACCTAAAGAAGATAGTTCAAGCGTTTTGGTTCTGTCAAATAGAACATCAATTACAAAGAACAATCCCACTACATTGATACCGTGAGAAAGCATTTGAATGATACCTCCCTGAAGACTTTCTTCTCCAAGAGTAAATATTCCTGCTGCAATTAAACCAACGTGTGCGATTGAAACATAAGCAATCAGTCTCTTGAAGTCTTTTTGCTTAATTGCTATGATCGAAGCATAGATAATTCCAATCACGCTAAGAATAATCGCCGGCATTCCATATGTGTGAGCTGCTTCTGGTACAAGTGGAAGTATCCATCTTATAACTCCGTAGATACCCATCTTTAGCATGATTCCAGAAAGAAGCATAGTACCCTGAGCAGGTGTTACAGTATAGGTGTCAGGCTGCCAAGTATGAAAAGGGAAGATCGGCATCTTGATAGCAAATGCCAGGAAGAATGCAAAGAACACAAGCGCCTGGTCTGTTGAACTTAATGTGCTTCCAACTGCGTAGAATTGATTAATGTCGAACGAACCGTTTGGGGTCTGAAGATACAGATAAATGATCGCAACAAGCATTAATAGACTGCCTGCTAGAGTATAAACGAAGAACTTGAAAGTGATTTTTTTTCTGTTTTCGCCTCCCCAGATCAATGCGATGAAATAGATTGGAATAAGTGCCAACTCCCAGAACACATAGAACAAAAACGCATCACGGGCAACAAATACTCCTACAAGTGCTGACTGCATGATTAATACAAGTCCATAGAAGTAGTTGCTGTTAGCAAATGTTCTTCTGAAAGAAGAAAGGATAATTAAAGGAATAAGAAAGGTGGTAAGCATTACAAGAAGTATGCTGATTCCATCCATTCCTACACTGAATGAAATTCCCATTGATTTAACCCATGGCACTGAAGTACTATAAGCTAAAGTTTCCTGAGGATTAAATTGTAAGAGTAAAACCAGAGAATAAGCAAATTCAGCTAGTGCAGCTGTAAATGCAAATTGTTTTGCCCTGTTGTCAGGAAGCAGGAATGAAATTAAGCCTGCTACTAACGGAAGAAAAATTAATATACTGGTTTCCATTAAAACTAGATAATCGTGTTAAAGAACAATATTAATATGATGCCAATAACCATAGCAAACATGTAGAAACTGATGCTACCGTTTTGTAGAAATCTTAAGCCGGCGCTTCCTCTATCAATTCCCTTACCCCAGGCATTTACAAAGTTGTCAATAATTTTTATCTCAAACACTTTGTAGAATATATCTCCAAGCCAGTAAAGTGGTTTTACTACCAGGGTTCTGTAGATTTCGTCAATATAGTATTTGTTGTATAGTACTTTGTGAGGAGCGGAAAGATCTGATCCCTCTGGAGATGGAACTGCTTTTTTAGAAATGTAAACTATTGCAGCAATTATAATTACCAATAAAACTGCTCCAACTGAAATTCCCATTAGCATTAATTCTGTCGAATGACTTAATGCGTGTTCCGTATGTTGATTAATCGGAGCTATTACTGGACTTAAGAAAGATTTCAGGAAGTTATGACCTCCAAGAACTTCTGGAACACCTACAAAACCTCCAATTACTGAAAGCACTGCAAGTACCATCAATGGAATAGTCATGATAAGTGGAGATTCATGTAAATGAGATTTCTGGTGGTCTGTTCCTCTGAATGATCCGAAGAAGGTCAAGAAAACCAGACGGAACATATAGAATGTAGTCATCAATGCACCTAAAACTCCAAGCACCCATAGAATAGGGGAGTGTTCGTAAGCATGAGCCAGAATTTCATCTTTAGAGAAGAAACCAGCAAATGGGGGGATACCTGCAATAGCAACTGTTCCTATGATAAACGTAGCGAAGGTAATCGGAAGTTTTTTCCAAAGACCACCCATGCTTCTGATATCTTGTTCGCCACTCATTGCGTGAATTACACTACCAGCACCAAGGAAAAGAAGTGCCTTAAAGAAAGCATGTGTAGCTACGTGGAATATCGCTGTTGAATAGGCTCCCATTCCAAGAGCGAAGAACATATATCCTAACTGACTTACTGTAGAATAAGCAAGTACTTTTTTGATATCGTTTTGAACCAGACCGATTGTTGCTGCAAAAAGAGCAGTTGTAAGTCCGATAATTTCAATTACTTCTAAAGTGAATGGCGCTAAAGAGAAAAGTACATTAGATCTTACAATCATGTAAATACCTGCTGTAACCATGGTTGCTGCGTGAATAAGTGCAGAAACAGGTGTCGGACCTGCCATCGCATCAGGTAGCCAGGTATAAAGTGGAATTTGTGCGCTTTTACCGGTTGCTCCGAGGAATAATAGCAATGTAATTGCTATCAGTACAGGTTGAGCAACACCTGGTTTGAAGATAGTTTGGGCCTGCTCGAAAACAACACTATACTCAAGGCTTCCGAATGTAACGATGATCAAAAGCATTCCTAAAAGGAAGCCAAGGTCACCTATACGGTTCATAATGAATGCTTTTTTCGCAGCGTTGTTATAATCATTGTTTTTAAACCAGAATCCTATTAATAGATAAGAGCAAAGTCCTACACCTTCCCATCCTGCAAATAGAACAAGGAAGTTGGAGCCCATCACAAGGATTAACATGGAGAAAACGAATAGATTCAGGTAAGCGAAGTACCTTGCAAAACCTTCGTCATGAGACATGTATCCGGCAGAATACAAATGAATTAAGAAACCAACTCCTGTGATGATTGTCATCATCGTAACAGAAAGAGGATCTATAAGAAATGAAAGCTTAATATCAAGCGAACCTGCTGAAATCCAGTTGAAATATGTAAGGGTTTCGGATTGAATGCTTCCATTTAATACATTGATCAAAAGGGAAAGCACAATAAGGAAGGATCCAAGGATACTTCCGCAACCAATAATACCTACAAGGGCTTTGTTTAACTTTTTATTAGCTAAACCAATTATCAAAAATCCAATAAGAGGTAAAACAGGTATTAACCAGGCTAATTGTAACATCTTTTATCTATTTATTCTACCACTTTAATTTATTCAGAGAATTTATATCTACCGATCCTGTATTTCTGTATATCATTACAAGGATTGCCAGACCGACCGTAACTTCAGCCGCGGCAACTGCCATGATAAAGAAAACGAATACCTGTCCTGAGGCATCATTATGAAATACAGAAAATGCTACAAGCAAAAGGTTTATAGCATTCAGCATCAGCTCGATGGACATAAAAATGATAATGATATTCCTTCTTACAAGGACACCCATGACGCCTATCGCAAAAAGGATGCTTGCAAGAACAAGGTAGTTATTAACTGTGTTTGATAAAACTTGCATGATCTGCTATTTCAAATATTAATGATCTTTAAGATTCTTTTTTCCTAACATCACAGCTCCGATCATTGCAGAAAGGAATAGTGCGGATGAAACTTCAAATGGAAGCAAATATTCACTGAAAAGGATTTTTCCCAGGTTTTTAACTGAACCCATGTCTGCATTTATTGCTTGACTTGCTTCTGATTGATTAAGGCCTTTTACAGCTCCCAACAATACAATCAGTAATAGTCCTCCGGAAATAGCACCTGCTATTTTAGGTAGCATAGTTTTGCCGGTTTCGCTAGTCTTGTTGAGGTTTAAAAGCATGATTACAAAGAGGAACAATACCATGATTGCTCCTGCATAAACTATGATATGCACAATGAAAAGAAATTGTGCATTCAATAGAACATAATGCCCTGCTATAGAAAAGAAAGTCAATATCAGAAATAATACACTATACACTGGGTTTTTAGAAAATATGACCGCCAATGCAGCACCTATCGATATGATAGACAAAATCAAAAATACCAACTGATCCATTGTTACTTTTTGTAAGGTTTATAAGTTTTAGGATGTGCACTTGTTCCTACTGGTTGAACAAGTTTATCTTTTCCGAAAATAAAGTTCGATCTGTCAAAGTTTGCTGGTGCAAGCTCTTCTGTAAGATATACAGCATCCTTAGGACAAGCTTCTTCACAAAGACCGCAGAAAATACATCTAAGCATATTTATTTCGTATGTCTTGGCATATTTTTCTTCACGATACAGATGTTCCTCACCTTTTTTTCTTTCAGCAGCAACTATAGAAATAGCTTCAGCAGGACATGCTACGGCGCATAGACCACAAGCAGTGCAGTTTTCTCTGCCTTGCTCATCTCTTTTCAGAATGTGTTTGCCTCTGTAAACCTTACTGAACTCTCTTTTTTGTTCAGGATATTGAATGGTTGGTTTTCTTTTAAAGAAGTGCTTGATGGTGATCAACATACCACCAAGTATTGCCGGGAGATACATTTTCTCCGTCAATGTCATTTCTTTCTTAACTACAACCTTTGATCTGTTAGATAAAGAGTGCATAACTGATTTATTTTAATACAACGATTAAAAGACCTGTAATAATTATGTTGATCAATGCCAATGGTATAAGCATTTTCCAGCCCATTCTCATCAATTGATCGTATCTGAATCTCGGAAGTGTCCACCTTACCCACATGAAAAGGAATATGAACATAACTATTTTCGCGAAAAGGAATGTTGTTCCTAGGATTGTTACCAGATTATGAGATAACCCTAACTGATCCATGAACGGGAAGTTATATCCTCCGAAATAAAGCGAGCTCATAATCGCAGAAGATATGAACATATTGGTATACTCAGCGAAAAGGAAGAATCCAAGTTTCATACTGCTATACTCTGTGTGATAACCTCCGACAAGCTCGTTTTCAGATTCCGGAAGGTCAAATGGAGTTCTGTTACACTCAGCAAAGGCACAAATCATAAAGATTAAGAAGCCTAGTGGCTGATAAATGATGTTCCAGGAAGCTCCTGAAATACCAAATATTGAACCATTCTGTTGTTGTACGATTTCGCCAAGACTTAATGTCCCAGTTGTCATTACAAGAGCTATGATAGATAAGCCCATTGCAATCTCATAACTGATCATCTGTGAGCTAGCTCTCAATGCTCCAAGAAGAGAGAATTTGTTGTTCGAAGCCCATCCTCCGATCATGATTCCATAAACTCCAATGGAAACCACTGCAAATACATAAAGGATACCGATGTTAAGGTCAGTGATTTGCAGGCTAATGACTCTGTCAAATAGTTCAAGTGAATTACCCCAAGGAATTACAGCACTTGTCATTAATGCTGTCGTCATTGATACTGATGGACCTAAAATAAATAAGGCCTTATCTGCATGCGCAGGTATAAACTCTTCTTTTAAAAAGAATTTTACTCCGTCCGCAAGAGGTTGAAGAATACCAAAAATTCCGGCTCTGTTGGGGCCTAGTCTGTCCTGAATAAATGCAGCTACTTTTCTTTCAGCATATGTGCTGTATAGCGCAAATAAAAGTGTAATGCCGAAGACGGCTACAATTAATACTATCTTATCTATCAGAAATATTTCCATAACCTATGTTCTTCGGTGCATCTACTTTTATTCCCTGTAAATATTTGTTTTGAGCCTGAACAGAATTTCTCTGAATAGGAGCAGGTCCTTCTACAGTCCAGTCGCTGGCTAATTTTTTATCAAATCTACAATCGTTGCAAATGAAATCTTCTACTTCTCCGTACTGATCTTTTCTTCCTGTTACTCTGAAAACTTCATCACCTTTCATCCAGACGGTGGTCTTTCCACAGCATTTATCGCAATTACGATGAGCGTACATTGGTTTTACAAACCAAACCCTGCTTTTGAAGCGGAAGGTTTTATCTGTAAGAGCTCCAACCGGGCAAACATCGATTACGTTACCTGAAAAATCATTTTCGATTACGTTTTGAATGTAAGTACCGATTTCGGCAGCATCTCCTCTGTTAAGAACACCGTGAACACGCTCATTAGTGATTTGATTAGCAGTGAAGACACATCTGTAGCAAAGAATGCATCTTGTCATGTGCAATTGTATCTTGCTACCGATATCTATTTTATCAAAAGATCTTCTTTCCTCTTCGTATCTGGTCTTCGCAGAACCATGCTCAAATGCAAGATCCTGTAAGTGACATTCACCTGCCTGATCACAAATTGGGCAATCAAGAGGGTGGTTTATTAATAAAAATTCTACTACACCTTTTCTAGCTTCAAGAACTTCAGGAGAAGTGATGTTTTGTACAACCATACCGTCCTGAACAGGAGTGGAGCAAGATGCAACCAGTTTCGGCATTGGTCTTGGATCTTTAGCAGAACCCGCAGATACTTTTACAAGACAAGTTCTGCATTTTCCTCCTGAACCTTTAAGTTTAGAGTAATAACACATGGCAGGAGGTACAAGATCGCCTCCAATTTGTCTGGCAGCATTCAGGATCGTTGTTCCTGGTTCTACCTCTGTTTCAACACCATCTATAGTTACCTTAATCATTGTAATACAGTATTTAATTCTCTTTTATAATCCACACTATGTGCAAATGGACTATGTGCTACTTTTTCAGGAAATTTAACATGGTATTCAAACTCCTCTCTGAAGTGTCTGATGTGACTTGCTACGGGCCATGCTGCAGCGTCTCCAAGTGGGCAAATGGTATTTCCTTCAATTTTTTTAGCAATGTCAACCAAAAGGTCGATATCACTCATTGATCCATGTCCGTGTTCTAACCTATGCAACACTTTTTCCATCCAGCCTGTACCTTCTCTGCATGGGCTGCACTGACCACAAGACTCATGGTGATAAAATCTTGTAAAGTTCCAAAGGTTTCTAACTATACAAGTGGTTTCATCCATCGCGATAAATCCACCTGAACCAAGCATGGAACCGCTTGCAAAACCTCCTTCAGAAAGTGATTCGTAACTCATTAATCTAGCTACACCTTCTTTGGTTTTATAGAACAGTTCTGCTGGTAAAATTGGTACAGAAGAACCACCTGGCACAACAGCTTTAAGTGTATGTCCTGCTCTTATTCCACCACAATACTCGTCAGAATTTAGGAATTCGTCAACTGGAAGCCCCAATTCGATTTCATAAACTCCTGGTTTATTCATATGTCCGCAAGCAGAGATCAGTTTTGTTCCTGTAGATCTGCCCACGCCAATTTTAGCATATTCATCACCACCCATATTAATGATAGGAACAACTGTTGCCAGTGTTTCCACATTGTTTACCACTGTAGGGCAGTTGTATAGTCCTGATATAGCAGGGAAAGGAGGTTTCATTCTCGGATTTCCTCTTTTTCCTTCCAGAGACTCTATCAAAGCAGTTTCTTCACCGCAGATATAAGCACCACCACCTGGCTGTACATAAATTTCAAGATCGTATCCTGAACCAAGGATGTTTTTTCCAAGGAAACCATTGTGTTTAGCTTCTGCAATGGCATTCTCAAGAATATCCACAATCCATCTGTATTCACCGCGGATGTATATATAAGTGGTATTTGAACCTAAGGAATAACTGGAAACAATTAAGCCTTCAATAAGAAGGTGAGGAATGTATTCCATTAAAAATCTATCCTTGAATGTACCTGGCTCGCTTTCGTCAGCATTACACACAAGGTATCTAGGCTTATCAGATTTTCTGTCCAGGAAACTCCATTTCATACCAGTAGGGAAACCGGCGCCACCACGTCCTCTTAGTCCTGATTTCTTCACTTCTTCCATCACGTCGTCAGGAGACATGGTTTTCAGAGCTTTTTCAACTGAACGGTAACCGCCATTTGCTCTGTAAACGTTAAAGGATTTAACTCCCGGAACGTTTATGTTTTCTAATAATAATTTCCTGGCCATTAGATCTCGTATTTATTATCAGGATTAAAATCTTCTTGTCCTAGTCTTGCAATAATTTTGTCCATCTTTTCTTCTGTAAGATGTTCATAATAGAACTTACCGATCTGAGCCATGGGAGCGTATCCGCAAGCGCCAAGACACTCAACAGCTTTCAAAGAGAACTTATTATCAGTAGTTGTTTCACCTACTTTTATACCCAGTTTCTTTTCAGTATATTCTATAATCTGGTCGGCTCTGTTATGCATACAAGGACCTGTTCTGCAGAACTCAATTAGGCATTTGCCTACAGGTTTCAGGTTAAACATTGTGTAGAATGTAGCAACCTCGTAAACCTCGATAGGCTTAATGTTTAGCAGAGTGGCCACATAATCCATTACAGGAACTGAAAGCCATCCGTCAAACTCTCTTTGCGCAAGATGGAGAATAGGAAGTAATGCAGATTTTTGTCTGCTCTCAGGATATCTGGAAATGATCTCCTGAGCCTTTTTCAGCTTTTCTTCTGAAAATTTGATTTCTGATTGTACTGTTCCCATTTTATTTGCTGTAGGCACATAGTTTTTGTCCGAAGGAAAACCGTACAAAAACTTTTTACTCAGTTTATATTAAACTCAAATTTATTAAATCTTATTGAAATTAAGCATCCATTTCACCTGCGATCAGGTTAAGGCTACTCATAGTCATGACAGCATCAGAGATTGTTGCTCCTTTGATCATTTCACCGTAAGCCTGATAGTAAACGAAGCCAGGTCTTCTGAAGTGCAGTCTGTAAGGCATTCTACCTCCGTCGCTGATCAGATAAAATCCAAGCTCTCCGTTTGCACCTTCAATGCTATGATAAATTTCGCCTTTAGGTACTTCAATTTCTCCCATCACTATTTTGAAGTGATAGATTAGTGCTTCCATGTTGGAATATACTTCTTCTTTTGGAGGAAGATAGATATCAGGAACTTCTGCATGATAAGGGCCTGCAGGTAGTTTCTCCAGTGCCTGACGAATGATGCTTAGGCTTTGCCAAACTTCTTCGCTTCTTACCATAAAACGGTCGTAAGTATCACCGTTTGTTCCAATTGGTATTTCAAAGTCAAAATCCTGATACGAAGAGTATGGGTTCATTACTCTCACGTCATAATCAACGCCGGCAGCTCTCAAATTAGGGCCTGTAAATCCGTAATTTAATGCTCTTTCGGCAGAAATAGCTCCCACACCGATGGTTCTGTCCATGAAAATTCTGTTACGATTGAACAGACTTTCCATTTCTTTCCATACTATTGGGAATTCATCAAGTAAGGTTTTTATTTTAGCAAAGGCAGCAGGAGTGAAATCTCTTTCCAAACCTCCGATACGACCAATGTTTGTAGTAAGTCTAGCTCCACAGATCTCTTCAAAAATCTCGTATATTTTCTCCCTTTGTTGCATTACATAAAGGAAGCCTGAATAAGCACCGGAGTCCACTCCAAGAATACTGTTGCAGATCAGGTGATCAGCTATTCTTGAAAGCTCCATGATGATTACTCTTAGGTATTCAACTCTTTTCGGTACTTCAACACCAATTAATTTCTCAACAGTCATATGCCAGCCCATATTGTTGATAGGAGCAGAGCAATAGTTAAGACGATCGGTGAGGGGAGTAATCTGATAGAAGGGTCTTCTTTCAGCCAGTTTTTCGAAAGCACGGTGGATGTAACCAATTGTAGATTCAGAATCAACAATTTTTTCTCCATCCATCTTAAGAATATTCTGAAATACACCGTGAGTTGCGGGGTGAGTAGGCCCAAGATTCAGTGTAGTCAGTTCACTCTGGTCGGTAACTTGAGTATTAGTGTTGTTAGGTTGTGTAAGCATAACTGTTATCTGCCAAACAAGGAATCGTCTTTATCCGTTCTCGTTGAATCTTCTAATGCATATTCTTTTCTCAAAGGGAAATAGCCAAGATCATCAACATTTAAAATTCTTTTCAGATTTGGATGTCCTTTAAACTGGATACCAAAAAAGTCATAAGTTTCTCTTTCCATCCAGTTTGCACCTGAAAAAACCGGAGTTGCAGAATCAATTACAGGATCATTTTTTGGAAAAAATGCCTTTAATCTGATTCTTATATTTTTAGGTAAGTTATGCAAATGATAAACAGCCCCTAGAACTTCTTCCGGTGCTGTGAAATGAACTCCTGTAATATCGGTTAGAAACTGGAATTCAAGTTCCTGATCGTTGTATAGAAATCTCAAAATGTCGAGAAGGGATTCTCGCTTAATTGTAAAGGTAAGTAAATTGTATGGTTCTTCTACCTTAAGGATGGCGTCGCCGAACTTCTCAGTAAGTTTTTCCTGTATCCTCTGGTGGGTTAGTTCTTCCATTATTCTATTCCGTAAGAAGCCAGTAATTGTTTGTATTCAGGAGTATTTCTTCTGTTGAGTGGTTCATTTTCCACCAACTCCTGTATTTTCATAAGTCCGTCAAGTATCTGTTCTGGTCTTGGAGGGCATCCTGGAACATAAACGTCAACCGGGATAATTTTATCTATTCCTTGCAGTACACTGTAAGTATCAAATATTCCACCGCTTGAAGCACATGCCCCAACAGCCATTACCCATTTCGGTTCCGCCATTTGTTCATATACCTGGCGTACGATAGGTCCCATTTTTTTAGCGATTGTACCCATCACCATCAGAAGATCTGCCTGTCTTGGAGAAAAGCTAGGTCTTTCAGCTCCGAATCTTGCAATGTCGTAGTGAGAGCCCATAGTAGCCATAAATTCAATACCGCAACAAGAAGTTGCAAATGGTAAAGGCCATACAGAATGCTTTCTGGCAAGGCCAACAGCTTTGTCTAAGCTTGTAGCAAAGAAGCCTGGTCCGTCAAAACCGGCAGGTGGATGAACTATATTTGCCATAATTTAGAATGATTCTAATGTTGATAATTTAATCCCATTCAAGGGCACCTTTCTTTATTATATAGACGAAGCCTATAATAAATGCACCCATGAAAAGTAACATTTCAAGAAATCCGTCGATTCCCTCTTTTGCAAATTCTTTAAAATTTACAGCCCAAGGGTAGAAGAAGATTACTTCAACATCGAACAGAACGAAGAGTGTAGCAACCAGAAAATATTTGATAGAGAATTGCATTCTGGCGTTGCCGACAGAGTCAATTCCACTCTCAAATGTTTCGGTTTTATGTTTGGTAGTTATTTTGGGACCAAGAATGTAGCTGGCTAGAAGACTGACGCTGACGAACCCAGCGGCTACCAGAAATTGAATTGCAATTGGGAAATAAGGACTGGATAATATTTCTTCCTTCATACTTCTTTTTTAATTGGTTTTAATTTCATTTTGTCGAATGAAATTGTAATTCTTAAAGGACAGATTGTAACTAGTAACGAGATTTTGTTGATGTTTATGAAAAAAACAAGATCCAGAATAGTTTTATTCTTCATAAAATACAGCGTAAAATTATACAATTTCTTCTACAAAAAAACATTTTGCACAAATTTTTGGCACACCTCCTATTACAGGAAATAATCCTAAATAGTTTCAGAGAATAAATAATTCACGAATTTATTCTGGGATAATTTATATATACATATTTTTGTATTCCGACTTCCTTAAATCAGGAGAGTTGCCAGAGAATGGGTATGTACTAAATATCATTCTCTATTCATTTATGCTATTAGATGTTTTCTATACCTTATTACTTGTTTTTTTAAACGGTTTTTTCGTCGCCGCAGAGTTTGCAATTGTTAAAGTCCGGTCTTCTCAATTGGAAGTAAAGGCTGCCGGCGGAGATAAAACGGCGGACCTTTCCTTAAATATTCTCAAAAACCTCGATGGTTATCTTTCTGCCACTCAACTTGGAATTACCCTTGCAAGTCTTGGTCTTGGTTGGATTGGAGAAAGCGTTGTTACAAGAATTATTCTAAATATAATAGAATACCTGGGACTAGAACCTAACGTAGATCTGGCCCATAAAATTGCCCTTCCGATTGCATTTGCTATTATTACTGTTTTACATATTGTATTCGGGGAACTTGCTCCTAAATCAATAGCAATTCAAAAACCGGAAGAAACCACATTATCGTTAGCTTATCCTTTAAGGTTTTTTTATATCGTATTTAAACCTCTAATCTGGGTTTTAAATGGGTTTGCATCGCTGATTTTAAGAATATTAGGCATTAACATGTCCGATATCCATGAGATTCACTCTGCGGAGGAACTTCAATTGATTCTGGATCAGGGAAAAGTTTCTGGTGCAATACAGCCAAGTGCTCATGAGCTGATTAAAAATGTGTTCAGCTTTAACCTGATTACTGCCAGACAAATAATGGTACCAAGGACAAGTATCAATGCAATTGATGAGGATACTTCTCCTGAAGAGATTCTGGATAAAGTTATTAATGAGGGCTATTCCAGGATGCCTGTTTATAGGGAAACTATAGATAATATCATTGGGCTTGTGTATACTAAAGACCTGCTGAAAATGATGAACAAAAAAGAAGATATAAATCTTCAGAGTGTAATAAATCCACCTTATTTTGTTCCTCAAACAAAGAAGATCAGTGAACTTTTAAAAGAACTGCAGGAAAAACATCTCCATATGGCAATAGTTACTGATGAGTTTGGAGGTGTTGCAGGTATTGTAACTATTGAGGATATTCTGGAAGAACTTGTTGGGGAAATTCAGGATGAGCATGATGAAGAAGCTCCTTTTGTAGAAAAAACAAATGAAGAAGAATTTGTTGTGAATGCCCTTTCTACAATAGAAGATGTGAATGAATACCTTCCTATTCCTTTGCCAAAGAGTGGAGATTATGACACAGTTGCAGGGCTTGTAAATAAGGTCTTTGGAAGGATTCCGGAGCTGAATGAAAAGATTAAATTTGAAAGATACGAAATTACAATTTTGAAAAAATCCAAACAGAGTGTATTAGTAGTTAAAATGAATCTTCAAGAGGAGGAAACTGAAGACAATGAAGAAAAATAACGCATTCCGGAGAATCGTTATACTTTTATTTTTTTACTTAACAATAATTTTTAATGCTGCCTATTCTCAATATGTAGAAACGGGGCAGGATCCTTCTCATCTCAGGTGGAAACAAATAGTTACCAAGGATTTTCAAATCATATATCCTGTAGAAATTGAAGAGGAGGCTATACGAACTTCCCGTTCCCTGGAGAAGGTCTATCTCTATGTTTCTTATACATTGAATCATGAACCTAAAAAAATCTCTGTAATTCTCCATCCTCAGTCAAGTGTATCCAATGCATTTGTAGTATGGGCTCCTAAGAGGGCTGAATTTTATACTATTCCTGACCAGGATATCTATCCGCAAAACTGGATAGATCAACTGGCATTGCATGAATTCCGACACGTTGTACAACTTGATAAACTCAATCAGGGACTTACAAAGATTTTATATTTCTTGCTTGGCCAGCAAGCAATAGGGGCTGTTGCTGGTCTTTATCTGCCGCTCTGGTTTTTGGAAGGTGATGCAGTGGTCACAGAAACAGCTTTGTCTCATACTGGTCGAGGCAGGCTACCTGAATTTACTATGCCTCTGCGATCACAGGTACTTCAAAGAAAGATTTATAGTTATGAAAAAGCATATTTCGGTTCTTACCGTGACTTTGTACCTAATTACTATTATCTAGGGTACCAGCTTGTTGGGTATACAAGAAACAAATATTCTCCTTCTGTATGGAGTAAGTCGGTCGATAATGCTGCCAGAAGGGCTTATAACCCTATGCCCTTTAATCAAGGAATTAAAAGAACTACGGGATTATCTAAATGGAAACTTTATGATTCATGTATGTATTTTTTACGTGATCAATGGAGGTTTCAAAAAGATTCAACCATATTGTCAGGCAATCTGGATACAATACAGTTTAATGACACAAAAACTTTTACAAATTATCGTTTTCCTCAATACTTGTCTGATGGAAAGATTGTAGCTCTAAAGTCTGGTCTTGGAGATATTCAACAATATGTGTTAATAAAGCCTGGAAATAAAGAGAAAACTATATTTGTACCAGGTTATTTTAATCCTCAGATACTTTCTGCATCTCATAATAAAATTGTTTGGGCTGAATATGGATTTGACAAAAGATGGAGTAACAGAATTTATTCCAATCTTATAGTTTTTAATGCCGATAAAAGAAGTAATAAAAGGATAAAACTCACTCGAAGGAAACATCTCTTTGCTCCAGCTTTCTCAAAGGATGGAAGTATGATTGCAGCTGTAGAAGCAAAGCAATATGGGAAGTATTGTGTTTCCATTTTTGAAGCCCAATCTGGTAAATTAATCAAGGAGATTTATCATCCGGAAAATGATTATCCAATAATGCCTGCATGGAACAATGATGGGAGTAAGCTCTATGCAATTATGCTGGATGATGATGGCAAAAGGATTGATGAAATTTCAATCAGTACATCTGAATTCAAAACAGTTTTTAGATCTGGCTATAAAGATATATCGCAGCCTCTGGTGTCTTCTAATCATATTTTTTTCAGAAGTGTATATTCGGGTATTGATAACATTTACGCCTTTCGTTTAAATGATTCTTCGGTGTTTCAGGTGACATCTGTAAGTTATGGAGCCTTTGATCCTTGCTTAAATAGTACTCAGGATACTCTATTGTTTTCAAGCTATACAGCAAATGGATATCAGATTTCTAGTATGCCTTTAGACACTACAACTTGGATAAGTTTGAGCGATGTCAAAGATCAATCAGTAAAACTTTATCCTGAATTAGTAAAGCAGGAATTAGGTATTCCTCTGCCTGTTCTCAATCCAGACTCAGCTGCAGAAGAATCAATAATTAAAAAATATAGAAAAGGCACACATCTATTCTATCTGCATAGCTGGGCACCACTATACATCAATGCCAATACTTATGAAGTAAATTCGGGTGTGACATTATTTTCCCAGAACAAACTAAGCACAGCTATCAGTAAGTTAGCGTATTTGTATAACTATAGTGATAGGACTGGTACTGCAGAAGGTTCATTTGTTTATAAAGGTTGGTTTCCTGTCTGGTCCATCGCAGCTTCAAGAGGACAAAGACTCGGGCTGGATACTACGGGTAATGATGCAGTATTTAAATTTCAGGAGGATAAACTTGCTTTATCAGTATCTGTACCATTGAATTTGACAAGAGGTAAATATGGTCAGGTAATCACATCGACAATCTATAATTACACATCGAACTATTACAGGAATAGTGAAACACCTGATTATTTTAAGACAGGGGTAAAAAATATTTTTGAGTATGACCTAAGGGGATCCAGATATCTAAAGATGGCCCCTAGAGACCTATTACCAAAGTGGGGACAATCATTCAGATTGAACTATAGGCAATCACCATTTGGTAAATTTGACTATGGTAATTCCTTTGTAGGCCAGGCAGCCTTGTTATTCCCTGGGATATTGAAACATCATAGCATTAGAATTGATATTGGCAGGCAAATAAATGAGAATGGAAGTTATATTTTCTCCAATTATCTTTTATATCCCAGAGGTTATTTTAGCCAGGTTAACCAGAAGTTTTCAAGAATAATCTCAGAATACAGACTACCACTTTGTTATCCCGATTGGAAGGTCGGGCCAGTTCTTTATTTAAAGAGAATAAAAGCTTTATTATTTTATGATTACGGGGAAGGGAAATATAAAGGAAATTCAAGATACTATAACTCCACAGGAGTTGAATTAACCGGAGATATGCATTTATTTAATTTTGTAGCGCCAATCGAATTAGGTGCCAGAGGAATTTACTTCCCGGATGATCAGAGTGTCAGTGTCGAATTTTTATTTAATATAAATTTTTCAGCTCTTTAGATTAATTATTTGATTTTTAGGTTTTTGAAAATTGTTCGTAATTATTATTAAATTTTTTATGATTTTTTTTATATTTTTTCTGTGACTTTTTCAATAAAAAATAGTAATTATACATACAATTAATTCTTTCAATTAAAATCGTTTTTTTGCCACATGCACAAATTTTCTGTTAGATTGATCGTATTGGTAGTTTTACCTTTTCTTTTTTCATTCAGAAATTCAGAAGTAATAACTGGGGAAAAATTAACAGCAGCAGATACTTCAGCTTTATTTGTTTGCACTGTCGATGACAAACCAATGGTGATTAAAAATTTTAATGCTTATATGAGAACTGTGACCGGTGGTTATCGTCAATTATCATTGAGCAATGACAGATTCAGTAAATTTTTCCTTATAAAGCCCGAAGTAACTGAAATAAAACTAGGGTCAAATGCATTAAAGCAGGTTGTCATACATTATACCGATCCTGCTAATTTAAATCTGTACAAGCCTCATTCAGGTGTATTAAGAATTAAAGTACTTGACGAGAATAAAAAAGTACTTTCCGGTGAATTTGAAATGGAGCTGACTTGTAAAAATAATCCTTCCAAAAAGATTAAGATCAAAAACGGTAAATTGATCAATATTCCCATAGTATACCTGCAATAACAGATATAGGCAAATAGTAGCCGGATTCATTATTTTCTTACAATTTATCATCTGCCCTCCATACATAATCGTATCAGGAGTATTAAAATCTTTTTTTATATTTAAAGAAAAATGTTTTGAGGGATGACAAATTTTGAAAAAGAGAGAGTAAATATTACAAGAAGTAACCGCGGTTGGAAAAAATGGGGACCTTATTTATCCGAAAGACAATGGGGAACAGTAAGAGAAGATTATAGCCCTTTTGGTTCAGCGTGGGAGTATTTTTCATTTGATCAGTCACGTCACAGAGCATACAGATGGGGAGAGGACGGGATATCCGGAATTTGTGATTATAAACAGCTTCTCTGTTTTTCAGTCGCAATGTGGAACGAAAAAGACCCGTTCATCAAGGATAAACTTTTCGGCCTTACTGGAAATCAGGGAAATCATGGAGAGGATGTGAAAGAGGTTTATTATTACCTCGATAGCACGCCTACCCATTCTTACATGAAATTTTTATACAAATACCCTCAGTCCGAATTCCCATATTCCAATTTAATACTTGAAAATAAAGTCAGAGGTAAACTGGATCCTGAATATGAATTGATGGATACCGGTGTTTTTGATGAAGATAGATATTTTGATGTTTATACCGAGTACGCTAAGGCTGATATGGATGATATGTGCATTCGTATTACAGTTCATAATAGAGGCCCGGAAACATCTACAATCCATTTGATTCCCACCATCTGGTTTAGAAATTTCTGGTCATTTTTGGAAGATCCTTACAGACCTTCAATTTCTGCAGATAAAAATAAGTCACTATTAGTTGAGCATAAAGACTGGGGATTGTACAATCTTTATTACGAAGGTAAACCTGATTTACTGTTTTGTGATAATGAAACCAATCATGAGTTGGTATATGGCCATGCTCCGACTGAAGGATATTGGAAAGATGGTATAAATTTCCATGTGGTAAATGGAAAACCTACTGTAAATCCTGATCTGAAAGGTACAAAGGCAGCATTGCGATATGCTTTGACAATAGAACCCGGACAATCCCAAGAAATCCGTTTAAGACTTAGTGATCAACCTACTCAGGATGCGTTTGAAGATTTTGAATTTATATTCAAATCAAGAATCAAAGAAGCTGATGTATTTTATGATGAACTTGCCGAAGGCATCACTGATCCTGATTTAAAAAAAATCCAGCGTCAAGCTTTTGCAGGAACACTTATTTCTAAACAGTTTTATTATTTCGATGTGTCATTGTGGTTGAAGGGGGATCCAGGATCTACTCCGCCACCGGAAAGACTCCATGGCAGGAATAAAGACTGGATGCACCTGAACAACATGGAAATTATTTCCATGCCTGACAAATGGGAATATCCCTGGTATGCAGCCTGGGATCTTGCATTCCATTGCATAACAATTGCAATGGTAGATCCGGACTTTGCGAAACGTCAGCTGATTCTATTGTTAAGAGAATGGTATATGCATCCGAACGGACAAATACCTGCTTATGAATGGAGTTTCAATGATGTTAATCCTCCCGTGCACGCATGGGCTTGCTGGAGAGTCTATGAAATAGAAAGGGATTTCTTCGGAAAAGGTGATATTAATTATCTTGAAAGAGTATTCCATAAGCTTATGCTCAACTTCACCTGGTGGGTAAACCGCAAAGACAGTGAGGGGCATAATATCTTTGAAGGGGGGTTCCTTGGCTTGGATAATATTGGTGTGTTTGACAGAAGTAGCCCATTGCCGACAGGAGGCAAGATAGAGCAAGCAGATGCGACCAGCTGGATGGCCATGTACTCTCTTAATATGCTTAGAATTTCACTTGAGCTTAGTAAGAATAATTCTTCTTATGAAGATACAGCTTCGAAGTTCCTTGAGCATTTCCTATACATTACAGGTGCAATTGTAAATCTTAATGGATCTAAGTACAGCCTTTGGGATGAAGGAGATGAATTTTTCTATGATGTGCTAAATCTTCATAACGGACAGTTCATACCAATGAAGATAAGATCAATGGTTGGCTTGATTCCGATATTTGCGGTTGAAACACTGGAACCTGAAATAATTGAAAAGTTCCCCCATTTCAACAGAAGACTTGAGTGGTTCCTTAATTACAGACCTGAACTGGCTAAACTGGTTTCAAGAAGAGAAATAGAGCATGAAGGCATAAGAAGAAGATTTTCTCTTATAAGACAAAATAAACTGAAAGCAATTCTGAAGAGAATGCTTGATCCAAATGAATTCCTCAGTGATTATGGTATCAGAGCACTATCAAAATTCCATAAAGATAATCCATATGAATTTCCGACTAAAGACCATGTTTATAGCGTTACTTATAACCCTGGTGAATCGGAGAGTGGAATGTTTGGGGGGAATTCAAACTGGAGAGGTCCGATTTGGTTTCCTGTAAACTATCTTATCATTGAGTCGCTGATGAAATTTTACAATTACTATGGCGATGAAGTGCAGGTTGAATGTCCTACAGGTTCGGGAGTAATGATGAATCTGAAAGAAGTTGCGGAAGAGATAAGCCGTCGTCTTGTAAAAATATTTGAGAAGGACGAGAACGGGAATCGTCCCGTCTATGGTGCGGATGAGAAATTCAGTAAAGATCCGCATTTCAAAGATCACATCCTGTTTTATGAATATTTCCATGGAGATAATGGAAGAGGAATCGGAGCTTCTCATCAGACTGGATGGACAGGATTGGTTGCAGCATTATTGAATACCAGATTTAAAGAGAAAAAAACTGCAAAGAGCAGTGCGAAAACCGCATCCGCAAAAAAATAACTGATTGCTGTTTATTAATTAATGGCAAAGAAGAAAAAAATAAAAAAAAGTTATAAGGCAGAGTCATCAGGCATACCATTTAAATGGTATGCCTGGGGGGCTTTGGCTTTATCCATTCTGACCTTGTATTATGTTTTTCTTTTTCCAAATTTCAAATCCCGTTCTGAAAAATTCTATTACTATCTTCCAGGCAGAGCTTCTTCACATTACCTTGCAGATTTGCTCAAAGAAGAAAATGTATTAAAGTCGTCCCTGACTTTTAAACTGGTAGCGACACTGTTTGACGTAAATGCCGATGAAGGCCTTTATGAATTTAAAAAAGGCTGGAATAATCTTCAGATCCTTTTTTATCTGAAAGGAAAGCCTGCTAAAGAAGCAATGTCCATTGATATTCCTGTAATAAGAAGTCGTAAGAAATTAATAAATCTGTTGTCTAAGGAAATCGGCGTAGAAGCAGATTCTTTAAGGGCAGCATTAAAGGATACTACCTATTTAAAGGAACTTTCAGGGTTGGATAAGGAAGCATTTTACAGTGTGTTTTTACCTGGTGAATTAAAGGTTTATAAAACATGTGACAGCTATCAATTGATAGACTTCGTTTATAGCAGGTATGAACAATTTTGGAACAACTGGAGGGCTGAAAAAGCTGAGGCGGCAGGATTACTTCCTGAAGAAGTTGTGATCTTGTCTTCTATTGTTTATTCGGAATCAAAATTAAAAGAAGAAATGCCAATGATTGCCGGTCTCTATATTAACAGATTAAATAATAATATGAGACTGGAATCAGATCCAACTGTTGTATTTGCACATAATAAATTTGACATTCGCAGGGTGTTTAATAAGCACAAACAGGTCAAGTCAAAGTACAATACTTACAGAAATAAAGGCTTGCCTCCCGGGCCGATAAGCACGATTCCATTATATGTGATAGATTCTGTGCTCAACTTTGTACCACATGAATTCATATATTTTTGTGCGAAAGATGATATGTCGGGATGCCATGTGTTTGCAGAGACCTTTGAAGAGCATAAGAAAAATGCCATCTTATATCAAAAAAAGCTTGACAGCCTGAAAGTAAAATAAAAAGTGCTGAAGTAACAACTTCAGCACTTTTTATTTTACTATTGGATAAGTGATTAGCTTACTTCTTCAGATATTGGAACCATAGTTAATATTTCCATCAAACCATCACTGATCATTCCTTTTACTTCTTCAGGTGTTTTACCTAATCTATCAGTAAGTTTTTCAATAAGTATTTCTTCTTTGGAAATCAGATTTCTTTTCTCACGTTGGGACATCCTGATTTTTCTAACAGCTTTATTGATGTGCCCCTGTACCTGTCTTAAATATCTCGACTTTTTCATAAAAGTATAATTAAAGTTTTCGAATCATTTTAAAAATGTATACCAATAACAGCAATCGTTTTAAATTGTTGTCCTGGATGGAAAATTTGCTGATTAATTTTATTTTGCAACCTTTAAACACAATAATTCAAATTTTCAATCTTGCTGAAAATAGCCTGGTCTAAAGAATTTAATCATCCTCTTCCGGAAGGTCATAGGTTTCCTATGATTAAATATGACCTCATACCGGAACAATTGCTTTATGAAGGAACAATTAACTCAGGAAATTTATTCCAGCCCACTTTTTTAAATGAAGAAAATATACTCTTAACTCATAAGGAAGAATATTGGCGCAAGCTTAGACATCTTGAATTGTCCCCGGCTGAAATAAGAAGGACTGGCTTTCCTTTAAGCAAAGAACTAATTGATAGAGAGGTAATCATTATGGGAGGGACCCATGAAGCATCTCTGTTTGCTAGAAAGTATGGTGTCGCATTGAATGTTGCCGGTGGTACACATCATGCTTATACAGATAAAGGGGAAGGATTTTGTCTGTTAAATGATAACGCCATTAGTGCTAATATTTTGATAGATCAAAAGCTTGCAACTAAAATATTGATAATAGATCTTGATGTGCACCAAGGGGATGGGACTGCTGAGATTTTTAAAAATAAAAATGAGGTTTTTACATTCAGTATGCATGGTGCCAATAATTTTCCTGCAAAAAAAGAAAAATCGGACCTTGATATTCCTTTACCAGATAAGACAGGTGATAAAGAATATCTGAAGATATTGGATATCACTTTGAATAACTTGTTTGAAAAAGTTCAACCTGATTTTATATTTTATCAATCAGGTGTAGATGTATTGTCAACCGATAAGCTTGGGAAATTAGGCCTTTCCAGGGAAGGCTGTAAACAAAGAGATTTTATGGTTCTGGATCTTTGCAAAAGAAATAAAATTCCTCTTACAATAAGTATGGGTGGAGGCTATTCTGAGAACATCAAAGACATTATTGAAGCTCATTGCAATACCTTCAGACTGGCACAAAGTATATTTTTCTGATAAATAAAAAGAGACAGCTTTAAAGACTGTCTCTCTTCTTAATTTTTTAAAATTAGTTTCTAAAACTGATAATAAAGCTGTTTATTTTCTTTCTTACGGAAATCGAATTTTATTGTCATTCCATCTTCAGGAATACAGTTAGCTTTTAGCTTTTTACCATTTAAACTTTTCATGACAAGATCACTTAAACTTGCATCATTGCTTTGAATTTTTTCTACAATGATTTCATTGTTGGAGTCAATATTAAACTTAAGTACAACAACACCTTCTGCTAAGGTCTTATCAAAATCAGGAGAGTTGATAATTTGATCCTTCAGTTTGGACGAAATGAAAGAAGGAGAACAATTATATTTAGATTTTTTCTTATCGTTTGCTGAAAGATCAGAAAACAATGCGCTTATCATCATGAAGGAAAGCGAAAAACAGATGAACTTTTTCATAATAGCCTCCTATGTTTAAGGTATAAGGATAACTTACTCAAAACACGTTAAAAAGTTAACGATATGGTCATAGAAAAATAAGAATAGATTAACATGGTATGTTTTAGAAAGAAATGGCTTATTCAACTGCTTGAAAATAAATAACTTTAAAAGTTATTTATGAATTAGTAATTTTTTAACTGTTTTGATTGGTGCAAATTTGCTGAAAGACAATTGAATCTTCTCATCCTGAAGTTTGAAGCTGAGAAGAGAAGCCAGGCCTATAAATAATATTAATACAGAGAAAATCAAATGGAATGTAATGCCTGCATCTAGCAAAATTCCTGTAATTAAAGGACCGATAGCTGTGCTTAAAATATTTATTGAAGTAAATACAGATTTAAGATTAGCAAGGGATTTTAATCCGTATATCTCTGCAATCATGCAAGATTCAATTGTAACACCAGAACCTACAGAAGCTCCGGCAAGAAACATTGCGCCAAAAATTGCATAAGGATGATTGATATATAATAAGGTAATAATGGACATAGCAAATGGCCATAAAAAGTATGGAAACACTTTGGTAGCACTTATTTTATCTAATAAACTTCCAGTAATAAAGGTTGAAATGAAGTTGCCGGATGCAAAGAATGGAAACGCAAAGGCTATCAGTTCGGGTGAACAGTTTTTACTTTGCGCTATCGGAACAAGGAAAAACATCAATGTTGTCACCAGAAACGACAATATAAATACAGGAAATGCAACGAGATAAAATCTTTGATCTTTAAAAAGCTTTTTAATTGTCCATTTTTTGTTGGAATGCTGTGGTTTTACTTTTGGTTTAGTACCCGGGAATTTTTCGATGACCTTATTTTTTTGTCTCAAAAGAAATATAGCGGGAATCAGTACTATGGCCAAGACCATTGAACTGTAAAAAATAGCCGGTCTCCACCCATAATGATGTACACCCCAGGCTACAACCAGCGGAAGAATCGCTTCTCCAAGAGGAGTGCCTATAATTGCAAGGCTTAGGGCTTTCCCTCTACATCTTTTAAATCTCTTACTTATGATTGTTAAAGAAGTATGATTCATAAGCCCTTGTCCTGAAAGTCGCATACCCAATACAGCAATAAACAGGAACACAAGATTATATGAAAAGGAAAGTAAACTGCAGGATACTACAAGCCCAATGGCTACCATCAATGAATACGTAAATATTTTAGTCTGATCTATAAGTTTACCAAGATAGAAAACTAAAATACCACTGGTAATGGTTGCAATTGAATATATAAGAGCAAAGCCAGTTGTTGTCAGCTGAAACTCTTTTATCATATCAGGTATATATAATGAAAAAAGAAAAGTCTTTCCGAAGCCTGCAAAAAATGTGAGAAGTATAGCAACGAAGAGAAGTTTTTTATTAGAATAAAACAACCTGAAGTAAATCATGTTCATATATACGTATTGGGAAAAAAATAGTGTAAAATTTAATTGCGAAAACTTAGATTTAAGCTGTATTGTTCATAATATAAAAGGAGGACCATATGGATTTAATACAAAAAGCTTACTCCTGGAAAGAAGTACATCGCGATTCGATGATAGTGGCGGGATTGAGAGTGCTTTTAGGTATATACCTGATGGTAAAGGGAGTTTTATTTATCTCAGACACAACTGCTTTACAGAACATTATCTCTACCAGTAGTATGGAGTTCGGAGCTGTGGTTATTGCTCATTATGTAGCGTTAATGCACCTTACGGGCGGAGTGCTGATTGCCATGGGGACTATTACCAGAGTAGCTGTGCTATTTCAGTTGCCTATATTGATCGGAGCTATAATATTTAATGCAAGAAATTATGTAATTACAATACATTCGGAATTGTTGATTTCAATACTTGTCTTGTTGTTACTCGTATTCTTTCTGTTTTACGGATCTGGTGTTTATTCTGCAGATTATTTGCTGAGAAAATATGATAATCAATAAAAGGTTCCGGTTAATCCGGAATCTTTTTATTTTTACTACTCATCTAAATAATTAAAGTGCATAATAATTACTTTTTTATATTCCAATTGGCATCTGAGCTTCGATTTTTGAAAGGTTTCGAGGTGATAGATTGTTTTAGTCAGCAAAAAGAAGAGCTAATTGTTGTGTTTCAGAAAGAGGAAAAAGAGTTTTTTATTCAGGCTTATTTTCAAAATACTTTTTCATGTTTATATTTTCCCGATGATTTCAGAAGGGCAAGGCAGAATTCAGTCACCCTTTTTCAGGAAATAATTGGGCTGAAAGTAACTGAAGTTAAAACCGCATTGAATGAAAGATGTATTATATGTTCTTTGGGGGCAGATAAATCACTTGTATTTAAGCTGTTTGGTAATCGGTCAAATGTAGTTCTGTTTGAACTTGATAAGGTTGTTAAAATTTTTAAGAATAACCTTAAACTGGATTTAGATTTGTCTCTGCAGCATCTAAACAGAACATTGGATCTTTCTCATGCAAGATTTAATGAATTAAACGGAAATCTTAATGTTTTCCTGCCAACCTTGGGAAAGGAAGCCGCTTCTTGGTTGGATAAAAGAGGGTATGAAGGAATGCCTCTTGAAAATAAATGGAGGAAACTAATTTCCTTGCTTTCCCATTTAGAAAACCCGCAGTTTTATATTGTTAAGGATGAAAAAGGGAAGCCTGTAATCAGCCTGTTGCCGGAGGATAATTATCATGAGAAATATGATAATCCGTTAAGGGCAGTAAACTCTTTTTATCGTCAGTACATAAAGGACCTTCATATCCATACAATCAAAGAGGAATTATACAGGGATATGGAAAGAAGGTTGAAGCATTCCAAAGCTGTAGTGGTTGATTCCCAGAAAAGACTCAAGGTGATTGAGGAAAGTATACCAATGGATCAGTCTGCCGATGTTATTATGGCTAATTTGCATACAATTCAGCAGGGCACTGAAAAAATTGTCTTATTTGACTTTTACAGAAATGAAGAGAGAGAATTTAAACTTAATTCAAAACTGTCTCCCCAGAAAAATGCAGAGGTTTTATATAAAAAATCTAAATCAAGGTTTAAGGAAATAGAAGTGCTTGAAAATCTAATTTTGCAAAGATTAGATTTGATTGAACAACTGGAAGTTGACAAAGAAACTGTAAGTAAAATTGACGATCCGAAAGAGTTAAAAAATTACCAGAATAAATATTTTAAAACAAAAGAAACAGAACGGATACTTCAGGAGGGGCCTTATAAAACCTATGATTATTTGGGATACAAAATTCTTGTAGGAAAATCAGCTAAGGCCAATGAAGAACTGACATTTAAAACCGGTAAAAAGGATGATCTTTGGTTGCATGCAAAAGATGTAGCAGGTTCACACGTTATTATTCAGCAAAGACCGGGACAGAATTACCCTACGCCTGTAATTGAGCGCGCCGCATCTCTTGCCGCTTTTTATTCAAAGAGAAAAACGGATTCTCTTTGTCCGGTTATGTATACACAGAAAAAATTTGTGAGGAAAATCAAAGGCGCAGCCCCAGGTATGGTAAAAGTTGAAAAGGAGACGGTGATTATGGTTGTTCCTTCCGGTATGGATTAGAGGTCAGCCTTTCAATCGTGATGATATTTTTCTCCCTTAATGATTGTAAAAGCTCTATATAACTGTTCCGTAAAAAATAATCTGACCATTTGATGAGAGAAAGTCATTTTGGATAAAGAAATTTTGTCTTTAGCTTTTTCATACACTTCATCGGAAAACCCAAAAGCTCCGCCAATTACAAAAATTAAGGCCTGAGCACCAGAGTTCATTTTTTTCTGAATAAATCCTGAAAACTCTCTTGAAGTGAAATCCTTTCCTTTTTCATCCAATAATATAAGTTGATCTCCAGCCGAAACTTTTGCCAATATAAGTTTTCCTTCCTCTTCCTTGAGTTTAAGAGTTGTTAACTTGGAACCTCCCTTTACATCAGGTATAATGATAAACTCAAAAGATATATAATGTTTTAGTCTGGAGACATACTTGTCAATTCCTTCATTCATGAAATCTTCTTCTGTTTTTCCTACGACAAGCAACTTTATTTTCATTATTTTGTATTAATTTGGGAAAAACAATTTTTAAATTGATAATAAAAATATCCTTTTTCCGGTTTTGATTCTGTAAACAAGGTTTCAATTTAGTTAGAATTGACAAAAAAAATAGGTGTGGTTTGAATGAAAAAATGGTTTTTTATACTTTTTATTAATTTCCTTTCTTTTAATCTATTTGCTCAAAATAAGGCTGATTCTTTAATTACAGTTTATCTGCAGGAAGCGAAGGTTTTAATCTCCAGAAATAATTTTAGTGAGGCTGAGAAGGCCATTAGAAAGGTTTTTGATACAAAAAACGTGCTTCCCGATGAGACGGTTTATCTGTATGGAGTTACTCAGTTTGGGCTGGGTAATTATAAAGGAACTATTGCGGCAATGGAAAAATACCTGAATTTAACAGGTAAAAAAGGCGAGTTTTATAATGAGGCACAACAATATATTAAAGATGCACATTGCCATGAATCGGGATACTATGAATCCATCGAATTATGTGACATGTGTTTTGGTAGCGGAGATGAAGAGGCGCCTTGTCCGAATTGCAGAGGTAAGGGAAAAATCTTATGCACTGTTTGCAAAGGTAGCGGTGTGAATCGTGACAGCAAAAGCTATGGGGATTCTTATCATAAATGCAGTAAATGTGAAGGTACGGGGCTAGGGAATTGTGGCCAATGCAAAGGAAAAGGGACAATACACATTGCTTGTATCAGTTGTCAGGGATCAGGAAAAATTAAAGTGAGGAAGAAATGCAATAAATAGATCACCAGGAGTATTTTTTCAGTCTTAATTTTTATTGATTATTTTTCCTGAAAATATTTCCCTTGGAAAATCAATCAGAAAACCAAAAAAGTGAGAAGCTGCTGTTATTTATTTTAGCAGCTATCAATTTTACCCACATCATGGACTTTGTAATCATGATGCCAATGAATCCCGTACTTCAGTCAGTATTGCATATCAATAATAAACAATTCTCCCTTTTAGTCGCAGCTTATGCTGCGAGCGCCGGTATATTTGGCTTTCTGGGGTCATTCTACATAGACAGGTTTGACAGAAAAACAGCGTTGTTAGCTCTATACACTGGCTTTATAATTAGTACTCTTGGATGTGCTTTAGCTCAAAGTTATAGTTTATTTCTAGTTGCAAGATTTATGGCCGGTGCCTTCGGTGGCATACTCGGAGCCTTAGTGTTGGCGGTCATAGGTGATGCTATTCCGGAAGAAAGAAGAGGGAAAGCTACAGGATTTGTTATGGCAGCTTTTTCCGCCGCTTCTATTGCTGGAATTCCTCTTGGTTATTTCCTCGCAGTAAAGATTAACTGGCATATGCCGTTTTTTTTAATTACTGCAATATCGTTGGTAGTATTGGTAGTTGCCTGGAAAACCTTTCCATCTCTCAGAAGCCATATTTCGATGGACATAAAACAAAATCCTTTTGCCTTGATAAAGCATATTTTTGGTAACTCCAATTTGTTGTGGGCTTTGTTATTTACTTTTGTCTTAATGATTGCTGGCCTTACTGTTATTCCGTTTATTAGTGACTATATGGTGAAGAATGTAGGCTTTGAAAAAGATCAAATAGCATATATCTATCTGTTTGGAGGACTTGCCACATTTTATTCCAGCCCTGCAATAGGGAGACTTGCAGATCTACATGGGAAAAGGAAGGTGTTTGTAATAATGGCATTGATTTCAATTATCCCTATTTTGCTTGTAACCAATCTGCCTCAAGTACCGAAATACGTAGCTTTCCTTGTTACTACCTCATTCTTTATTGCCTTCGGAGGAAGATTTGTACCTGCTATGGCCATGATTACTTCTAGTGTTGAAAGAAAGCAGCGTGGTGGTTTCATGAGTTTTAATTCATCTGTCCAACAGTTGTCATCTGCATTGTCTTCTATGTGTGGTGGACTAATTATTTCAACTACTCTTGATGATAAAGTCTCCGGATTTTGGAAGCTTGGACTTATAGCAACTATAGCCACTATCCTTTGTGTATTGATTTCTATGAAGGTTAAACAGGTGGAATAAAATAATAATATCAATGTTTGTCATATTGTATCCACTAAAATCTATATCTCAGAAATGTATAAAGATTCAACAGTAACAGAAGATTTTATTAGGGGGAAAAATGATGTACAGATGGCTCTCAGGGCTTCATCCAAACGCAAGCGGCTTAAGAAGAAAGTAACTATCACAGCCAATGCAAAGGATAAGCTGTATCTGACAATCTATTTTGGTTTGTTGATTTGTCTTGCAACACTAAAATATGTTCTGAAAATTGGATTGATATTCGATCTGGAAGTTTTTAATAATTTTCTTCCACATCAGCTTCAGATTAGTTCTAATCTCATACAAGCTGTCATGAGTGTGATGCTTGTTCTTACTCTTTCCAAATCAATTAAAGTTTTTTTTATAAACAGTATAGAAGAAACAGCAACCAGGTTCAATTTAAATAGAGTCCTCAATCTGATTTCAGGAGTTATATTAGTCTTGATAATAGTATCGATATTATTTGCAAATTGGTACACGGCAGTGGTATCTCTTGGATTGATTTCACTTGTTCTTGGATTTGCCCTTCAGACACCCATTACAAGTTTTATAGCATGGATTTATATCATTATAAATAAACCATTCAGAGTAGGAGACAGAATCCGAATCGGAGATATTACAGGAGATGTCATTGATGTTGGATACCTAGAAACTACTATTTGGGAAACATTGGGGGATGCTTTAGCTTCAGATCACCCTACAGGAAGGATAGCAAAATTTCCGAACTCGATTATCCTGAGCCATCATGTAATTAATTATTCATGGCCTTTGTTCCCTTTTATATGGGATGAGATTTCTTTTTTTATATCGTTTGAAAGTGATCTTGATTTCGTAAAAAAATCAATGATGGAAATTGCAAACAGAAAGCTAGGAGAGGAGTTTGAATCAACGGTGAAGATTTACCATTCAATTCTGAAAGAGACGGCAGTAGATGAGGAACATATAGATGATCGGCCGGTAGTTGATTTTAGAATCCATGAAAATACATGGATTCAGGCAAAGCTTAGATACCTCTCTGAACCATCAATTTCAGGAACACTCAAAACTGAACTTATAACAGATATTATTACGCATTTTAGGAAAAACAAAGATAAAGTAGGCTTGCCTACAACTTGAATGAAAGTTTTATGAGGTCATTTGTTTTATCGGATATTCACGGGTGTGCTATAACACTCAGACATATGGTAGAATCGATTATAAGTCTAACTAAGCAAGACTATTTATATTTCCTGGGGGATTATATTGATCGGGGGCCTGATAGCAAAGGCGTAATAGATTATATTATTGAATTAAAAGAAAGAGGACATAATGTAAGATGTCTTTTGGGGAATCATGAAGATATGCTGCTTCAAAGTTTTTCCGATACCACTTACGAAAAAATGTGGCTGTTAAATGGGGGGGATACTTCACTGAAGAGTTTTGGGGTATCAATAATACATGAACTTGAAGAAAAGTATATATCCTTTTTTAAAGGACTTGAGCTTTATATAGAACTGGAAGACTACATACTGGTTCATGCAGGCTTGGACTTTAAATCTGACAACATCTTTTCGGGAAAAGATGTGCTTGTATGGACAAGGTATTCAGAAGTTGATCCAATAAGAACAGGTAACCGTATTGTAGTACACGGCCATACTCCCATGGATCGTGAAAGGATTTTATCTAAGCTAAATTCTTCTCAGGAAAATTTTGAGATTAATATTGACGGGGGATGTGTTTATGCATTAAACCCAGGGCGAAGCGGATATTTATGCTGCCTTCAGCTTGAAACAAAGGAAATGTTTTTTTTGGAAAATCTCGAATTGGGATAATTACCATTCAACAGCTGGTTTAGAAGGAGTGGGCTTTACCTCTTCAACATGTTTCATAGCTGATTTTAAACTGTTGATTTGATTTTTTATTAGTTTATCATTGTCTGATTTATGATTGTCCCAGGATTTTTGAAATCCGGCAAATTTTTCTTCTTCTAAAGGCTTTTCTTTTCCAGATGGAACATACTGATAGTTCCTGTTTTGCTTATAATATTCAAAAACAAAATCACTAAAGTTGTATCGGTATTTATTGTCTTTTACTTCAATCAGTACATTATATTTGATTGCTCCATGAACTTGTTTTGAAACGACTCCCTTGTTATAAACAAGATAATACCCCTTAGCCATAACCTTACCTTCAGCAGAGTCAAGTTCTATTGATTTTGACGTGGATTGATGATGTTTGTAAATCCAGTTTTTAGCCTGTATATATAATTGTTGAACACTGGCTCCACTGTCAACGATTATGTCAGTATAGGTGATTTTGCCGTTTTGATCTTTAGGTAGATTGTCCTGAGCGAATGATGCCTTAAAGGAAAGAAGCGTAATAGTGATAAATATGAAAATTTTCATATTTTAAATGTATTAAAATAAATAGGTATATAAAACAAAAAAGCCTTCAAATTTTTCAATCTGAAGGCTTTTTGCGGACTGGACGGGACTCGAACCCGCGACCTCCGCCGTGACAGGGCGGCATTCTAACCAGCTGAACTACCAGTCCAATATTTTCAATAACTCTTTTCTAATCTTAAAAACCTAAACTTCTTTTCTGTTTCGGCTACCTCTTTCGTTTAAGGTGGTGCAAAGCTATACCTTTTATACATACAATGCAAGCCCCTCTCAAAAAAAAGTCTATATTTTTTTGATTTTTTTTATAATCTGTTCACTACCAGAATGAAAAAAATAGACAATTTTTGTTTTACATTTTGCAAAATCAGAAATAGGGGGGTGATTAATCTGTTTTTATATTGAGAATTTCGAGAATTGACAGAACTTCATTTTATTGAAATCCCTATTAAACAAAAAAAAGCTACCTGTATGGTAGCTTTTTTTTATAAAGAAGTAAATAAAGTTATTCTTTGGAAATTTTTCTGATAGATTTTCCTCTGTCTGTTTCTACTTCCATAAAGTAAATTCCATTACTCATGCTAGTCACATCAATCTGGTTCTCTGATTTAAGACTGAATACTATGCGACCAAGGTTGTCACGAATGACAACTGACTTGATATTCAGTTCTGTTTCAATAGAAATCTTTTCTGAAGTAGGATTAGGATAAATTAAAATGTCATCAACTTTTTCAATAGAACCTGTAATACCAGTACAAATACCATTTCCGACAACTAATGTACTTGATGTTTTACATCCAAGCATATCAGTCACAGAATACGTAAATGAACCAGCTTGCACGTTACTTAATTTTGAAGTTGCAGAAGACTGATTTTCCCATGTATATTGATATTCTGGAACACCACCACTTACAGCAAGGCTAATACTTCCGTCTGCGGCGCCTGGGCAACCTTCGTTCTCAATTACTGAGGTTACAGTCATTTTGGAAGAACTACTTGCAAGCTCAATTGATTTAGTAGCCTTACAGTTTTGATTGTCTGTAATCACCACTGTATAATTGCCTGGAGCTAGATCGCTGATATCTTCAGTTGTAAGAGCATTATTCCACTCAAATTTATATGGAATAGCACCTCCGCTTACTTTAAGTTCAATAGATCCGTCTTTATCATATGAACATTTCGGATTAGTTATTATTGCTGAAACAGATATTAACTGCGGTTCAGTGATTGTAAAGTCTTTAACTCCTGTACATCCTTTTCCATCTTGCACAAGTACACTATATGTACCCTTTCCAAGATCCGAAATCGAATTACCTGTTGAAGTGTTGCTCCAAGTATAAGTAAATGGAGTCGTACCTCCTAAAACTGATGATATTGTAATTCCTCCATCAGATTTGCCTTCACAGCTTGGATTGGTAATTACAGAATTGATAGTCATTGGATCAGGTTGATTAACTATTTCGGTAAATTCCTTTTTACATCCATTAGCATCAGTTACAGTCACTGAATAGGTTCCCGAAAATAGACTTGTGGCATTTGGTCCCATAACAACTGGAGGATTCCAGCTATAGTCATATGGGCTCGTCCCTCCGGACATCTTCACAGCAATTGAACCAGAGTTATCTGCAAAACATTTGGTATTGGTGACTTCAGTCGTTCCTGTTAATGCAAGTGGTTCAGTCACTGTTACAGATTTGGTAGCACTACAATTTTTACTGTCTTTAATGGTAACAATATAAGTGCCAGGGGCAAGATTGTTGGCAATAGAACTTGTACCTCCCGATGGTGACCAAGCATATGTGTATGCTGGTGTACCTCCAGTAGTCGTTAATGCTGCCCCACCATTTGAAGCCCCAAAACAACTAACATTTGTAGTGATAGCTGTAGCACTTATTGCATCAGGCTGGTTTATGGTAACAGATTTTGTTACTGAGCATCCGATGTCATCTTTTATTGTGCAGGCATAGTTACCCGCAGCAAGTCCGGATAAAGAAGCACTTGTCCCTATTGCCGGGGACCAGGTATAAGTATAATCTCCGCCACCTCCTGTTGCTGTTACACTTATAGATCCATCAGACTTTCCAAAACAACTTACGTCCGTTTGTACTGATGATACCTGAAGTGTAGATGGAGAAGTGATCGTTACAGATTTTTGAATTTTGCATCCGTTGGCATCTGTGATAGTGCATGTATAGATTCCAGCAGAAAGCCCCGTGGCTTTAGCAGCACTTCCTCCTGATGGGGCCCATGAGTACAAATAAGGAGAAGTTCCTCCCGTTGGAACTACTGTGGCCTCTCCGGAGCTTCCATCCAAGCAGGTTACGTTTTTCTGTGAAGTCGTAGCTGAAAGTGCTGCAGAAGGTCCATTTATCGTAACTGACTTTTCAATAAAACAAGATTTTGCATCTGTGATTTTACATACATAGGTCCCTGTGCTAAGATTTGACGCAGTTGCTGTTGTTCCTCCTGATGGTGACCAGATGAAAGTATAACCAGAAGTTCCTCCAGATGGCACAACAGTAGCACTTCCATTGTTTCCTCCGAAACAGCTTACATTTGATTGAGTAGAAGAAGCAGCAAGTTTCTCAGGTTGTGCAATGGTTACAGTTGAGGTTGCTTTGCAGCTTTTAGAGTCTGTGACCGTTAAAGTATATATTCCTGCAGAAAGAGTATTCGCAGTAGAAGCTGTTCCTCCGGAAGGAGACCATGAATAAGTGAATGGAGTATTTCCATTTGATGCAGTCGCAACAGCACTTCCATTATTTCCCCCAAAACAGCTTACATCTGTTTTTACAATTGAAATACCAATAGATGCAGGCTGAGTTATTGTAATTGTTTTTGTTGAATAACAACCTTTGTTGTCAGTAACAGTTACTTTGTAATCTCCGGCAGTTAAACCTGTTGCTGTAGAAGAAGTACTGGAAGCGTTAGTCCATGAATATTGATAAGGTGTTATCCCGCCTGTTGCGGTAATGGCAATAGTTCCGTTGTTCCCTCCATAGCAAGTTGAATTTGTTTGTGTTGCAGAAAGGGCAGGGCCTTGACAAGGAGCTAAAATCATTAGCTTAGGGCCATTACCATTTGTATTTTCTTTGGAGTTAAAATAGATCCTTGGAAAACTTTGATCTATATTTTTAAGAACTAAAGTGATTTTGGTTCTTCCTGCAGCTCTTTCGCTTTTAATATAATTAGTTACATCCCAATAATAAGTATTGTATGTATACCCGTTAACTACTGTTGTATCAAGAGCAATAGATGATATTGCAGGTTGATTGTTCCATGTGATAGTATTTTCTGTCCAGTTTGTTGAAGAAGTATACACACCTACAGCAATTGAAGATTTTTTATCTGTATCTGTTTCTTCTATATAACCATATAGTTTGAGCCTGGCAGACAAAATACTGTCTTTATAGTCAGAAATATCAAAAGTGATAAAAGTATTTCTGTTATTTCCTTCAGGTAAAAGTAATTTTGAAATCAGGAATTGTGGATCAAGTGTTCCGTAAGTCTTACTCTTAAATGTAGTATCGTACTTTGCATTTTGAATATATGCATCGTGTATTGGAGAATAGGAAGATGTATCCTGATAAATTCTTTTAAATACTGCAGTATAGGTTGTATTGGCCAGAGGGGTAGAGATGATCTGATCAGCACTTCCTCCATGAGCCCAATGATCAAATACATACGGAATACCATTAACAGATTGTGGTGAAACCGGACTGATTGCCCTTTCTATACCTTGTACTGAGAGGGTAGAATATGGAGACGTTTTTGGTTGTCCATCTATTTTTACTTGCAGACCGGCTGGCTCCGTAGCTAATGTAATCGTTGATTTTTTAGGGAAAATCTCAACATATGTAGTGTCTGTTAAACCAAGATTGTCTTTAACGACAAGTTTGATTCTGAACCATACATTATCTTCGGTTTCTCCTGATACCGGAATGGTAAAAGTTCCATTTTGTATACCAGTTAAAGGAAGTCCATCATGCACGTGTGTATTATGATGTAAATTAAAGAACCAGGTAAAGGAAGAGGCTGGTAAAGTACCATCTTCAGGGTCCGTTCCAGAACCACTAAATGTGATTACATCGCCACCTTTATAGAGCATTCCATTTGAAGGTGTTAAGATGGTTGCTACAGGTTTTGAATTTTTTGGGCCTACAGTAAGTGTGGCAATATTGCTCGTTACAGAGCCTGATGCATTAGTTACTTTAACTGAATAATCTCCTGCATCAGCTGTTGTAGTTGCAGCTATTGAATATGAAGGTGAATTTGAGTTAGGGATATTCTCTCCATTTTTCATCCACTGATATGTAAAAGGAGCAGTACCTGTAAGGGTTACAGAAAAAGTAACAGGCTGAGTCTCGAAAATGTTAGCACTAAGTGGTTGGTTTACAATTTCCGGGGCAGAATTTCCTGAATAAACTATTTTATAAACGGCTGAATTAGATCTACTCAGATAATAAATATTACCGTCAATTCCTGCATCAATTGCAATAGGAGCTCCGGCAACATTGGACGAAAAGGTCTGTCTCTTAAAGTTGTTGGCAGGGTCAATAAAATTAATCCAGTTGTTACAATAATCCATAAAGAAATACTTGCCAATGTATTTAGAAGGGTAATTAGTAGTTTCAGGATTAAAGAACGTTCCTCCTGTAATTGCACACCCGGTGCTGTCTGAAGTAGGATGTCCATATATATAGACAGGATTAGTAAAGTCAGGATTGCTGGAAACACCTTCTGCTGTAGGCCATCCATAATTCTTGCCGCCAATAGTGACGTCGTTTATTTCTTCCCAAGCATCTTGTCCTACATCATTCACAAAAATTTTACCTGTACCAGGTTGTATGTCAAAGGTAAATGGATTTCTTAAGCCATAAGACCAAACTCTTTTTCTCTTTTCTGAACCTGTGGGAAATGGATTGTCTGCCGGTGCTGTTCCATCAGAATTAATTCTAAGTATTTTGCCAAAATAATTGTCCAGGTTTTGAGAAACAGGAGGTGTTATTTTTTGTTGATTTTCCCCTGTTGCAATATATAGTTTTCCATCTTTTCCAAATGCCATGGCTCCGCCATTGTGGCTGACTGATTGATCACTTAGTGTCTCAAGTTCTAAAAGAATCAATTCGCTGCCTGAAACAACTACATCCCCATTCATAGTAAAACGGCTTACTCTATTGTGGATTCCGCTAGAGTTAACAGTGTAATATAGATATATATAATTGTTGGTCGCAAAATCTGGATCAAATGCCAGGCCTATCAAGCCTCTTTCGCTATAATTACCAAACTGCGGTAGGTAAACTGCTGTTTGAACAGTAACTGCGGGAGTAGACAGTAAATTTCCGTTTTTGATTATTCTGAGTTTTCCTTCCTGCTCACAGACAAAGATTCTACCATCTGGAGCACATACCATTACTGTTGGATTTGCAAGATTTGAAGCAACAACAGAATGAACAAAAGAAGCGGTTGGAACAGAAGATTCAACTAGTGTTAATGTTCCGAATATATCTGCAGTTTTATATGCAACGTTTTTATCAGATCCTGTCACAATTTCAGAGCCCATGAAATTATCTCGGCTTGAAGCTCCGTCATTGTCGCAATAAGCCATTGCCAGACCGATCTTTTTGTTTGCTACAAGATTTGCTTTTGGATTGTTAGCAGCTCCGTATACGAATGCGTCTGTATACATTGTTATGGCTACTTCCCAAGTATATACATCACCGTTTTTTGTCCATTTTACAGTGACATGGTCGTTGAAAAGATGAGGATTCCCGTCGATACCTACATCTACTGCATCCAGCAATGTAGAGATATGATAAGCAAAGGCATTATAATTTTTTTCATGTTCTCCTCCTGATTTATTCTCATCTAGAAGCACTTCAAAACAATCATCTTCCCAATAATTCACAAGTGGAGCTGCTGTCTTGTCACTTAAAGTATTATCTGTGATTTCTCCTAATATATAAAGTTTATTGGAATCCCATGAAGCTTTAAATCTTCCTGAAAAATCTGCTGCAGTCGGTGTTGAGCCCAGCCAAGTCTGATCAATATAATACCAGTTTGCTGAAGCCCAGCAGGCATCGCTTCCAACACCATCTATTACAGGAGCGGTCTGAGCCTTTGGAGCTTCATAGTCTCTGGCAAAAGATAATTGTGAAAACAAGGTGAGCAGCAATACCAGTCCCGTTTTCAATAAAAACTTTAATTGATGTGTCATTGTGTTTTAAAAAGAGAATTTATGATTTTAAAGTCAATCAATTATAAATAAAGTCCAATTTAATAATTTTGAGCCTTTAAATGAAATCAATTAATCGAAATGTTGGGTGAAAACCATACAGTTTTCCACTCATTCTTTTGGAAAAAGTAATCATTTTTAAGTATAAAAAAAGCCGTCAAAATTAAATTTTGACGGCTTTTTTTAATTTGAAAGACCTTTATAATTATACACTCAAGGTTTTCATTGCAGCCTTTCTTTCAACAACTTTCACTGCTGCTTTAACAATGTCATTAGCAGTCAACCCATATTTTTCCATTAGCTGATCAGGAGTTCCACTTTCTCCAAAAGTATCATTTACTGCAACAATCTCAAGTGGCGATGGATAATTTCTGGATAGGACTTGGGCAATGCTTTCTCCTAAACCTCCGCTGATTTGATGTTCTTCAGCAGAAACTGCACATTTGGTTTTTTGAACAGACTTAAGAATTGCAGCGGTGTCTAATGGCTTAATAGTATGGATGTTAATAATTTCAGCATCAATTCCTTTTTGCTCAAGAATTTCGCCAGCCTTTATTGCTTCCCAAACCATATGCCCGGTAGCAAAGATGGAAACATCAGCACCTTCATTTAAAAGAAGCGCTTTTCCAATTTCAAACTTTTGATCTTTGGGAGTGAAGTTTGGTACCGCAGGTCTTCCGAATCTAAGATATACAGGACCGAAATGATTTGCTATAGCAATTGTAGCAGCTTTAGTCTGGTTAAAATCGCATGGGTTGATTACGACCATATGAGGAAGCATTTTCATCATTCCAATATCTTCCAGAATCTGATGTGTAGCTCCGTCTTCTCCAAGCGTAAGTCCGGCATGAGATGCGCAGATTTTTACGTTTTTTTCAGAATAAGATACTGATTGTCTGATCTGGTCAAATACTCTACCCGTTGAGAAGTTTGCAAAAGTACCTGTATATGGAATTTTGCCTCCGATAGTCAATCCCGCTGCCAAACCTATCATGTTGGCCTCTGCAATTCCTACCTGAAAAAAACGATCTGGGAATTCTTTAATAAAATCCCCCATCTTTAATGAACCTATAAGGTCAGCACACAGACCTACGACATTGGAGTTCAATCTTCCTGCTTCAACCAGTCCTACTCCAAATCCTGATCTTGTATCTATTTTTTCTTCGAATGTAAATTTCTTCATTTTCTTAAGAGCAATAAAAATTTTAAGATGGATTAATAATCGCCAAGGGTTTCCTCTAGTTGTGCAAGGGCTTTTGCTAGTTGCTCATCATTTGGAGCTGCTCCATGCCATTTATGTGATCCCATCATATAATCAACACCATAACCCATTTCGGTCTTCAACAAAATTGCAATCGGCTGACCTTGTCCTGTTAGTGATTTGGCTTTTTGAAGTGTTTCTGTAACGGCCTCCATTTTGTTGCCTTCCGAACATTCAAGAACCCTCCATCCAAATGATTCATATTTAGCTTTTAGATTTCCAAGTGACATAACTTTATCGCATGGTCCGTCAATTTGTTGTCCGTTATAATCTACTGCAGCTATTATGTTGTCTACTTTGTGATGAGCAGCATACATTAAGGCTTCCCAAACCTGGCCTTCCTGTTGCTCTCCATCGCCCATTAAGACATAAACCAGTCTGTTATCTTTATTTAATTTCTTTGCTTGTGCTGCACCTACAGCCACAGATAGTCCCTGTCCCAGTGAACCAGAAGCGATTCTGATACCTGGAAGATGCTCTTCTGTTGCAGGATGTCCTTGTAATCTGGAGTTAAGTTTTCTGAATGTCCCTAGTTCTGAAGCTGGGAAATAACCGGCTCTAGATAGAACACTGTACCAAAGTGGTGAAATATGTCCGTTGGATAAGAAGAATAAATCTTCATTTATCCCGTCCATATTAAATTGGGTATTATGCTTCATTTCGCTGAAATAAAGCGCAACAAGATAGTCTGCGCAACCAAGTGATCCTCCCGGATGGCCTGAGCTGCAGCAATGTACCATTCTTACAATATCTCTTCTCACCTGTGAAGCAATTTTCTTCAGCTCCTCCACAGTGGTGGTCTTTTCGACATTTTCAATTAGCATAAATGATTGTTCCTGGTTTTATCCGATTTATTTTCTTGATTAAAAGAATTCTCAAGTGTAAACCTTTTATCAAACTGCTAATTTAATAATTATTTTTTAGCAAATTTTAATTTTTATAGGTGAGAGGTAACAGGAGTTAAGTAAAATCAAAATTATATTGGAAATGATTTGTATGTTTAATTTTAATTTACTGATTTTTAGGTATTTGAATTGTGGTGGGGCGAAAAATAAAAAGAGGCTGTACTTTAAAACACAGCCTCTTTTTTCAAAATTATAAATAATTTAAAGCAAGGTCATACGCCCGCTCATAGTATACGGATAAGTTTTTCCAGTCAAATGTTTCAGAAGAACTTTCAACCAGGTTTCGTTGGGTAATTCTTTCTCTTCTTGCCAGTTTAACAAATGAATAGAGCTGGTCCGTAAGCTGGTTAGCAGCTTCATCAAAGCTCTTGTATCTTCGGTTTACAACATAAAGTCCTTTTTCTTCATGTTGAGGGATGTTTGAAAGGATATAATCGCCAAAACCAGAAAGGTCACTTGTCACAGCCGGCACACCACTTGCGATAGATTCAAGCGGAGTATATCCCCATGGCTCGTAATAACTTGGAAAAATTCCCAAATGACAACCTCTTACAAACTGTCCGTATTCCATACCAAATAATGGGTTTGTAGGAGATATAAAGTCAGGATGATAAACGATTTTTACTCTGTCATACCAATTGTTAACCAGATTAGCAGTCCTTAGAAAACTAAGTATATCATCGTATTGATCGTGTATTAAATTATGCGTTACTACAAATGGAAGATGATTAGATTTCCAAGATTGCAGAGTTCTTCTCAATCTTAATCTCCAATACTCGTCTACAAAATTGTTGAGGTTGGGCATAGTAATGTCACCACTCGCTGCCGCTTCATTGAAAAGCCTTTCTCCAACCTGTTTTTCAATGGCTTTACAATCTTGTCTTATTTCCTCCATTACGGCTCTGGATTGAAGCACTGCTGGATTTATAGAGTGATAAGGTTGTTTGGTTACAAAGAACATGACAACTGTCATATCCATATTTTCCTGCCTCATTCTCCAGTTGAGCCTTGCAAGGGCTTCCAGTGTTAGGTCAAAACCCTTGTTTTTGTACTCATACCTGCCGGAAGTAAAGAAATAAAGTGTTTTATCAAGGTCGAAAGAGTAACTGTGAAAGAAATGACCCATGATAAACTGGTGAATCTTTTCTTTATATTCTTTATGAAGGTTTTGAAATTCGTGTAGAGCGGTAAATCGTTCTATATTTAGACCATTAGGCAGGATCAGATCAGCATTTCTACCAAGTAATGAAGCGCATTCTCTGGCTGTTACCTCACTTACTGTAGTAAATACATGTGCACCATGGGCGGCAGCACGCTCAATTTTAACAGAAGTTTCTATATTAAAATTAACAGCTTCTTTTTCCCAGTCGTAAAAAGGAAGATGGTCATAAAAATGAGCATCATTCATTGCAAGGTATCTCCCTAGAAGTGTTGCATGAGTTGTAAATACAGTAGTTGCCTGTAAGTTATCCCTTCTTATCGCCGGAATTGCGGTCCCAGCCATCCATTCATGGAAATGACCTATAATTTTTTTCTCCGTTACAAGTGTAAGCTCGGCGAAATATAATTTAACCAAATGCCCAAATGCGATAACCTGATTTATAAGATCATCACCTTCGGGAGAAGAAATTCCATGGTGCTCCCACAGAACATACTTAATTTCATTTAATTTATTATAAATACTAAAAGGGTTCAAAAGAATCACTCTGGGTTTTCCAGATACAAGCCAGTAGCCATAGTGAACTTCATATCCAAAACTTCTGAGTTGCTTAGCAGCCTGATAGAATGGATCATCTTCGTTTTCAACTGGTTCAAATTCAGCCGGCATTCTGCTATGAACGTATGGACCGATCAGACAATAGTTTTCATCCCACTTCTCAATCATGCTTGGGACCTTTGAACGAATGACGGTATAAATTCCGCCTACCTGATTGCAAACCTCCCAGGCAATCTCTACTAATAAGGTATCTGCATGTTTTTTATCCATTCAACTACTACTTTAAAGTTTAAAATATGTTAGGTTATTAATTGTTCCAAAATTAATTTTTAAAAAGACATATGGAAATAAAAGCAAGCGAATAGAACGAAAAAAAGCCATTTATGTTATAAATATTTTAAAAGTCCTTTCGTTTGCTGAAGATTATTAGTTCTTCAAACTCTTTGAGATGAAGATGAAAAAACTAAAAAAACCTTTTTTTGAAAAATTTATTCTCTATGAATAAAATAAATTTTAAGTTTAAGTTTTTGATTTTTAGTTGTTTGTATCTAAAGTTGTTTTGGGGTGTATGTTCAGAAATTATATTTTATAAATTTGCAGTAATACTATTGTTAACAAAATATGTTATTGGACTTTGAAAAACCAATCGCGGAACTGGAAGCTAAGTTAATTGATATGAAGTTGCTGGCTCAGGAAAATAATGTGGATGTTTCCTCTGCGGTTAAATCTTTGGAAGAAAAAATAAAGACTTTGAAAAAAGAAACTTACTCTAACCTTACCAGATGGCAGAGAGTGCAATTGTCCAGACATCCGGACAGACCATATACACTCGATTATATTAATGCCATAGCTGATAAATTTATTGAGTTGCATGGAGATCGTTCTGTAAAAGACGATAAAGCTATGATTGGCGGCCTTGCTCAGGTAGGTGATCATTCTGTAATGATTATTGGTCATCAGAAAGGACGAAATACCAAACAAAGACAATTGAGAAACTTCGGGATGGCTAATCCGGAAGGATACAGAAAGGCGCTTCGCCTTATGAAAATGGCAGAGAAGTTTGATGTTCCTATTGTTACGTTTATTGATACTCCTGGAGCTTTTCCCGGACTTGAAGCTGAAGAAAGAGGTCAGGCTGAGGCAATTGCCAGAAATATTAAAGAGATGTTCCTCTTAAAAGTGCCCGTTATCTGTATTGTAATCGGTGAGGGGGCTTCTGGTGGAGCTTTGGGTATTGCAATAGGAGACAAGGTCTTAATGTTGGAAAATACCTGGTATTCTGTCATTTCTCCTGAATCATGCTCTTCAATTTTATGGAGAAGCTGGGATTACAAAGAGCAGGCTGCGGAAGCTTTAAAGCTTACAGCAACCGATATGCATAAAAATAAAATGGTCGATGATATTATCAAAGAACCACTTGGCGGCGCTCACGTAGATCCTGTTGGAACAGCTAAGAAAATCAGAAAAGTAATAATCGATACAATTGATGAATTGTCAAAGTTATCATCTGAAGAAAGAATAGCTCAAAGAATTGAAAAATTTGGTGCAATGGGAGTCTTTGTTGAATAATCTCATTTTCTGAAGAAATAATAAAAGCTGTTTAGGAAACAATTAGAACCTAAACAGCTTTTTGTTTTTTATAAATGTCCGGTACTTTTTAGATCTATTATCTCAATGAATTTACACGTAATAAATACAGGATTTTTTAAGCTTGATGGCGGCGCTATGTTTGGTGTAGTACCTAAAACACTCTGGCAAAAGACTAATCCGGCTGATGATAAAAATCTATGCACCTGGGCTATGCGATGTTTGCTCATTGAAGATGGAAATAAACTAATATTAGTGGATACAGGGATTGGAGACAAACAAGATGATAAGTTTTTAAGTCATTATTATTTGCATGGAGAAGATACTCTGATGGAATCTATACATAAGGCTGGCTTTTCTGAAAATGATATTACAGATGTGATATTGACCCATTTGCATTTTGATCATTGTGGAGGAGCAACTGTATATAATAAAGATAGAACGAAAATTGAACCGGCTTTTAAAAATGCCGTTTATTGGTCTAATGAAGATCACTGGAAATGGGCTTCAATTCCCAATGCCAGAGAAAAGGCCAGTTTTTTAAAGGAAAATATATTCCCGCTGAGAGAAAGCGGCAAACTTGAGTTTGTTGGAATCAGAGAGGAGACGCCTTTTAGATGTATAGATTTTTTATTTGTGGACGGACATACAGATAAACAGATGATTCCTGTTATAGATTATAAGGGTAAGAAAATAGTTTTTGCTGCGGATCTGTTACCTTCTGTCGGACATATTCCTATTCCTTACATTATGGCATATGATACCAGACCATTGATCTCCATGCAGGAAAAGGAAATCTTTTTTACAGATGCAATTAGCAAAGATTATATAATTTTCCTGGAACATGATCCTGTGCATGAGTGCTGCACGATTCAGGAAACTGAAAAGGGATTCAGAGTAAAAGATACATTCAAATTAAAAGAAGTGTTGTAAATGAAAATCGGACTGACACTTTCCGGCGGAGGAGCAAGGGGTATTGCTCATCTTGGAATATTAAAGGCATTAGAAGAAAAAGGATTAAAGCCAGAAATGATTTCCGGCGTAAGTTCAGGAGCAATTGTCGGAGCTTTATATGCTGCAGGACTGAAACCTGAGCAAATTCTTGCCACGCTTATGAAACCCAGGATGTTTAAATACTTCAGACCGGCATGGAGCAAATTTGGCCTTTTAAATATGCAAAGGCTTATACCTATTTACAAACTTTATCTGCCTTGTCTGACTTTTGAAGAACTTAAGATAAAGCTGATAATTTCTGCAGCGGATTTGAAAGAAGGGAAAACCATTTATTTTGACAGTGGTAATCTCATTGAACCAATTCTAGCTTCGGCTTGTATTCCTTTGCTGTTTGCTCCTTTTGTTTATGGAGAAAAGAGGCTTGTAGATGGGGGTGTTATTAATAATTTACCTGTTGAGCCACTTATTGGAAAAGTGGATTTCCTGATTGGGGCTCACGTTAATCCTAATAATCCCAATTTTGAAGTTACATCAATAAAATCAATGGTGGAAAGAACTTTTAATCTGGCAGTTGGTTGTAATGTGAAACCGAGGAAAGATTATTGTGACTTGGTTATTGAGCCACAGGCATTATGTAAATATAGAATTTTTGATATAGGAAAAGCTGAAGAAATTTTTAACATAGGATATGAAAGTGCCTTAGAAGCAATTTGTAAGAATGAAAAAATAGAAAGTTTCCTTAGGCAGAAATTTTAATAATTGTAAATTTTTATTATTTGAAAAAGTAAAATTTATATTACAAAAGAATATCCAATCCATTCCCAAACTCTAATGAGTGAAGGATTTTGGATTTTTTAAGTTTTTATTTGAATTAAAAGTGAATTATTAGGATATTTGATAAGCAAAAAATCTCCACTCTTAGGATATGAAGAAACATTTAATAATTGCCGCCCTAGCCTTTACTGCAATTTCATCCGTTTCCGCACAAAACGACAAAGCAAAAGCATCAAAATCATCACCTTTTACTTATGTAAGTGCTGATGCGAAACTGACTAAGTACCATACCGAAGATGAGCTGAAAGGCCTTGGAAAACTGGAACTTACTCAGTTGTACATGGAAAGAATTAAAATCCTTACAGAAGTCGTTCCTTACCTGGCACTACAATCTAAGCCAGGGGCTACTCTTAAAGAAATGGGGATTCCGGAGACACCTTTGAATATTGAGCACGTTGAGAAAGAAGTAAAAAATAAAGGTACTTATCTCAGTGCGGTGCAAAATACTTTGGATGATATAATTCCTTATGCCGATAAAACCAATATTATCTGGTCTATTATGTTTTTTGAAGAGATTATAAAAAAAGCAGAAGCTGGTCACTAAAAATAAAAAAGTCCCGAATTCCGGGACTTTTTATTTTAATTTACTTTTAACAGGAAGTAATTCTTCTTCCCTTTTTGAACAAGTAGATATTTGTTTTGAAGTAATTTATAATCAATTCGTTGTTCTGATTCTATTTTTACTTTATTAATACTTACACCTCCTCCGGTTATCATTTTTCTAGCCTCTCCTTTAGATGCAAAAATTACATTCCCAGTAGCAACAGAAAGTAGATCAGTGATAGTAGGTGTTTCTGCCAGCACATCTTTAGTTATATCCACCTGAGGTACGCCTTCAAATACTGACAATAGGGTATCCTCGTCCAGACTTTCAAGATCTTCTGTAGTTGATTTGCCGAATAGTATTTCGGAAGCTTTAACTGCAGTCATATAATCATCTTTCGAATGAACTCGAGTAGTTATTTCTTCAGCCAGAGCCTTTTGAATTATCCGCAAATGAGGAGCTGTTTCATGCTCTTTCTCTAAGGCCTCAATTTCTTCTTTTGTCTTTAATGTGAAAATTCTAATGAATTTTTTAGCATCATCATCTGCACTATTTAACCAGAACTGATAGAACTTATATGGCGAAGTCATTGCTGGATCTAACCAGATATTACCACCTTCAGACTTTCCAAATTTGGTGCCGTCAGCCTTTGTCAATAAAGGTGTTGTCAACGCAAAAGCTTCTCCACCTTCCATTCTTCTAACAAGCTCTGTTCCTGCGGTAATATTACCCCACTGATCCGAACCTCCCATTTGAAGACGGCAATTTTTATTTTTATATAGATGAAGGTAATCGTAGCCTTGAAGCAATTGGTACGAAAATTCAGTAAATGAAATTCCGGTTTCAAGTCTCTTTTTAACAGATTCTTTTGACATCATGTAATTTACAGTCAGATGTTTTCCTACATCTCTCAAGAAACCGATAAAACTGAAATCTTTAAACCAATCATAGTTATTAACAACCTCAGCAGCATTATCTCCTGTGAATGCTAAGAATTTCGATAATTGTTTTTTTACACAGTTTTGGTTATGTGTTAAGGTTTCTTCGGATAGCAGTTTACGTTCTTCGGACTTCCCGCTTGGATCCCCAATCATTCCTGTAGCGCCGCCAACCAGAGCAACTGGTTTATGACCCGCGTTTTGAAAATGAACAAGTATCATCACCTGAACAAGATTACCTACCGTTAGTGAAGATGCAGTAGGGTCAAAACCTATGTAGCCCGCTGTAATTCCTTTATTCAGAAGTTCTTCCGTCCCCGGCATGATATCATGTACCATGCCTCTCCATTTAAGTTCTTCAACAAAATTTTTCATCATTCAGATATTAAAAGACCGCAAAGATAGGAAAATCAAACGATTCCTGAAGAAGTAGAACAGCAAATGTCATAATAATAATTTAGGCTCTGTTATTAAAAAATACTTAACTTTAACAGTTAATTAAATATTTAAATCGTGGCTGTAAGTCCTGAGAGTGTAATTAAAGATCTTAAAAGCGGAAAGTATGCTCCGGTTTATTTTCTGCAAGGGGAAGAGCCTTATTTCATAGACACAATCTCTGACTATATTGAGAAAAACTGTCTCAATGAAACTGAGAAAGGCTTTAATCAGACTATTCTGTATGGTAAAGATGTTAACATCAGTACGGTAATGCAAAATGCCAGAAAATTTCCTATGTTTTCTGATAAGCAGGTTGTTATTGTTAAAGAAGCTCAGGAAATTTCGGATTTGGGAAAAGAAGCTGGCGACAAGCTCCTGGATGCATATATTCAGAATCCCCTGGCTTCAACGGTATTGGTTTTTTGCCATAAATATAAAACGGTTGATGGAAGGAAGGCTATTGGAAAAAGCCTTGAAAAACATACTGTTTTCGTTAATTCCAAAAAGCTTTATGACAATAAAATTCCTGAATGGGTAGATGGTTATTTTACTGATAAAGGATTTAAAGTTAATCCAAGAGCAGCAGGAATGATCAGTGAATATATTGGCAATAACCTGAGCAGGATCGCTAATGAAATTGATAAGCTTCTGATCAATTTAAAGGAAAAAGTAGTCATAGACGAGGCTCTTGTTGAGAAGTATGTTGGGATTAGTAAAGAGTATAATGTATTTGAACTTCAGAATACGTTGGTTAAAAGAGATGTCCTAAAGGCAAACAGGATCCTTAAATATTTTGAGGCCGATCCAAAAAGCAATCCGGCTATTCCAATAATTGTCACCTTGTTCAATTTTTATACAAAGGTCCTCATGATCCACGCAGCGGAAGATAAGTCAGAAGGAGGGTTGGCAAAGTTGTTAGGGGTGAATCCATTCTTTGTTAAAGACTATATTGCCGCGGCGAAGAGTTATCCTCCGCAAAAGGTCATTAACATCATTCATTATATTCGGCAGGCAGATCTGATGTTAAAAGGAGTTGACAATGTGAGTGTCGGAGAGGGGGATATATTGAAAGAACTTGTTTTTAAAATTCTGCACTAATTCAAAAACAGGGTAATTAATCCGTTTTTAATTTTGATGATCCGATTCAATTTTTATTTTTACAAAAATAAAAATTGAAATAATACCGTTTACGCTTTAAAAATTCATATTAGTTTTATTAAATAAGGCACTATGCTGAAAAAACTTTTAATTTTTTCTTTTATACTCCTGGCTCCTCTTTTTGTGTTTGCACAGAATACAATGGTCAAAATTTCTTATGACCAGTTATTCAGAGACGGGGTTGAGTTATTAGACAAAGAAAAATATGCCGCTGCTCGAAATGCATTTGAGAAATATGTAGGTCAGGGAATAAATGACCTGAAAACCATAGATGCAGAATACTACATTGCCTTTTCTGCCTTAAATCTCTTTAATCCGGATGCAGAGCCGCTTTACAAGCATTTCATTTCAAAATATCCATATCATGCAAAGGCTTCCCTAGCTCATTTTGATCTTGCTACTTTTTACTACAATTCAAAAAAGTATGAAAAGGCGATTCAGTATTTCGAAAAAGTAAATCATGAAAACCTCAATGAGGAGCAGCAACTCGATGCTAATTTTAAATTGGCCTATTCATATTTAAATATGAAAGCTTTTGACAAAGCAGCTCCATTATTTAACAAAATTAAGGGAGGTCAGCATAAGTATACTTATGCTGCCAGTTATTATGCGGGTTATCTTGAGTTCAGAAATGGTGAATATGATGCAGCTTTAACTGATCTAAAAAAAGCTGAAGAGAATGAATCATATAAGCCGCTTGTGCCATACATGATTGTAAATATTTACTATAAAAAAGGTGAGCTGGATCAACTGATTTCATATGCAGGAACTGTCACAAGTTCTAAACAGGACATACAGAACGCCGATGAGTTTTACTTGCTGACAGGTGAGGCTTATTTTAGAAAAGAAGATTATAAGAAAGCTGAAGAAAATTTTTCTAAATACATTCAGATTGCTAAAATAAAAGCAAATCCGGAGATTCAATATAGATTAGCCTATTCTCAATTTAAGAATGCACAATATGAAGATGCAGCTGAAAACTTTAAAGGGCTGGCAATAGGTAATGACTCCATTTCTCAGGCTAGTGCGTATTATCTTGGTGTTTCTTATTTACAGACGGGAAAGAAGGATTTTGCTGTAACTGCTTTCGACCAGGCGAGAAAAAGTAATCCTAATAAAGAAATTCAGAAAGAAGCTTTGTTTAATTACGGGAAAGTAAATTCTGATCTTGAAAGATATACTGAAGCAATTCCTGCGTTAAAAGAATTTCTGAAAACCTATCCAGGAAGCCCTCGTGTTCCTGAAGCAACCGAAATACTTAGTGAGTCTTTATTAAAAACCAGAGACTATTCTGATGCAATCTCATACATTGAAGGTCTTAAATCCAGAAGCCTTAGAATCAATTCTACATACCAGATTGTAACCTTTTTGAAAGGTACTGAACTGTTAAATAATAATAACTTTCAGGAAGCTATTGACATGTTTAACAGATCACTGGAATATCCGATAAATAAGGATTATGTGGTTTATGCAAACTTCTGGAAAGGTGAAGCTTTGTCATACCTGAAAGATTATAATGCTGCTATAAATGCTTATGCTGCAGTTTTTACAAATAGTAAAGATGACAATGAGTATTACCTGAAGGCTAGATATGGAATTGGGTATGCATATTACAATACCAAACAATTTGATAAAGCTCTACCTCATTTCAGAGCTTATGTAGATAAAGTAAAAGCTGAGAAAAATAAACAGAATTACAATGATGCTTTACTCAGACTGGCCGATTTGTATTATGTTACCAAAGAGTATGAGCAGGCTATAAAATATTATGATGAGGCTGTTGCAGATAAAAGCTCAGATATCGACTATGCCTATTATCAGCGTGGCCTTGTAAAAATGAATTTGGGAGAAGTATTGGAGGCAAAGACAAATTTTGAGGCGGTAATTAAGCGCTATCCAAACTCTTTGTATTATGATGATGCCTTATTTCAGGAAGGACAACTGGAGCTTCAGACAGGTGAAAACAATGATGCAGTAAAAGCATATAGTGCATTGATAGGTATAAAACCAGGGAGTCCTTATGCTCCATATGCATATAGCAGAAGAGCTACTGCATATTTTAACCTGAAAGATTATGAAAAAGCAGTTCGTGATTATCAATTCATATTAGATAATCTTCCAACTCATGAAGAATCTCAAAATGCGCTTAAAGGAGTACAGGAAGCCCTTGCAGCAGCGGGAAGAGAAGAAGAGTTTCCTGCAATACTCGCTAAGTTCAAAGAATACAATCCAGACAATAAAGAATCAGCTTCTTTAACAGTTCTTGAATTTGAAAATGCAAAAGCACTTTATAACAATCAAAAGTACCCACAGGCAATTCAGTCGTTCCTGGCTTTTATCAATGGAAATCCTGATAATCCTAATGTAAAAGAAGCTCAATACTATATGGCTGAATCTTATTACAGACAAAACGAATTGACAAGTGCAATTGAATATTATAAGAAAGTAATTGAAGACAGGTCAAGCACTTATTATAATAAGGCAATTCAAAGACTTGCTGATCTAAGTCTTTTAAATAAGGATTATCAATCGGCGAAAAATTATTATCAGATTCTTCTTGCCCAGGCTAGAGGAAAGAAAGACAGGTCTATTGCAAATGTTGGTCTTGTAGATGCTTATTACAATACTCAGAAATATGATTCAGCACTTTACTATACATCTGAAATTCTGAAACAAGGTAATTCCACGCTGGACGCAGAAAGCAAAGCAATGCTCTATCAAGGTAAGATAGCTATGGCTAAAGGAGAGAATGATAAAGCTGTCGATCATTTTATTCAGACAATAAATGCTGCCAAAGATATCAATGCGGCAGAGGCTCAATACCTCATTGCCAAGATTCAGTACAATGAGAAAAAGTATAAGCAGTCTCTTGAAACTCTTTACGATCTGAATAACAACTTCTCGATTTACGATGATTGGCTTGGACGTTCGTTTTTGCTTATAGCGGAAAACTTTGTAGCTCTTAATGAGCTCTTCCAGGCTAAGGCAACATTGAAATCTATTATAGAAAAATCACCGCATAAAGAAACTGTAGAAAAAGCCAAAGTGCGATTAAGTGAATTGGAATCAAAAGAGAAGGAGAAAGAAATTGAAAAGTTAGAAAAAGGACAGGAGGGAAAGAGCAATGAATAACGGAAAAAAGACTTTTATGAGATCATTTAAAATAGCAGTTATTTCAGGTGTTGCTGTATCATTTTTAAACACTGCTTTTGGTCAGGGCGAAATAGAGGAGAAGGTTGTAATCATTGAAAAAGAAAGGAAACTCGATCTGCCTGAAGCGAACAGAAACTTTGAGAAAGTTCATTTTGATGTGAAGACACCTCCGGCAAAACCTCAGGAGTATAAGCTTGAGGAAGTGAAATTAAATTTACCTAATCTTCCGAGTAAGATAAAATTACTTATGATGCCGGATGAGCCTCTTAAGAAGTTTTATGGCAATTATGTGAAGGCCGGTTTCGGTAATTATGGGACACCTTATCTGGAAGCTTTTGTAAATAGTAAGAGAAGTGAAAAATATCTATATGGACTTCACTATAAACATTACTCTTCTAAAAACGGTCCAGTTGGAAAATCTTTGTCAGGAATGAGTGATAACCTGGCCGAAGCTTATGGTAAATATTTTACGTCAAATCAAGTAATCAGCGGAGGTATTGGATACTCAAGAATGAGGTTCAACTACTATGGTGGAAATGAAAACCTGTTGAAGTTGCAAGACATTAAACAGGTATATCAGTTGTTTAATATCAATGCAGGCGTTGAAAACCTTGATAAAACCAATCAGATCAGTTATAATCTCGGATTTAATTATTATCGATTAAGCGACAGATTCAAAGCAAAAGAAGGCGAATTCCTTACAGATTTTAATGGGGTTTATAAGCTGGATGATGACAGAAAAGTCAATGTAGGTGCAGTACTTTCTTTATCGAATAGAAAAGATTCAAGTAAAGTTAACAGAGCATTTTTTATGCTGAAGCCTTCATATTCCATGGTACTGGATAAAATAAGACTGAACCTTGGATTCAATGTTGCTTATACAAATGATTCGGTTAAATCAGTTAAAGGCGTGCATCTGTATCCTAATCTTAAAGCAGAGTATGATGTTGTAGATAAGCAATTGATCGCTTATGCAGGATTGGATGGGGAAATGCAAAAGAACACACTCAGAAAGTTTGTATATGACAACCCTTATCTAGGAAATAATACGGCAATATTGCATACCAATAAGTCGATTGAATTTTTTGTTGGAGCCAAGGGGCATGTTATCGGAAAACTGAATTATAATGCAAGATTCTCTTATCAGAATTATAAGAACCTTTATTTTTTCAACAACGGAAATCCTGATACATCAAGATTTGTCACCCTTTACGACAAAGGAAATACTTCCCTTACACAATTGACCGGGGAGTTGTCTTATGATGTTTCAAAAGAATTACTGGTAGAGTACAAATTGAATTACTATGGATATAATGTCAGCGATTTTGAATATGCCTGGGAGAGACCATCTTTTTATACATCTTTTAGTGGAAGGTACAATTTGGAGAAAAAAATATTTATAAATGTTGATATTTATTATATTAGCGGATTAAAAGCTAAAAACTTTGTAAAGAATGAAGTCGTAAAGCTAAAACCTATAACCGACCTTAATCTTAAGGTTGAATATAGATTTTCACCGGCTTTCTCTGCGTTTTTGGAATTTAATAATATATTATCTAAAAAATATCAAAGATATTTGTACTACCCCGTTAAAGGAATTAACGTATTAGGCGGGCTAACTTACTCGTTTTGAAAATGATAGACATTTACATAAAAGATTTACTCTATACCTATGATTGCGTGGTGATACCAGGATTCGGAGGGTTTATTACAAACTACTCTTCGGCCGATATTCATCCTGTCAGTAATAAGTTTATACCACCCGTTAAAAAAATTGCGTTTAATGGGCAACTAATCAATAACGATGGCGTATTGATAGGCTATGTGGCGGAGATTGAGGGTGTTGATAGGGAGCTTGCAAATCAAATGGTTGAAAACTTTGTAAGCAACCTTAAAGAAAATCTGAAAAGGTATAATCAATATTTCTTTAAAGGCATAGGAGGTTTCTTCTATAATGCAGATGGTTTGTTGGAGTTTGAGCCGGAGAATAAAATAAATTACCTGGATGATAGTTTTGGATTATCTGAATTATATTTCAAACCAATAGATAGAGATTCTAATATGGCAAAAGTACCAACCAGAGGCCTTAGACCTCCGGTAAAAAAAGCAGCAGAAAAAACAGAGCCTGTTACGCTGGATGAGAATGGTAATCCGGTTGCAAAAGAAAAAAACAAAGGAGTTAAAGTTATTTTAGTATTACTTCCGATTCTTGTTTTGGGAATTGCGGGAGCATTTTTATACAACCAGAAAAATAACAGCTTAAGCAGCGTTTTCCCATTTGACCTTCTTCATAAAAATGAAGCTCCGGTTGCAGAGAAAGTTGAACCACTTATAAAAGACGAAGTTGCCGCAGAACCATCAGAAGTAGCGGAAGCTGTAGCCCCTGTTGCTGAAGCATATCAGCCGGAACATAACAATATTGAATTAAGTGCAGACGTTTCTTCTTCAACAAAAGCGGCAGAACCGGTTAAGACTCCTGCAATATCTGAAAAGTCAGGCCGTTTCTTTATCATTGTAGGTTCTTTTTCTAAAAGAGACAATGCTTACAGACTTAAAAAGAAATTTGACAAAGAAGGTGTAGATGCTACTTTAATTAAACCATCTAAAACCAACAAGTTTTATAAAGTTTCTGTAGCGGATTTCTCTGATAAAGAAGAAGCTAAAAGCAAACTGGAAGATTATAAATCAAAATACGGAAGCTCAACCTGGGTAATGACTTTTTAATTGCCCTGATAAAAAATCAAATCAGTTTGAACTATTATTGAAGTAAGAAACTTAGTAGTTAACTTGAATTTGGAATAGAACGAATGGATAATCAGGAAAAACAAGATATAAAAAACGAAAGAATAGGGGCAATGACTTCCATTGGAATTCATTGCCTTCTTGCTATTTGTTTCTTTTTTCTTTTAGCCTGGGATAAGCCAGATCCTCTTATGGACGGAGATGGTGGAAACGGAAAAGGTGGAGTTGTCCTGAATTTTGGAATTGATCCCGCAGGATATGGAGATCTTCAGAATACTGGTCCGGTCGGAGATTCAGAAAATGATGATCCTGCCCCTGGAGAACCAGCAACAAATGAGATGGTGGATGTAGAAGAACCTGTGGCTGAAGAGATTCCTGAAAGTACTGAAGGAGAGATCGTAACTGGTAGCGAAGAAAGTGCATATCAGTTGGAGGAAAAGAAGAAGGAAGAGCCAAAAAAGAAAGTAGAAAAGAAGGATTTAGAGATAAAGGAGCCAAAGAAAGAGCCTAAAAAAGAACAGACTGTCACTTCCCAAGCGCTTTTTCCTGAAAAAACAGGAGCCGGAGGAACTTCAGGTACCAGCCAGTCTGGATCCAATAATAACGGAGATAGAAAAGGTAAAGTAGGTGATCAGGGTGACCCTAATGGTTCTATAAATTCCAATGCTCTATATGGTACTCCAGGTGATGGAGGTCCGGGTCCTAGACTGGAACTTACAGGTTGGAATCTGGCATTCCGTCCGGAAAAAGATCAGACCAATGAAAACGGAAAAATAGTTTTTAACATAGAAGTTGATGAAGAAGGCGAACTGACAAGAATCACAGTTCTTGAAAAAACAGTTAGTCCTTCACTGGTAAAATATTACCAGGATGAAATAGAAAGAAAATGGAGTGTGGAGCGGACAAGAGATAACGTAAAACCCCCGCCAAGAGCTTCAGGAAAATACACCATTATTGTGCGGTCGAGATAAAGTGAATTCATTTAAGGAAACAGTAAAATATTTATATGAGAGCCTGCCTATGTTTGAAAAGGTGGGCTCCTCTGCTTTAAAGAGTGGCCTCGATAATATAAGAGCGCTTTGCGAAGCTCTCAATAACCCACAGGAGAGCTTTCCTTCAGTTCATATTGCTGGAACAAACGGTAAAGGAAGCTCATCTCATTTTCTTGCTGCTGTATTGCAGTCCGCGGGATATAAAGTTGGTCTTTTTACATCTCCTCATCTGAAAAGTTTTGCAGAGCGCATTAAAGTCAATGGGGAGAATATTCCGGAAGAGGTTGTTGTAGACTTTGTTCAAAGTCATAAAGGACTTTTTGAAAAGTTAAATCCTTCTTTTTTTGAAATGACCACTATACTGGGATTTGATTATTTCAAGTCTCAGAAGGTTGATATTGCTATTATTGAAACAGGACTTGGTGGAAGATTGGATTCAACCAACATCATTCAGCCACTTGTATCTCTAATCACTAATATCAGTTTGGATCATCAGAATATTTTAGGAGATACATTACCTCAGATTGCAGGTGAAAAAGCTGGAATTATTAAAACTGGCATTCCAGTGGTATTAAGTGAAAGACAAGAATCTGTGGCAGATGTATTTATTCAAGTTGCTCAAACCAAAAAATCTCCAATTACTTTTGCATCATCTGAATTCAGTCTGATCAATAAAAGGCTGGAGAATGGGAACCTGATATTAGATGTCTTCAACAATGATCTAATGTTATATGAAGATTTGAAATCTGGTCTTCCCGGTTTGTATCAGTTAAAAAATTTGGCAGGGGTCTTCAAAACAGCAGAGATTTTAAATCAAAAAGGATTTCAAGTTGATGAAAGAGCTATTCGTAAAGGAGTCGAAGATGTCGTTGGTTTGACCGGATTAAAAGGACGTTGGCAGGTATTAGAAACTAATCCCATGGTAGTATGTGACACCGGTCATAATGAGGCAGGAATAAAAGAAGTTTTGAGCCAGCTTAAATGCTATTCCTACAATAGACTTTTTATTGTTTTTGGTGTGGTAAAGGATAAGGATATTTCGAAAATCCTTACACTTTTGCCTAAAGATGCTATCTATTATTTTTGTATGCCTAAAATTCCTCGCGCCCTTGATGCAGATATATTATATCAGGAAGCCAAGAAATATGGCTTGAAAGGAGAGATCGAAAGGGATGTTAATGTCGCTCTTCAAAAAGCAAGGGCCTCAGCGTCACAAGATGATTTTATATTTATCGGAGGCAGCACATTTGTAGTATCCGAGTTGGACAATTTATAGTTAGAAGTATTTATTAAAATGGGGAAGAATAAATTAAAAAGGTTTGCCGTAAATGCTCAAAGAAGAAATGTAGTAGAGCCAGGTAAGGAGATATATGAGAAGATTAAAGGCAATTGGAACAACTTTTTTGATAACAAAAATGAAATAATACTTGAACTGGGATGTGGCAGAGGGGAATACACCACAGGATTAGCTTCACTTTTTCCTCAAAAAAACTATATAGGTGTTGATATTAAAGGGGCCAGAATCTGGAAAGGAAGCTGTGTTGCTGAAGAAAATAATCTTACCAATGCAGCATTTTTACGAGTAAGGATGTATGAGTTGGAGAATTTCTTTGCAGAAGGAGAAGCTGATGAAATCTGGATTACCTTTCCTGATCCAAGACCAGTTGACAAACATGAAAAGCACAGACTGACTTATCCTAGATATATTGACAGTTATTTGAAGATCTTAAAACCAGGAGGGGTACTTCATTTAAAAACTGATAACCTTCAATTGCATGAATATACAATGATGGTTATGGAAAATTATAAAGATCGTATAAAATCAATTATTCATACAGAGGATCTTTATAATTCTCCAATACTTTCTGATCATTACGGTATTCAAACAACTTATGAACGCCGATTCTTAATGGAAAATGCGCTTATCAATTATTTGAAAGTAGAGTTCAACTGATCGGGTTGACCTCTTTTTTCCATTGTATTGATCCAATTATAAAGAGTATTGACATCTTCAAGGTTGCAAAGTTCTGTACCTGGATTCATAGTTGCTGCAGTTCCACAGGCAATTCCATACTTCAGAGCATCCAATTGACTCCATCCTCTTGAAAGAGATAGAACAATACCAGCAACCATGCTGTCTCCGGCTCCCACAGTACTCTTTTTAGCAGCAGAAGGTGCCGATATATGGTTTACTCCATCCTTAGAGGCAATAAAGGCACCGAAAGCACCAAGCGAAACCACCATTATTTCTATCTTGTGTTTTTTGATGATTTCTAACGCCGCTTCTTCCTGCTGATGAATAGTTTTTAATTCTGAACCGATTAGCTCACTAAGCTCCTTTACATTTGGTTTTAAAAGGAAAATACCTTCGTTGATAGCTTCTTTTAAAGCATCTCCTGAAGTATCAAGAACCAGTCTTGCATTTTTTCGCTTACCTATTTTTGCAAGTCTTGCATAGAAATCCGATGGAACGCCCGGAGGCATGCTACCACTAGCCACCAGATAATCAATTTTTTCACCATGAGCATCTATCTCATCAAGGCACTTTATCCATTCTGCCTGAGAAAGCGGAGCACCAGGCATGCCAAACCTATATTGCCTGTTAGTAGTTGTCTCTACAACAATGAAGTTTTCCCTGCTCCAATGCTCAACTTCAATAGGATATTGATTGATACCTTCTTTATTTAAAAGCTGATTCAGTAACTCTCCGGTTGGTCCACCTTTGGGATAAACAGCAATAGAATCTCCTCCGAGTTTTTTAATTGCTCTGGAAACATTGATTCCACCGCCACCTGGCTCGTGAACAGGTTCTGAACACCTTAATTTGTGCTCTGCATATACATGATCTACAGTGCAGCTTTTGTCAATGGTAGGAGAAAGTGTAAGCGTAAAAATAGTTTTCATCTTGTCAGTCATTTACTTCCAGTTCTTCTAATATTTCAGATAATTCGGAAAAATCTTTAAGCCCAGGCTTAATTTCTTCCCCACCTTTTAGCGCTATACCAGATGGGTTAATTGTATCAATAATAAGTGGTAAAGCAGATTGCTGAATACCAAATCCTAGAATAACGGGAAATTTTTGGCAAATTTCTCCAAGTACATCTTTTAAATAATTCAACTCCGGCTCTGTATTATTTTCTAACAGGAAATAAGCTACCTTGTTTTCATATTTTTTCAATACTTCAATAGTTTCAGAAGGCTCATCATTGTTGAAATCTACTTTTAGTATTACTGGTTTTTTCAATCCAGGTAAAAATTCCGGATGTATTAAATGATTGAGCTGTATAAAGTCAAGGTTCAGTTGCTCAGCCAGATAGTTCATGTTATAAACATTGTCGCCAGTAAACTCTCCAACTACTTTAACCCCTGATATCCAGTTTACAATTTCTCTAATAGAGCTTAATTCTATAAATTTAGGATGGTTTTCATCCAGTGGAAATCCTACTAATTCAACACCCATACCAGCACAATAGCGTGCATCACTTAGGTTATTTACTTCACTTACCTTTACTAGTGTTTTTAATGCCATATCCCAATTACCGTTAAATAGTTCAAAAACAAATTAATTTAAAAATAAGTTAAAGTCGAAAGTTTCCGGAACATTTTTTCGGTATCTTTGGACTCAAAAATTAAGTTATGCCAGTTATAGCAGTAGAAGATTCTAATTTTGATGCAGAACTTGCAAAAAATTCCAATGTGATTGTGAAGTTTTATGCGGATTGGTGTGGTTCATGCAAATTGTTTGCCCCGAAATACAAAAGATTATCCAATGATGAGAGATTTCCAGGTATCGTATTTCTGGAGGTGAATGCTGAAAGTAATCCTGAAGCAAGGAAGAAAGCTAATGTCAATAACCTTCCTACTTTTGCCACATTCCAAAACGGAGTTTTAGTGGAAACGCTTTGCTCCAGTAAAGAAGAAGCTGTAGTTGAGGCACTTGAGAAACTTAAATAGTATTGGAATGCAGGGCTGCATTTGGAAATAAAATAATACTTAAATGAAAATACCTGCGATAAAACTACTTGTAGAAAATTATACACCTTCCGACTTAAAACAGGCTGAAAATGATCTGATAGAAGGTGAAGCACTGAAGATTTCTGTAGAGGGAGGTGATGAAGGAGAGCAGCTTACACACGTGATTGCAGCTCTTTGGATTATGGAAGAAATGAGTGCTAAAAATATTGAATTTAAAGAAGCGTTAAGAGAATACACAAAAAAAGTAAGGGAGTCTATAAACTGATTTTTTTCCCTCAGATTTAACTTATGCAATTTTAACCTTTGAGGTTACAGTTGAAGTATTTCCCGGATTAATTAAATAATGAGCACTAAAGGAAGAGTTTTGGTAGCGATGAGCGGCGGAATTGATAGTTCTGTAGCTGCTGTTATGCTTCATGAAGAAGGATATGAAGTGGTTGGTATGACTATGAAGACATGGGACTATGCGTCTTCCGGAGGCACTAAGAAAGAAACTGGATGCTGTAGTCTTGATTCTATTAATGATGCCAGAGATATTGCAGTAAAGCTTGGTTTTCCACATTATATCCTTGATATCAGAGAAGAATTCGGCGATTATGTAATCAATCATTTTACGGACGAATACCTTGCCGGCAGAACACCAAATCCTTGTGTGTTGTGCAATACACATATCAAATGGGATGCTCTGTTAAGACGTGCTGATAAACTAGGATGCGAATTTATTGCAACTGGTCATTATGCTAATATCAGAAAGGAAAATGAAAGATATGTGATATCTAAAGGCCTTGATGAAAATAAAGACCAGTCTTATGCTTTGTGGGGAATTTCTCAGGAAAGTCTGAGCAGAACAAGATTTCCGCTGGGTCACTTAAGAAAGACTGAAATCAGAGCTTTTGCTCAGGAAAGAGGGTTTGTAGATCTGGTAAATAAATCCGAATCTTACGAAATCTGCTTTGTTCCGGATAACGATTACAGAGGCTTCCTGAAAAGAAGAATTCCTGGCTTGGAAGATTCAGTTAGAGGAGGGGAGTTTGTGCTGGAAGATGGCACAATAGTAGGAAAACATGAGGGATATCCTTTTTATACAATTGGTCAGAGAAAAGGCTTAGGAATAGCATTGGGCTATCCAGTATTTGTTTCAGAAATTCAGAAAGATAAAAACCGTGTCGTGCTATCATCTTTAGAAAAGTTGGCTAAAGACGGAATGATGGTGAAGAAGCTAAACATGCTTAAATATCCTGATCTAATTGGCAGAAAATTAGAAACGGTGACAAAAGTCAGATATAACGATGGAGGCACTCCTGCGCTTATTGAACAGTTCGGTGATGAAATGAAGGTACTTTTCCATCAGGGAGTAACTGCAATTGCACCAGGACAGGCAGCGGTTTTTTACGAAGGTAATGACGTGGTAGGTGGGGGATGGATAACATCAAGTTTTAGACAAAACAATGAATAGATTTTTCCCTTTAATTTTCTTTTTTGTTGCATCTTTTTTAATTACCGGATGCTCTAGTGAACAGGATCCTGATGTATCCGACTATCAGTATTTCCCAATTGAAAAGGGAATGTATGTTCTATATTCTGTAGATAAAAAAACATATGGGGTAAGTGATTCGACTCATTCATTTTATTATCTCAAGGAAATTATTGGTGATACATTCAGAGCTGGCGATGAAGTAAAGTACAGAGTTGAAAGGTATACCAAAAAGAGCCTCACCGAACCTTGGCCTGCTCAACCGGATTCAGTATGGAGTGAGTTTAACAGTAAGAATAATGTTACAAGAATGGAAAATAATATCAGGTTTATAAAGATGACTTTTCCTTTGGAAAATGATAAAACCTGGGATGGGAATGCTGAAAACACACTTGGACAAGAGTTCTATAAAGTAAAGGACCTCAAACGTACTTTTTATGTTGATACAATTTATTTCCCCAATTCTGTAAAGATTATCCAGGCTGATAATCAAAACCTGATTGAAAAGAAGTACAAAGTCGAATATTACGCAAAACATGTTGGCCTTATTTATAAAGAAAAAAGGATTTATGAATATGACCAGTCTCCTTCTGCTATAGGGAAATATGTTATAAAGACAGGAGAAACCTTTGTTCAGAAAATATATGCTTACGGCAAAGAGTAAAGCCATTTTCTGCTTCTTTATTTTTTTATCATTTCAAGGTCTTGCTCAGACTAATCTATACTTTGTTACATTTACTGATAAGTCTGCTTCCGATTATTCTCTAAATGCTCCTGAAGAGTTTCTTTCTGCGAAAGCGATCGCTAGGAGAAAGGTTCAAGATATTCAGATTCAGGAAGAAGATTTACCTGTTAATAAAAATTACCTGGATTCATTGAATAAATTGGGTATTACAATCAAAGGATCTTCAAGATGGCAAAATGGTGTGATTGCAGAAACGTCGCAACAGGTTTCAGAAGAACTCAGTAAAAAGAAATTTGTAAAATCAGTAAAGTATCTTCAACCAGCAGAAGCAGCTTCTAATCCATTGAGCCTTTCTTCTGTTTCATCTACTATTCATCGACAATCAACCTCACCTTCTTCTATTGATTATGGTCCTTCTCTGACTCAAAACGCTATGATTGGAGTTCCTGCTATTCATGCTTTAGGATATTCAGGAACGGGTAAACTTATCGCAGTATTGGATAATGGTTTTTTAAATGCCAATACACTTACATTTTTCAATCATTTATTTCAAAATGGAAAAGTTATAGGCACATATGATTTTGTTTCAGGAGAAGAGAATGTTTATGATGATGGGAATCATGGTGTGAATGTATTATCTGTGCTTGCGGGTTTTGAAGAGGGAAAGATTGTAGGGCCTGCTTATGATGCTTCTTTTTTGTTATTGAGAACTGAAAATGACTTTTCAGAAACAATACTGGAGGAATATAACTGGCTAATGGCAGCGGAATACTCAGACAGCGCAGGTGTTGATATCATATCAAGTTCTTTAGGATATAATACTTTTGATTTTCCGGAACAGGATCATACTTATACTGATCTTGATGGAAAAACTACAGTAGTGACAAAGGCGGCGGAGACAGCTTTTTCAAAGGGAATGATCATAGTAAATAGTGCAGGCAATGAAGGAAATAAATCATGGAAATATGTAACAGCGCCAGCTGATGGACCTTCTGTTCTTACTATAGGTGCTGTAAATTCAGCAGAAAAATATGCTGCATTCAGTTCTGTTGGGCCTTCTGCTGATGGCAGAATTAAACCAGATTTAACTGCCATGGGGGCCGGGGTATATGCTGGCAATCCCGATAATTCATTTTCAAACACCAATGGTACATCATTTTCGTGTCCTCTAGTGGCTGGACTCGTGGCTTGTCTTTGGCAGGCCAGACCGGAACTTTCCAATAAAGAAATTACAGATGCTTTGAAAAAAACTGCCTCAAAAGCAGAAAGCCCTGATTTTCAATATGGATTTGGTATTCCTAATTTTGAAAAAGCAATTGCCTTTTCAAGCGCAGATACATTGATTGCCGGGCTTTTTCCAAATCCTGTTACTGTTCCGGGAGATGTAAAACTCATTATTGCAAATGAATTAGTCAGCAATGATGTCCAGGCTGAATTGTTTGACTTAACAGGGAAAAAAATATTTGCAGAAACTTTTTTCAAGGCAGAAAAGATAAATCAGATAAGATTTCCCGGTGACATTCAGAGAGGTGTATATTTCCTAGTTCTTAATAGTCAGAGTGGTCATCAGGTAATAAGAATTATCCTTCAATAAATACGTTTTTCTTTAAGTTAACATCCTTTCATTTTATTTATATTTGTGTCATATGAAACCGATTATAGCCCCTTCAGTACTTTCTGCTGATTTTGCAAACCTGCAAAGAGATGTTACCATGATTAATGAAAGCCAGGCAGACTGGTTCCATGTTGATATCATGGATGGTGTTTTTGTTCCTAATATATCTTTTGGTTTGCCGGTTTGCGCGGCTATTAATAAGCATGCTAAGAAACCTCTGGATGTGCATTTAATGATTGTACAACCAGAGAAATATATAGAAGCTTTTAAAGATGCCGGAGCGGCATATATCAGTGTTCATGCAGAAGCCTGCACTCATCTTCACAGAGTTATTCAGCAGATTCATGCTGCAGGATGTAAAGCTGGTGTGGCTATTAATCCTCACACTCCTGTAAATGTTTTGGAAAACGTTCTGAATGATATTGATCTGGTTTGTGTAATGTCTGTAAATCCCGGATTTGGAGGGCAACAGTTCATTACCAGAACCTATGAAAAAATCAAACAGCTGGATAAGATGAGAGAAGAAGCTAAAGCCAATTTCCTGATAGAAATAGATGGTGGTGTTTCTGATAAAAATGCAAAGCAATTGCTGGATCTTGGTGCTAATGTATTGGTTGCAGGAAACTTTGTATTTAACTCTAAGGATCCTCAGGCTACAATAGCATCCCTTAAATCTTTAGAATAATATTTTCCTGAAACCGTCGTTTAAAACTGAGATGGGTAAAAGGATTTTTTATTTTATTTTTTTTCTGCTTATATCCTCTTTGATGGCTTTTGGTCAGGTCAAAGAGGTGGTTTCAGGGCAAGTTGTAAATGAACAGGGAAGAGTTGTTTCTAATGCTGATATAGTATTGTACGACCAGCAATGGAATACTTTATCTCATATTCATTCTGATTCAGAAGGGCGATTTTCATTCAATTTATCCAGTGACTCTCTTCATACAATCGTCATATCATTTCTTGGTTATGAAAATTTTGTAAAACAGATAAATCCTTCAGAAAGAAATACTGCTACAATCACTTTTCAATTAAAGCCCGATGTTCAAATGCTCAGGCAAATTGAGGTCAAGGGTAAATTTAAGGAGGGGTCTGGAGGACAAGTTAGTACAATTAAAATAGATCCTAAAATTCCGAAATACCTTCCATCTGCCTTTGGTGATTTTAATAAAATCCTATCCACTGTGGGTTTAGGCGTTGTTTCTAATAGTGAACTTACTTCTCAGTATGGCGTGCGCGGAGGTAATTTTGAGGAAAATCTGGTCTATGTTAATGGTATAGAAATTTACAGACCCTTTCTTGTAAGGAGTGGTCAGCAGGAAGGATTAAGTTTTATCAATCCAGATATGGTTGCTGACATTGAATTCTCTGCCGGAGGATGGCAGCCAAAGTATGGAGATAAACTGTCTTCAATGTTGGCGGTAAAATACAGGGAGCCTAAAAACCTTAGGGGAACTATTACAGCAGGTTTGTTAAATAATGCTTTATATCTAGAAAATTCAGCATTTAATAAGAGGTTATCAATTTCTATTGGTGCAAGACAGAAATCATCGCAATACCTTCTTAAAACGCTCCCAGTAAAAGGTCAATACAAACCAAAGTTTTATGACATCCAATCTTATATTTCTCTTGATTTAACTAAGAAAAGTAAGGCTGCAGAGTATGGAAAACGGACTACGTTGGGACTTTTATTAAGCTATTCCAAAAATAAATATCAAGTGTTTCCTTCTAAGAGCAAAGTGCAATTTGGAACGCTTTATCAAGTGATGAATTTGACTGTTGATTTTGACGGCAAGGAAATCATGGAGTATGAGACTTTTCAAAGCGGACTTGTTTTCACACATCGGTTTAGTAAACGATTTAAAACGGAATTTATAGCCTCCGGTGTCAGAACAATAGAAAGCGAGGGGTTTGATGTGGAGGCAGGTTATAAATTATATGAAATGGAAATAGATCCTAGCTCTGGTGTCTTTCCTACACTTAACGCACCACTTATTATAAGGGGAATCGGAACTAGCTTTGAGCATGGAAGGAATAACCTGAAAGCTTCAATTTTTAACTTTACTCATCGAGGTTATTATAATCTGAATTCAAAGAATAAGGTTGAATATGGATATACACTTACTAAAGAGATTATTGATGACCGGTTAAGTGAATATTCTTTTATTGATTCTGCTTCTTATGTAACATTAACAAGATATGTAAACACTTCAGTTGATTTGAATTCATGGAGAAATCAGGGTTATATTCAGAACACCTACACTCCAGACTCTACTCATATTTTAACTTATGGAGTTAGGTTAAATTACTGGTCTTTAAATAAACAATTGCTTGCAAGTCCTCGTCTTCAGTATGGTTGGATCCCAGCCTCAAGACCCAACCTGATGCTGAGAGCTGCAGCTGGTGTATATCAACAGCCTCCATTCTACAGAGAACTTAGGAATTTTGATGGAGAGGTTAATATTAATCTTAAAGCCCAGACTTCCTATCATTTTATTGCAGGTAGTGATCTAAAGTTCATGTCATGGGGAAGAGAGTTTAAATTTATATCAGAGATTTATTATAAATACCTGACAAACGTTGTGCCTTATGATGTTGATAATGTCAGGCTCAGATATTACGGTCAGAATCTTGCCAATGCGTATGCCGCAGGAATAGATTTCAGAGTCAGCGGAGAATTTGTGAGAGGAGAACAGTCCTGGTTCAGCCTCAGTTTATTAAAGACAATGGAAGATGTTCAGGGAGACAATCGCGGGTATATCAGAAGGCCTACAGATCAGAGGGTCACGGCTGCGATATTCTTTCAAGACCACCTGCCTAATAACCCTACAATAAAAATGTATTTAAATCTTGTGTATGGCTCCGGATTACCTTTCGGTCCTCCTGAAAATAAAAACTTAAGAGCCTCTGCAACCACTCCGTCATACAGAAGAGTAGACATAGGTTTTTCAAAATTATTAACTATGCAGGATAAAGAAGTATTGAAAAAGTCTCTCTTTGAATCACTTTGGTTGAGCTTTGAAGTCCTGAATCTGTTTGGTGTAAACAATACAATCAGTTATTACTGGGTTAGTGATTTTCAAAATCATCAATTTGCTGTCCCGAATACTTTATCGGCAAGGTTTTTGAATGTCCGCCTGATAGCGAAATTTTAAACAATACAAGAATAAAACAATGCATACAATGAGAATTTCCTTTAAAGTTATTTTCAGCCTTCTTACAGTTTTAGTCCTTGCTGGTTCATGTACTAAGAAGACGGTTACAAGGGTAAGTCCTGATCAACAGATAGATCTGAGTGGCCGCTGGAATGACGTAGATTCAAGGCTCGTAGCGGAAGAAATGGCTAAAGATATGATTAACAGACCGTGGAGAAATGACTTCATGACAAGAAATAATAAAAAGCCAACAATTATAGTGGGGGTAATCAGTAATAAAAGCCATGAACATATTGATGCTCTTACTTTCATTAAAGACCTTGAAAGGGAATGTATCAATACAGGTACTATAAGAGTGGTCCAAAATGCAGAATTCAGAGAAAAGCTAAGAGAGGAAAGAGCGGATCAGCAACAATTTGCATCTCCTGAAACTCAGAAGAAATGGGGAAGAGAGCTTGGCGCAGATTATATGGTATTCGGTACGATTAATTCTATTGTAGACTCTGAAGGCAAGAGAAAAGTAGTGTTTTATCAGATCAATCTTGAACTGGCTGACCTTGAAACCAATGAGCTTGTTTGGATCGGAGACAAGAAAATTAAAAAATACATAGTTAATTAAATTGCTAAGTACCGGTGGGGGATGGGACGAGTTATAATTTGTTTGATTTTTGCAGGCTTGTGTTTTTCCTGCGTTTCCTATTATCAGAGAAATATTAAGTTCAATACTTACTTTGTTCAGGGGCAGCTCAAGGAAGCAGAGGAAGTATTAGCTAAAGATAAAAAGGGTGCCAAGGGAAAAAACAAGCTTATTTATTATTTAAACAGAGGGGTTGTGGCTTCCATGCAAGGCAACTACGTTGGAAGCAACGACCACTTTGAAGAGGCCTACAGGATTGCCGATAATCACCACAGAAACTTGCTGAATGAAGGAGTATCCTTTCTGACCAATCCTAAAATGGTCGAATACTACGGAGAGGAATTTGAACTCTTAATGATGCATTACTACATGGCATTGAACTATCTGAAGCTGGGACAGCCTGAAGAAGCGCTGGTAGAATGCAAAAGAATGGATATCCGATTAAATCAACTCAGCGATAAATACAAATCGGATAATAAATATAAAAGAGATGCATTCATTCATCTTTTAATGGGAATCGTTTACGATGCCAATAAAGATTATAATAACGCCTTTATAGCTTATCGAAATGCTTTGGAGGTATATCAGACCGATTATCAGAAGATGTTCAATCTTAGCCCTCCTGAACAGCTTAAACATGATCTCTTGAGAACTGCTTACCTCAGTGGTTTTAATGAAGAACTTGTCAGGTTTGAAAAAGATCTTGGAATGAAATTTCAGCCTTCGTCAGGCAAAGATGAAGGCGACCTTGTCTTCATTTGGCATGATGGTCTTGGGCCTGTTAAAGAAGAGTGGAGTATCAACTTTAGTATAGTCAGAGGAGAGGGAGGAGTTGTTACGTTTGTTAATCCTGAATTGGGCTTAAACTTTCCGTTTGTCATTAACAATGATGATTATCAGTCCAGCGGTTTAAGCAAACTTGAATTTATAAGAGTTGCATTTCCTAGGTATGTAGAGAGGCCTTTGGTTTATGAAAGTGCAAGTTTATCCGGAGGAGGAAAGGAAGTACCTTTACAACTAGCCGAAGATATCAATGCAATTGCTTTCAAGTCTCTAAAAGATCGAATGCTTTTGGAGTTAGGAAAATCTTTGCTTCGTCTTGGACTAAAGAAAGCAGCTGAATATAAAATAAGACAACAAAACGGTGATCTGGGAGCGGCTTTCAGTATTGTTAACGCCATATCAGAACAGGCAGATACCAGGAACTGGCAAACTTTGCCACACAGCATTTATTATGCAAGGCTTAAACTTCCCGAAGGAAAGCAAACCATTACCTTTACACCAAAGGGAAGGCAAACTGAAAATAAACAAGAGATTTCAGTAGAGATAAAAAAGAATAATACCAATTTTCAAACCTTCAGTTCGCTTGAAGCAGTGACAGTGCCTTTGTATTATTAATAACTCTGAGTAATTTTCCCTCTTTATTCAATATATTTGATTTCTTATGTTGGTTGTAATGCAGAAGAGCATTGTTCCCTTTGTAATTTTAATTTTAAGTCTAGGATTGTCTGCCAAGGCTCAGAAAGCTCCTCATAAAAGAGAGAACCGTATCTTAATTAAAGAGTCAAAAGCAAATGGTTCTTTCAACTATAAACAGCAGCTTGGTACACAAGATACAATTAAGAATAATAAAATTATCATTGAATCAAGTGAAGACGTCTCGGGAGATCAGAACTATAAACATCAGGCCGGAAAAAATAAAGTTCAAAGTCGGTCTTTCTCCACTGTGATTCCGGGAAGCGATAATAAGGTAAAATCAAAAAAATAAAAAAAATGCAAAAAGCAGTTTTTTGCTGGAGTGGAGGTAAAGACTCCGCTTTTGCTTTATATAGGGCTTTATCATCAGGCGAATTCGAGATATTGGCCTTGCTCACAACTATCAATTCTGCCTTCTCAAGAGTTTCTATGCATGGGGTGAGAGAAGAGCTGATGGACCTTCAGGCAAAGCAAATCGGAATTCCATTGTATAAGGTTTATATACCTGAAGTTTGCACTAATGAAGAATATGAAAAGCAAATGGAGGAAGCAATGTTATTCTGGAAAGAAAAAGATGTTTCTCATATTATTTTTGGAGATATTTTTTTAGAGGATCTAAAACGATACAGGGAGGAAAAACTGAAAAAAGTAGAGATGAAAGCGGTGTTCCCTTTATGGAAGGAGGATACAACTGAATTGCTCTCTGACTTTTTGAAATTAGGCTTTAAAACAATGATATGCTCAGGGAGCTGCAAAAATATAAATGAAAATATTGTAGGGGAAACTCTTACTGAGGAAATTGTTGGAAATATGTCACCAGGCACTGATCCTTGCGGGGAAAATGGAGAGTTTCATACATTTGTTTATGCCGGACCGATATTTAGGAGTGAACTGGAAATAGCCTGTACAGAAAAAGTAGTAAAATTTTACAAAGTAAAAAAAGAAACAGAAGGCAAAATAGAGGAAGAAGAAGTAGGATATTGGTTTGCCGATATAAAATTGAAGGAATAAAAAGATTTAACACTTTTTATTCCTTCATTATATCTTAATGCTGGAAATTAAAGTAATATCCGGATTTTTTCTTCTTAGATTTTTTCGCGCTTTTATGCTTTCCCGGTTTTTTGGGTGTAAAAGCAAATGATTCAGCCATGTTAGCGGTAACAAGAACCAAGGCTAAAATAAATATAACGTGAAGTTTTTTCATGATTAATAGATTTATTATTTCCCAAATAATTGACAATTTAATAAAAAAAATAGACTTTTTGCAATTTTTAATAGAAAAAAACTTAGAGAATCATGCCACTAAAGACTTAATAGTCAAATAATATCGGTAAAATACAATTAGTAATATAATTAAAAATGGGCTTGAATTGTTTTTGGAAAAAATACACCCTGGATTTTAAGTTTGAAGCAGGGACTTCACGGGGAGTGCTTACCACACATAATGTACGATATCTGATAATATCCTCAGAAAAGGATTCTTCAAAGTTTGGGATAGGAGAATGCGCACCATTGAAAGGTCTTAGTGTTGATGACAGGCTTGATCTGGATGAAAAGCTGGATGAAATCTGCAAACTTATTTCAAATAAGAATTCTATAGATGAATGTGAGGAAATTTATCAATACCTACAAGAGTGGCCTTCCATTCGTTTTGCCCTAGAAACTGCTTTACTGGATTTGCAGCATGGAGGAAAAAGAAAACTTTTCGAAAGTGACTTTACTTCAGGTATAAGGGGTATACCTATCAATGGCCTGATCTGGATGGGTGATTTTAATTTTATGGAAAAACAGTTATGGGAAAAGCTGGAGCAAGGATTTAACTGTATTAAGATTAAGGTAGGTGCAATAGATTTTAATAAGGAATGCAGCCTGCTTGAAAAAATAAGAACCAAATTTTCTCCCGAACAGATTGAGATCCGAGTAGATGCAAATGGAGCGTTTACTGATAAGGACGCTGAAAACAAGTTAAAACAACTCTCAGCATTTACAATTCATTCTATTGAACAACCTGTGAAGGCTGGCCAGATTGAATTGATGAAGCATCTTTGTAAGTTAAACATCATACCTGTCGCACTAGACGAAGAACTCATAGGTGTACACACAGAAGATACTAAAATTGAATTACTGCAAAAGATCAAACCTCAATACATCATACTCAAGCCTACACTTCTCGGGGGATTTCAGCAATGCAAAGAATGGATTAAAGCAGCAGATGATTCCCTGTCTGGCTGGTGGCTAACTTCTGCTTTGGAGTCCAATGTCGGTCTCAACGCCGTTGCTCAGTTTGCATATACCCTGAACTCACCAATGCCGCAAGGATTGGGCACTGGAAAGCTTTATCATAACAATATTGATTCTCCTCTTGTTATTCAATCAGGATCTCTGTACTACGATCCTTCTCAAAATTGGAATTTTAATCCCTTGTTTTAATGGCAATAGCAGGATGATATGAGGTATACATTAATTACCGGAGCAAGCAGAGGTATTGGCCTGGCAATGGCAGAATACTGTGCGGCTAAAAATTTTAATATGGTTCTTGTTTCAAGATCCGAAAATAAGCTTTGGGAAATAGCAGCAAGACTAAAAGCTACCAAAAAAATTGATGTAAAAGTTTATCCTGCAGATCTGACAGAAAGTGGTGTTTCTGAGAAACTCTATGATTGGTGTGTAAAGGAAGGTATAAATGTAAATATGCTCATCAATAATGCAGGAGCAGGTTTGTATGGAAAATTTTCTTCATTATCACTGGAAGATCAGCTCAATCTGATAAGGTTAAATCAATGTGCTTCTGTATCGCTGATTTATAACTTTATTCCAATGCTAAAAGCAGAAGGCGGCTATATTATGAATGTAGCAAGTACTGCATGTTATCAGCCAATACCATTCATGAGTGTATATGCAGCAACTCAGTCTTTTCTGCATTCATATACTCTGGCACTACGCGAGGAATTAAAGCCTTTTAACATATCTGTCAGCTGTCTTTGTCCTGGTCCTACTGCAACTGATTTTTTTGAAGAAGCAGGATTGAAAAATCTGCCAGTAGATTCCAGTGAAGTAAAAATGTCTCCGGAAGAAGTAGCTGAAATAGCGGTGGAGGGCATGCTGGAGCATGATTCTGAAATTATTCCGGGAACAAGTAATATGTTTGGAGCCTATTTCAGTAAGATTTTTCCAAACAAGTTTATAGTAAGAACCCTTAACAGGCTTTTTGCTCCAAAAAATTAAATATTAGTGGTTGGTTTGTTTTAAAATTCATTTTCACTTTATGGAAATGAATTTTTTTTTATATTGAAATTATGGAAGATAAGCTACACTCAGGCGGGAACATTTTATTTTTTAATAAAGATTATATTTCCGAATTCGTTTATGGAGGTATTGATGGTGCAATTACCACATTTGCTGTTGTCGCGGGGGCTACAGGTGCAAATTTATCAATTTCGGTGGTGATTATACTTGGCTTTGCCAATCTCATTGCTGACGGTTTTTCAATGTCTGTGGGGAACTTCTTTTCAACTAAGGCGGAGCAGGACACTTATGAGAAAAATAAAGCTGTTGAATATTGGGAAATTGAAAATATGAGGGAAAAAGAAATCGAAGAGGTAAGGGAGATTTATGAGAAGAAGGGATTCAAGGGGGAGTTGTTAGATAAGGTAGTTGAAGTCATTATTTCCAATAAAGATGTATGGGTGGATACTATGATGAAGGAAGAGCTTGAAATGTCTAAAGACGAAAGAACTCCTTTTAAAACTGCCGGTATGACCTTTATATCTTTTGTCACCATTGGGCTGATTCCTTTGCTCGCTTACGTATTTGCTATTCTGGATATACTGGAACCGAATAATTTATTTCTGGTAAGCTGTGTTCTTACCGGTATAGCTCTTGCAATTGTAGGAAGTTTAAAGAGTATCGTTACAGATAAGAATAAATTAGTAGGGATTTTAGAAACTCTTTTTCTTGGAGGCATTGCCGCCTTACTTTCATATTATGTTGGGGCTGTTCTTGAAACAGTTTTTAAATAAAAATCAAGAAAGTGTAAATCCTCAAGCAGATTTGATAACGCTAAATAATTATTTTTAGGTGAATGAAAGTCATTTTTCTTTAGAATATTGGTCTTTAAAGGAATGAAAAATTATTTTAAACATTAGATTTTGATTTCTGTAGAGATGTCAAGCATGGAGGCTCTTTATCTACGGGTATTGCATTTTAATTTATCAAGATAGAATAAAGGATAGCTATTATTTTCTGGATAATTTCCATCGTTTTTCTTAAAAAGGTTTGAGACTCCATACATGCGTCTCATCAAAGAAAAAAACTAACGTCTGTCTGCATTCCAGATTAGCCTGATATTTTCATTTGAATGAGAAACCTCCTGATATAATCCATTGATTTTTCCTCTTGAAATTACCCCATTCCAGAGAATGGTACTCCTGTCAGATGGATTATAGGAGGAAAAGGTAATACCTCTACTGTTGGTTGATCCTTTTATTTTGCCTCGGAAAGGCTTTTTCCCTTTTCTTAAAATTCTACCTTCAACTTTACCAGAATGGTTGATATTAATAAATAATTCAAAAGTACTATTTAGGTTATTGGACGCAAATGAACCATAATAATGGCCAGCAGGATTTAGGGATTCTTTATTCTGAAAAAATTCCCTGAGCGCCCAAAAAGTGACAAAAATACTTATTATTGCTGCTGCTGCTTCTACCTTTCTTACAAATCCTTCATTACTGCTCATAGCATGTTCTTAATAAAATAAAAAGCCAACTGCTTTAAATTTTGTTTAGACATCAACCAAAAAATATAAGTCTTAATTAGGGACAATTGCAGTAACTTCTATTTCTACCAGAAGATCAGGAGATATGAGGCGGTTTACTTCTACCATTGTAGCAACTGGATTTATTCCAATAAAAAACTGACCATGTGCTTTTCCTATTTCTTCCCATTGACTTATATCCGTAACATACATCTTTGTTCTTACCACATCTTTCATACTACTTCCGAAATGAGTGAGGCATTTTTCAATTTTTGAAAAAATAAAATAAGCTTGCTCATAAGCATTTCCTTTGCCAAATACTTGGTCTCCATCCATTGCGGTCGTACCTGCAACTTCTATCACATTACCTATTTTTATAGCCCTGGAATATCCTACAATGTCTTCCCATGGTGTTCCGGATTTTAAAATTTCTCTTTTCATTAGTTAATTCTTTATAAAAATTGTGCATTAATTATCAAAAATAGCAACAACCCTTGCTGGAGCAGCTGAAGCACCCTTTATCTTTAAGGGAAAGACAGCAACTTTAAATCCTGAAGGAGGAAGTGCCTCTAAATTTACCAACTGTTCCATATGCAGATATTCATATTTTTGTCCTACAAGATGGGCCTGCCAGAAGAGTTCAGGATCAGAGGTTTCTTTGGCTTTGGCTGCCATATATCTTAGAGGAAGATCAAAGCCCCACTGATCTATTCCCATCACTTTTATTCCTCTTTCAATAAGCCATTCGGTGGCTTCTTTACTCATACCTGTCCCTTTATTTACATAGTCTTCTCCCTGAATATTTGAACGACCGGTTTTGATAAGAACTATTTTACCAGGAGATATTTCTGCCCCAGACTTCATAAGGTCTGCTTGAATGTCATCGACTGTTATAATATCAAAGTCTGCTTTGTGACTCATATCTATAACAATTCCTTCACCATAAAGCCATTCTAAAGGAATTTCATCGATGGTCTTTGCCTTTTTTCCATTCACCATTTCTGAATAGTGCCATGGCGCATCAATATGAGTGGTTGAATGTACGCCCATTCCAATGATTTTATCATCTGCCCATCCTCTAAACTTTGAAGGGAATAATCGGGCAGGAAGGCCAACAAAAAAACGGATAAGAAACTTACTTTTATTATGAGGTTTATTTTTAATTTTTATCCTCATAAACCAAGGGTCCTTTTTGTTGTATTCAATGGTTTTGGAGAGATCTACTATGCGTAACATTTTATGGTTAAAATTAAGGGGTATACTTTTTACTTTTGATAAAACATTCCATGCAGGCCTATGGGCAAATACACTGGAGAATATGCTCTTGCAATTTCAGTAAAATCACTTGCATTTAATAGCAAAAGAAAAGAAGATTGCTTTTGGATATCAAGCACCACAGATAAAATTATACCATCATCTTCTAATAAACCTCCTGGAGCTCCTACAAACAAAGGTTCAGAAGGATACATGCCTTTGTGATACCAAACCTTTAAATCTCCTGAACGGACATCTACCTTTACTAGCTGGTTGTTCACTTCGATGTCTTGAGTTTCCCTTAAACCAAGTCCATAGACATAATTATAAGATTTGCACGCTCTTGTCATATTGAAAGAAGGCAGGTCCAAAGAAACATCAGAAAGTTGGATAAGGTCAACGGTTTTAGTTTCTAAGTTTATTTTTGTCCTGTATAGTAAACTCATACTTTCTTTTTTTAATCCGTTTTGTTTGAGCTTATCTAAATAAAGATCTTTAATTACAGAAGGATCTTTGTACAGACACAAATCAATTAATACTTCATTATCTTCTTCAAAAGCATTTACAGTATGGAAGAAAAAGAAGGGAGCAGATTTGAAGGTTTTAACTTTTCCGTTCAAACGACTTACAAGATGGAATTTTGTTCCATGTTCTGGTTTCCAATGATAGCAGGCTTCATAAGGCCTATTAAGGAATCTGCTGAACATCAATTGCCAGATGTTGAGCTCAAGAGGTTGTTCAATGAATATAAAATAATTTTTAGTTAATGCATAACTGTGAAAATAAGTATGCTTAGGAGCAGACAAGGATCCGAAAGGTTTTCTTTCAAATGTAGATTCTGAAATTTTTACAAATGAGAAATTCCCTTTGGGGCCCGGCTTTCCTAAGCAGTTAAAGATTTCTTTGGTTTCAGGATCGTAACAACTATGTGCGGCACTAAACATATAATCGTTTCCGAACTGATCAGAAAATTTAATATCTCCTTTAGTTTCAAGTGTATTAAAATCAAATTCAACCATTGAAGAGAAGTCTGATACAGCAGCTATTCTATTTCCATTTTTTAAAATGCTGACACTTGCATTGGATGCTTCGGGTTTGGTGAAAGCACTGAAAAATTTATTGAATATAGATGCACAAGGATCAGCAACTGTGCCCCAACTTCTGTTTTTTATATAATTGGCTGAGGTACTTTTTATATAGTCTTTGGATTGAAGAAACTTACTTTTATAATATACTTTTCCATCTTGAATTGAAAATTTATGAATCATTGAATACCCGTCAAACCAGTGGTTCAGCTTATACTCACCAACTTCAAATTTAGCTGGACCGTTTCTGATAAGGTCACCTGAAAGCCATTCAGGTATTTGTCCTTCTACAGTTAGATTACTGTTCGGTGTTTCCTTCTCAACGCTTTTATAAATGAGTGAATCCATAGTGCTCTATTTAAAAATATGATTTTATAGTCAATTTTTATTAATGAAAATCAGGTCGTCTGTAAGCCTGTTTTTATAAACATTTTTTTACAATTAAGCTTTATTGGTTTAACGGGATTCTTTATTCTATTAAAATAAACCAAAATGAGTTTCAGGTTAAATATAGGGAAAGTTGCGCCGGAAGCAATACAGGCGCTTAACGTTCTGGATGAGTATCTTAAATGTTCCGATTTAGCCAATAACCATAAAAACCTTATCAAAATAAGAGTTTCTCAAATCAACGGTTGTTCATACAGCATTCACAAATATTCTGGAGAAGCCCGCCGGTCAGGGGAAGCAGAAGAAAGAATTTATGGACTCACAGCTTGGAAGACTTCGAACTTATATACAGAGGATGAAAGATCTGTATTGTTTTTGGTAGAAGAGGTAACACTAATCAAAGAAAACCATGTTTCGGATGAGGTGTATGCCAAAGCAATGAATTTTTTTGATGAGCATTATTTCTCTCAGATCATTATGGCTATCATCACAATTAATGCCTGGAACAGACTAACCATTGTTGCTAAGATGCTTCCGGAGAAGAATGGAGAGATTAGATATTAAGCCATTAGTATTTCTACAATCTTTTCTACCCCTGTGCTTGCTTTTTCTTCTATGAGATGAAGATTGGGCCGTTTTCTCACTGCAGGCATATTCGGATCAATTACATAAACAGGAACATCTTCTCTGACATAATCAAGAAGGCCTGCAGCAGGGTATACCTGAAGAGAAGTTCCGACTACGATAAAAATATCTGCTTTCATTGCCAGCTTCATAGCTTTGTCCATCATTGGTACCATTTCTCCGAACCAAACAATATGCGGTCTCAATTGAGAGCCATGGGGACATTTTTCGCCGAGCTTCAATTCCCATCCATCCATATCATAAACCAGGTTTTCATATAGTGAACTGCGGCATTTAAAGAGCTCTCCATGCAAGTGTATTATTTTTGAAGAACCGGCTTTCTCGTGCAGGTTATCTACGTTCTGTGTTACAATAGTGACATCGTATTTTTCCTCCAAAGCCACAAGCCCAAGATGTCCGGCATTGGGCTTGGCATCCAGTGCAGCTTTACGTCTGAGGTTGTAGAACTCTAGCACAAGAGCTGGATTCTTTTTCCATCCTTCAGGAGAGGCTACTTCCATAATATCATGTCCTTCCCATAATCCACCAGCATCTCTGAAAGTAGATATACCGCTTTCTGCTGAAACTCCTGCTCCGGTTAGCACTACAATTTTTTTCATCGGATTGCTTGTTTTCTGTCTAAGAATAAAAATACAGACATAAACGAGAAAAAAAAGATCCATGTTTTTCTGCATGGACCTTCTTATTATTTTTTCTTCGCTGCTTTTTTAGCTGCGGTCTTTTTAGCTGCGGTTTTCTTTACTGCTGCTTTTTTAGCTGTGGCTTTTTTAGCAGCGGTTTTCTTCGCTGCAGGTTCAGAAGCAGTTTTTCTTGCGAATCTACTTTTCTTTTCCGGAACGCTTTCTGCCCATTCAAGTGCTTCAGCGAGGGTTATGCTCTGGGGTTCGCGGTCTTTCGGAATTTTTACATTTTTCTTGCCTACAGCGATATATGGTCCCCAACGGCCATTAAGTACTTTTACCTCTTCGTTTTCGGGAAACTCCTTGATAAGCTTTTCAGCATCTGCTTTACGTTTATTAAGGATCAGTTCAACACAACGTTCTTCTGTTATGTCCAAAGGGTCATCCTCTTTTCCCAGAGAATAAAATTTGTTATCGTGCTTAATATATGGTCCAAACCTTCCTATAGCTACTGTCATGGTCTTTTCCTCAAAGAAACCAGTCTCTCTAGGAAGCTTGAAAAGTTCAAGTGCATCTTCAAGATTTAAAGTTTCAATAAGCTGCCCTTTTCTTAAGCTCGCATATTGAGGTTTTTTCCCTGTTGTTTCATCAGCTTCACCAATCTGAACTATAGGGCCGAAACGACCAAGTCTAGCTATTACTTTTTCACCTGTAGCTGGATGTAAGCCCAGTTCTTTGGATGTCTGAACTACAGATCTGTCGATAGCTTCCGTAGATTCTACTTTTTGATGGAATGAACCATAAAAAGTCTCCAGCATTTTTTCCCACTTCTTTAAACCTGATGCTATTTCATCAAACTCTTTTTCAACTGTAGCTGTGAAAGAGTAGTCTGTAATATTCGGGAAATACTGTACAAGGAAATCAGTTACAATCATTCCCATATCTGTTGGGAATAGTTTTGCTTTCTCTTGTCCGGTGATCTCGGTTCTTTCCTTTTTATTTATTGTATTATTTTTAAGAGACAGTTCTCTGTATTTTCTCTCTTTCCCGTCTCTGTTTTCTTTAATCACATAACCTCTCTTTTGAATAGTAGAGATTGTTGGAGCATAAGTCGAAGGACGACCGATTCCCATTTCCTCCAGTTTTTTAACAAGGCTAGCTTCTGTATATCTAGAAGGTGGTCTTGAGAATCTTTCCACAGCTTTCATCTCATCAAGGTTAAGCTTTTGCCCAACAGTGAGAGGAGGGAGCATGCTGCTATTTTCTTCTTCAGATTCTTCATCGTCAGAAGACTCAATGTAAACTTTAAGGAAACCTTCAAATTTGATTACCTCACCAGTTGCAGTTAATGTTTGAGGTACTGTTGAAATAGCAATGGTAGCCACAGTTTTCTCAATCTGAGCTTCTGCCATCTGAGAAGCTATGGCTCTTTTCCAGATCAGTTCGTACAATCGTTGCTCATTTCTTTCTTCTCCTGCCTGACTTTTGGAAAAATCAGTAGGCCTTATTGCTTCGTGAGCTTCCTGTGCACTTTCTGATTTGGTCTGGTATTGTCTTATATTAACAAACTCAGGTCCGTAGCTTTTGGTAATTTCTTTTTCTGCAGCATTCAGAGCGTCCTGAGAAAGACTTACAGAATCAGTTCTCATATAAGAGATCTTTCCTGATTCATAAAGTCTTTGAGCCAAAGTCATTGTTTGAGCGACAGAAAACCCTAGTTTTCTGCTGGCTTCCTGTTGAAGAGTTGATGTTGTAAAAGGAGGAGCAGGAGATTTTTTAGCAGGCTTCTTTTCCAGGTTTTTAATGCTGAATTCAGCACCAATCACTTTGGTTAAAAAAGCCATCGCATCCTCTTCAGAACTGAAGCGCTCCCCAAGTTCTGCTTTCAGAATTTTACCTTTATCTACGATAAATTCGGCAGAAACCTTAAATGCAGCTTTAGTATTGAATTTTTCAACTTCACGTTCTCTTTCTACCACTAATCTTACCGCAACAGACTGCACTCTACCTGCAGAAAGACCGGTTTTTATTTTTTTCCATAAAATAGGAGAAATCTCAAAACCAACCAGTCTGTCGAGAATACGACGTGCCTGCTGAGCATTTACCAAGTCAAGATCTATACCTCTTGGAGTTTGAATTGCGTTCAGGATCGCATTTTTAGTGATTTCTCTGAATACAATTCTCCGGGTATTTTTTTCATTTAAATTTAAAGCCTCCTTTAAGTGCCAGGAAATAGCTTCACCCTCGCGGTCATCGTCGGTCGCTAACCAAACCATTTCGGCCTCCTTCGCAAGTTTTTTTAGTTGTGAAACAACATCCCTTTTGTCATCAGAGATTTCATATGTCGGCTTAAAGCCATTCTTTATATCGATCGCCTTATCTCCCTTTGGAAGGTCTCTCACGTGACCGTAACTTGACGTTACCAGAAAATCCTTTCCCAGGTATCCTTCTATGGTTTTAGCCTTCGCAGGCGACTCAACAATAACTAAATTTTTTGACATTGAACTAATTATGACTTTAAATCAAAAGCAAATTTGGGCCAAAGATGATTAAAAATTTTTAAAAAAACACTTTGCAAAAATTTTTAGTGCCATATTCAGATAAATTTGTACTTTCGGTGTTATATATTTTTAAAGGGTTATATTTTAATTTATCCATTGATTATGAGTAAGATACTATACCTCGCCAGGCATGCGAAGTCGGATTGGTCAATACCGGGACAAAAAGATTTTGAAAGAGAGCTTAATACCAGAGGTTTGACAGACGCGCCTAAGATGGGGAGGAAACTGCATGAAATGCAGGTACTTCCGGACCTAATTTTATCCAGTCCGGCTGTAAGAGCTAAAAATACTGCCGAATTAATGGCTGAGCAACTTCAATATGATTTGGATAAAATTGCTTTTGATGAAGAACTTTATGAGGCCTCTGTCAGAAATTTAATGGCGGTAATCAGTAGGGTTAGTTCTGAAAATAATAAGATTATGATTTTTGGTCATAATCCTTCATTAACCTATTTTGCTGAATATCTGACTAAAGAAGTGATTGGTAATATCCCTACTTCAGGGGTTTTGGAAATTTCTTTAAATATTGACAGCTGGGAAGAGGTGAGTGGGGAGTTGGGTAAATTAAACTGGTTTATTTATCCCAAACTGGTTTTCGGAACAGAAACGGAAGATTAGTATTTCCTTAAAATAAAGATGGCCGTCTTTATTTTAGTCGGCCACCTTTATTTAATGAGTTTTAACATATCTTTTCTTCTTGTTAGAAGTTTTTCCCTTTGCTTTATTCAACCGTTTTCTGGCTATTTTGTCAGCTCTTTTTCTGGTCTTTTCCTGCTCTTTTTTCTTCTTGTTCTGCGCTTTTTTCTGTTCTTTCAGATAGGACTTTTGCTCCTTGGTCATCCTGTCTTTTTCCACATCTGAATTAGCAGCATCAAGATCTTTCTGAGAATTTCCTTTTTTTCTCTTGGAGCCATTATTGTCGTCCTGAGCTTGTGCTGTGCCGCTTAAAAACAGAATCCCTGCAAAAATAAAAGTAGCTATAATGAAAATTTTTTTTAGGCTCATATTAAGAAGTAAAAACGAAAATGGCAGAATTTAGATTTCTGCCATTTATTATTTACCCAAATTTAAACTTTTTTTACAATAACCAACACTTTAATTAATACCAACCTGATCTTCGCCTTTTGTTATCTCCAGAAGATGCGGACGAGTTTCTTTTGACTTTGGATCTGCTGAATTTGGTTTTCTTGGTACTAAAGTATTTTTTACTACCTCCATTGCCAAAATTCTTTTTGTTGTGTTTGATTTTCAGCATTCGTTTGTTGTATTGAGTACTGATCCTTTCGTCTCTGTTCCTGGCAGATATTCTGTCGGCCCGACTAATTTTCTCTTCGGAATTAGGTCTGGTGGATTTACTCACAGCTTTCGAATGCTTAATCTGTGTTTTATTTTGGGCACTTGCTGGTCGGCTAAGCCAAGCCAGCAACATTACTAATAAAAAAAACAAATTTTTCATACGCCTTCTTAAATTTCTTCCCACTAAAAAATCAACTTCTTTTTTAAAGATTTTGTTAAAAAGTTTCCTTAAAGATTGAAAAAAAGAAATCGGGTATGTGAGTAAATTCTTTTTTGCAATTAGTACATTTGTCAACTTATCAGGTATTATGTCCAATAAAATCAGAACCACATTATTTCTTTTATTGATCTGTCTTTCAGGTATTCTGAAAGCTCAGTCATCATTATTGTGGGAAGTGAAAAGTCCTGATAATAAAAATGTTTCCTATATCTATGGAACTATGCATGTGGAGGACGAAAGGGTATATGATTTCGGAGACTCTTTAATGATTTGCTTTAACAAGTGTAAAGCCTTTGCTGGCGAAATTGTACTTGATAAAGTTAATAAAAGTGAGTTGGCCTCACAGATTTTTATGCCTGGGGATACTACCCTTAAAATGCTCATCGGCAAAAAAAAATATAAGCTGGTAAAACGAAAAGCTAGAAAAAGCTTAGGCGTCTTTGCTGGTCTTATCAATAGGGTTAAGCCTGTATTTACAGCTTCCCTGATTTCTGAAAGCTCCTTTAAAAAAGGTAGAGGTAAAATTCTGGATGAATATTTTCAGGACCTTGCCAAGGAAAAGCAAATGGTTTTGTTAGGTATTGAAAGTCCTTCAGAGCAAATTGCAGCTCTGGATGAAATTCCACTTGCAGAGCAAGCCCAGATGCTTATAGAATCTCTTGAAGCTCCGGCAGAGGATGAAGGAGCGGATGAACTGGTTAAAATATATAATACAGGAGACCTTGACAGTCTGTACAATTATTTTCTGAAATTTGATTTGAGTGATAATTTCACCAGGTCTCTATTAACCAAGAGAAACTACGTAATGAGTGAAAGAATTCATGATATTATAAATGAATATCCTGTGTTCGTAGGTATTGGGGCTGCGCATTTACCGGGGGAAGAAGGAGTTTTGAATCTCATGATAAAGCAAGGTTATATTGTAAGACCTGTACAGATAAAAACAAATAAAAATAAAAAGTAAGTATTAAAATAGTTTGATTGAATGCAAGTAACACATGTTTTAAAAATTGCTGGGGAGTTGAACATTGCTCCCAAATCCGTTGAAGCTACGCTGGAGTTATTGGCAGAAGGAGGTACCGTTCCATTTATATCCAGGTACCGAAAAGAAGCTACAGGCAGTCTTGACGAGGTGGCTATTACTAAAATCAGGGACAGAAGCATCCAACTGGACGAGCTTGATAAGAGAAGGGAAAGCATCATCAAGTCTATCAAAGAGCAGGGGAAACTTACACCTGAACTTGAATCTAAGATTAATGATGCAGAGACAATGACTGTGCTGGAAGATTTATATCTTCCTTATAAGCCGAAAAGAAGAACTAAAGCAACGATTGCAAAAGAGAAAGGGCTTGAACCACTTGCCGAGCTTATATTTAAACAAGAGCTTGCAGATCCAGATAAAGAAGCAGAACTGTTCGTAAATCTGGAGAAAGACGTAAAAGACTTGAATGAAGCCCTTGCCGGAGCAAGAGATATTATAGCGGAGTGGGTAAGTGAAAATCAGGAAGCGAGAGGAAAATTAAGAGAAGTATTTTATAAGCAAGGAACTATCAGAAGCCGTGTAGTTCCAGGGAAAGAGGAGGAAGGGCAGAAATATAAAGATTATTTTGAGTTTGAAGAAGCAATTTCTAAAGTTCCCTCTCACAGATTGCTTGCTATGAGAAGAGGAGAGAAAGAAATGTTTTTAATGTTGGATATCGAACCGGCTGAAGAATCATCTCTTGAAGTACTTGAAGGAATATTTGTAAAAGGAAGAAGCTCTGCTTCCGGCCATGTAAAAACGGCAGTTAAAGATTCATATAAAAGACTTTTAAGACCAAGTATTGAAACTGAAGTAAGGCTGGGTTCGAAGAAGAAAGCAGATGATGATGCAATTCAGATTTTTGCAGAAAATCTTCGTCAGCTTCTACTTGCCGCTCCATTAGGTCAAAAGGCTGTTCTTTCAATAGATCCAGGTTTCAGAACAGGTTGTAAAGTTGTTTGCCTTGACAGACAAGGAAAATTACTGGCTAATGAAAATATTTACCCTCACGAGCCTCAAAGAAAAGTAGCAGAAGCAATCTCAATTATTAAAAGACTTTGTGAAACTCACCAAGTGGAGGCAATTGCTGTTGGTAATGGTACTGCAGGAAGAGAAACAGAGACATTTGTCCGCACAATAGATTTCGGAAGATCTATACCGGTTATAATGGTTAATGAAAGTGGGGCCTCAATTTATTCTGCATCTGATGTGGCCAGAGAGGAGTTCCCAGATTATGATGTAACAGTAAGAGGATCGGTTTCTATTGGAAGAAGATTGATGGATCCTCTTGCAGAACTTGTAAAGCTTGATCCTAAGTCAATCGGTGTGGGGCAGTACCAGCATGATGTAGATCAAAACGCATTGAAGTCAAGTCTGGACGATGTTGTTATAAGTTGCGTAAACAATGTAGGGGTAGAAGTAAACACAGCAAGCAAGCAGATATTAACTTATGTATCTGGCTTAGGACCTCAATTAGCTCAGAATATAATTGATTATAGAAATCAGAACGGAGCTTTCAAATCTAGAAATGACCTCAAGAAAGTGCCAAGAATGGGCGAGAAGGCATTTGAACAAGCTGCCGGATTTTTGAGAATCAACAATGGAGACAATCCTTTAGATGCATCTGCTGTTCACCCTGAAAGCTATCATATCATCGATAAAATAGCCAAAGATCTTAAAGCTTCAGTAGCTGACCTGATGAAAAAATCGGATTTAAGAAAGCTCATCGATCTTAAATCATATGTGACAGACACAATTGGTCTTCCAACACTTCAGGATATATTAAAAGAGATTGAGAAACCAGGCCGTGACCCCAGAGAGAAGTTTGAAGTATTTGAATTTGCTTCCGGAATTGAAAAGCCTGAAGATCTGAGAATCGGCATGAAGCTTCCGGGTATTGTAACTAACATTACCAAATTCGGAGTTTTTGTGGATGTAGGTGTTCATCAGGATGGACTTATACATATCAGTCATCTTGCAGATAAATATGTGTCAGATCCTTCAGAAGTAGTTAAGGTCCACCAGAAAGTTGAAGTTACAGTTATTGAAGTTGACCTTGCAAGAAAAAGGATTGCGCTTTCAATGAAAGGAAATGTTGCTCCGGAAGGCCCTAAAAAAGCTAAGGATAAAAAGGAAGCAGAAAAAGAAGTTTCTTTTGAAGATAAATTGGCAATGCTAAAAGGCAAGTTTAAAAATTAATAAGCTTATAAAAATAAAAGGGCTACTTCATTTGAGGTAGCCTTTTTATTTACACTTTTACTTTTTCAGTTTTAATTTCCTTTTGATCTTTTTTCAGATAGGTTGGGCAAGTTCTGTGTCCATAACAGGAAGCCATTGAAAAAACTACAGTGAAAACAATTAATAAGTTTCTGATTATCATATGCAATTATTTTTTGGAAACACTTACTTTTACGACACCAGGTTTTTGTGGGTTATTGGATAGTTTTGTGAAAAAATAGGAGAATTGTTTAACAGACTTACTAAGCGGTTGTAATATAGGTAGTTTTGAGGAACTATTTTTTTGCTCTTAACTTTAAATTTTTACTTAAGTTCTTCAATTATAGTCACAATCATTTATTTGTCGGCGTTGATTTCTATGAGAACTTTCATATATGTATTCCTTTTATTATTAATTTCTTGTGCAGCGAATGCGGGTGTTTACAATACTGTAAGCGATGGAATGCTGAATTCCAGAATCTGGGAAGGAGGATTTATTCCCAATTTAAAACCAGAAGATACTGTATTTATAAATCATTCAATCAGTTATGATGCACCTGTTAGTTTGGTGTCAGTAGTTGTGATCAATGAAAATGGAAGTCTTAATCTTGAGGCTAATCCTTTAATAATTTTGGAAACAGGTAAGGTTATAGTAAATGGCACACTTAGAGTAAGCTCAGTAATTAATAAAGGAACTTTGGTCAACAATGGCAAAGTGGAAGTTTCTGGAGTTATGTCAGATTTAAAATCATTTTGTTTAAAAGGAGGATTTAGCTTTGAATTGGTGCGCGAACTAGAACATGCCCATGAAAACGTACATTGTGCAGGGTGTTTTACAGAAGGAAAGAAAAACCAGACACAGCTTGAAAGATTTGATCTCTGTTATTTGGGACTTCAGGGGAGATTGAATTTCAAAGCTAACTATGAAAATGAAGTTGTTAAGCTATATTGGGAGACGATACAGACTGACCAATTATGTCATTTTGAAATAGAAAAAAGTTATGATGCTAAAGATTTTAAGAATGAAGGTATTATAACTCCTGAGCAGGCTGAAGGCGGAAAATTTTTGTGGGAGGATCATATAAAGGAGTCACTGGTTACTTATTATAGATTAAAGCTGGTTGATAATAATGGGCAATACATCTATTCTCAACCTGTAAGTGTTGTTTTGAAAAAAGATTGAAGAGAAAAAAGGTGTTTGCCTAGGTATTAAAAGGAGAGTTTAAATAATAGCAGATTTGAATTGTGTATCAAAAAGTTAAAAAAAAGCGTTTCATTAAAAATAAAAAGAGCATCTTTGCATTATTTAAGAACAAATAAATTCTTTTTGATCTATATTTTCACCTTTTAAAATGAAAGAGTTAGGGTTTATTGGTTTTGGAAGCTTTGGGAAATTCATTATTCCATATCTGAAGCCATATTTTGATATTACAGTCTTTGATGTTAAAGATTTTTCTGTTGAAGCAAAGAAGTTAGGGGTAAAATGGGGAGGACTTGAAGAGGTTTCAGGTAAGGAGTTTTTAGCTCTGGCAGTACCAGTTCAATACCTTGAAGATTTACTGATTCAGATAAAGGATTTTGTGAAGCCCAAATCCCTCGTTTTTGACTTGTCATCGGTTAAGGTAAAACCTGTAGAATTAATGATAAAGTATTTGCCGGAGAATGTTGATATAATTGGTACCCATCCTTTATTTGGCCCTCAAAGCGGTAAAAATGGTATTGCTAATCTCAATATTGTAGTATGTCCTGTGAGAACCAAGAAGAACGGTAATCTTATACGTTTTTTTAGTCAGGAGCTGAAGCTAAACGTTCTGGAAAGAACTCCTTTGGTGCATGACCAGCAAATGGCTTATGTACAGGCCTTGACTCACTTTATTGGTCGTGCAGTAAATCAGATGGACATACCTGATGTGGAACAAAAGACACCAGCTTATCAATTCTTACTTAATATTAAAGGTAATCTTGGTCAGGATTCTATGGATTTATTTTATACCATTGAAAGAGAAAATCCATTTGCAAAGGCCGTGAGAGATCAGTTTATTGAAGAGTTGTATAAGCTGAAGGATAAAATTGAGTGTTAATAAAAGTGAAGCGGAATAGCAACTGAAAAGTTATATAATAAAAAATCCCGGCCTCAAGACCGGGATTTTTTTATTTATTTTCTTTTGTCGATCGGAACGAAGTCTCTTGTATTAGAACCGATGTAAACCTGTCTTGGTCTTCCGATTGGTTCATTGTCCTCTCTCATTTCTTTCCACTGAGCAATCCAGCCTGGAAGACGACCCAAGGCGAACATAACAGTGAACAAGTCAGTTCTAAGACCTAATGCTCTGTATATGATACCTGAATAGAAATCGACATTAGGATATAATTTTCTTTCCTTGAAGTAATCATCATTTAATGCAGCTTCTTCAAGACCTTTAGCGATTTCAAGAATAGGGTCATTTACGCCAAGTTTAGCAAGCACAGAATCGCAGGCTTTCTTAATGATTTTAGCTCTAGGGTCAAAGTTTTTGTAAACTCTGTGACCAAAGCCCATCAGTCTGAAAGTGTCGTTTTTGTCTTTTGCTTTAGCAATGTATTTTTTCGCATCACCGCCATCATTTTTAATAGCCTCAAGCATTTCAATTACAGCCTGGTTAGCGCCTCCGTGAAGAGGTCCCCAAAGAGCGTTAATTCCACCTGCAACTGAAGAATATAAACTTGCATGAGCAGAACCAACGATTCTAACAGTTGATGTAGAACAGTTTTGTTCGTGGTCAGCGTGAAGTATAAGTAGAACATTTAATGCTTCAACAACAACCGGATCAATTACATAATCCTGGTTTGGCATTCCGAACATCATGTAAAGGAAGTTAGAAACATAATCAAGATTGTTCTTTGGATACATTAATGGCTGTCCTTTAGAGTTCTTGTATGACCAAGCTGCTATAGTTGGAAGCTTTGCCATAAGTCTTACGATTGTAAGATCAAGAGCTTCAGCATTAGCATCCGGATCAATAGCTCCAGGATAGAATGCTGTTAATGAGCTTACCAGAGATGATAGCACGCCCATTGGGTGTGCATTGGAAGGGAAGCCGTCAAATATTTTTTTGAAATCTTCATGCAGATTTGTATGCTTTGTAATTCTGCTTGAAAAGTTAGATAACTGATCTGCAGTTGGTAATTCTCCGTAAATCAGAAGGTAGGCTACTTCAAGGAAAGATGCTTTTTCTGCAAGTTGTTCAATTGGATAACCTCTGTAACTTAATACTCCAAGTTCTCCATCCAAAAAAGTTATTGAGCTTTTGGTAGCTCCGGTGTTTTTATAACCTGTATCAAGAGTGATGAACCCTGTTGCGCTTCTGAGGTTGGAAATGTCAATAGCCTTCTCATTTTCTGTTCCGACTACTATCGGAAACTTGTAGCTTTTACCATCAAGAATTAGTTCTGCAAATTCAGACATCTGTATGAAAATTTTATTTTTTTGAAGAATTACTTTGAGCGAAAATAAATAAAAAAAGATTTTAAAAAAATATACACAAAACATTTATTGGATTTCGACAAGATTTTTTTTCATATAGATCTTCTTTCCGTTGTGTCCCTAGTGGAAGAAGGCTTCTTTGTAGTTCAAGAATTGACATTGGATGACATAACGCCATGGCCATCAAAGCATGTTTATGGCGGTTGATTTTTATGAGATGTTCTAAAACGTATGTTGCAAAACTCTCCTTTGGGAGAATTAACCTTATAATGCTTGTTGTGTTTAAAAAGAGAAAAGTCAATTAAAAAATGGCGCAAAACATAGAAGGGCTAAAAGCAAAACGAACAATTCAAAATTAATGAATTGTTCGTTTGCTTATTTTGCTCTTTTAAATATCGATTCAGTCAGGAAATAATCGTTGTTTTCTTTCTTCACGCTGACGTAGATCGTCTTATCCGGAAGCTTTACCTGAAACCCTTTGATCTCTTCTGCAGACAAAGGGGCGCCTTCAGAAATTTTTTCGTATTTGGTCTGATATAAGCTTAGTGTTTCCTTGTAGATATTCAAAGCCTTATATTTTGAGTTTTCTTCATTTAAATAAGCTCTTTTGCTAATTACACCTATTAGTTTCAATTCATGAAAAACATAAGTATAAGTAAAGTAAAAAGAGGAATCCGAAAATTCAACGAAAGAAAGATTCTTGTGTCTATTCTTTTCGAGATTTTCAGTTAAAAGCGCACCTTTTTCATTCGCTTTAACCTTTTCAGGAGAATCTCCCCATTTTGCATTTCTAAAGTCCTGAGAATAAGAAGCCAGCGATAAAAAAAGAAAAGTAAAAAATGTTAAATACCTCATAATAACCACCTATTAATTCGATTAAAGTAAAGATACATAATAGTAACGAAAATCAAAATAAAAATTGGATTTTAATTAGAGTACGGGAATTTTTACCTCTTAGTTACTGTAGTTTATATATAAGCGCATTAGACCGTTACGAACAAAGAGAAAGTTTGTAATCAGTTTTTGAAAAAAATACAGGAAATAAATTAATTGATAGCTATGCGGCCCGAAGATAAAACCAAAACAAAAAATAAATCTAGCATTTCTTCTGAAAAGCCATTTATACCTCATGCACCTGGTTCGTTTGTAAAGGACGATCTGGATCCTGAATCTCCGAATCCGGAATCGAATCCTAACTATTCTTACATGCCTGCTATAGCATATCCGGATGGTATTCCGAATTTTAATCTTAAATCAGAATAGAAGGAAATGAGATGGAAAAAAGAAAGAGGCCTTGGAGGCCTCCGTGTTTTTCCTTATCCCTCAGAACCTCTTCTCGTACCCTCTGGCTTTGTCGAAATCCGTAAATTTGCTCATCAGTTCTCCTGGAGCATCTGTTTCATTTGATTTTTCAGCAATGAATTCACTCCCTTCACTTTCGTAATAGAAATTTTTATGAAATGAACGTGTATTTCCACCCTTGTCTAAATTTTCTGTACGCTTGTTCGCTTTCATGACTCAATTTTTAATAAATCAATTTATCCCTTTGGAATATAGCTTGTATCAATCAATACCTCTCTACCCCTAATAATTATAAAACTTACCTATTTTGCCTACTGTTTGTAACCCTTTGTAAATGCTTTTGTATCAGATAGTAGGAGGGAGTAGTGCTTTATGAAATTTTAGGTAATTGTCAATATCCCTATTAGTATTGAACAAATCTGGCCTTTGTCTGTAATTTTTCTTTCTTAAACTCCTCAGCATATGGAAAACTTTGGGCAAAGGAATATCAGCTCGTACTGGAATTCATTTTTACTATCAACCGGGGCCTTTTTACAAAATCTTGGAACATCATTCAGTGAGAGCGCTCAACATACCCGAAGAACAATGATTGAAAACCTTGGAGAGTATCCCAAGGGGCTCGAAGAAACTATTAAATTCCCTCTCATTGAAGCTTTGTATGGAAGACGTGCCAGACGATTTTCTCTGGGAGCTGAAATACCTGATGGTCCCTTAAAATTTAAATCTTCGAAAGCGCCCGTTCCACTTGATGCATTGGAACAAATGCTGCTTTTAAATTCCTGTGCAGGAAATACGGGCTGGCATTCTATGATACACAGAGCAGAGAAATATGCCCCACATCTTTCCAATTATTCTGCTGCTGCCGGAGGCCGGACATTTCCATCTGCTGCTGGTTTTCATACTTCAGAGTTTTTTTATACAGATGATTTCGGCGTTTATTTTTTACCAACCAGAGATGCCCCTTCACTTGTTTCTTATGACGACGATAGGTTTAATCTTAAATATTGGCTGGAAGCTCACGCAGCTAGGAAGATCAGGCTTTCAGATAAAAGACTTTATATTCCCCGTTGCGAACCTTATATGGAGCCTCATAATACCTGGTGTGTAAATAAGCCTGGGAGTACTTTGATTATTCCAGTAGCTGATGTTGCTCAGCATATGCTTGCCATCCTTTGTTTTGCGGTACAGAATGGATATTGTATATATGATGATATCAAAGGTAATCCTATTCCGGGTCTTGATAAATTTAGCAATATTATAGATCTTAAAAATCCATATCCTTTGACTTTTGTAGAGCAATATGCGCTAACTGAAGCAACAGCTGAGCTTTCCGCATCATGCTATGCCGGAATGCTTATGCTTCAGGCTATGGGACTTGGTGGATGGATGTTTGATGGAATAGATAGGTTTTCAATATTGGGAGCAAGTGGAAATCCTGACGTACCTGGACTAGGTTTTTCATTTAACAAAAATCTAAAATATTCTTTGCCTGATATTACCGGTCTTCCAGGCGTATTTGAAGGGGCTTGCCCGCCCCATTTTAAAAACATGGAAGATGCAACAAGAGCTTTAGTCAAAAGGAAGTTTGGAGTTGGTGGTCCTTACCATAAAGATACTGCTGGACCCTGGAAAGAATCAGCCAGGGTAAGGTCAAGCGCGCAAATGCATAACGACGAGTTTATTGCATGTGTGAGCACAATGGCACAATATATTTATGATACCTATGAGCGCTTTCCTGGTACAGTTCCGGCCATATTTTGTCTTACGTATCTTCAGGCGCATCACCTGGACCTTGATTTTTATGATCATTATTACAAGGAGGGGGCTTATCTTAAAACACACAAGCATCATATGGAATGGTGGAGGCATTAAACCTGAAGATTTAGATGGGTTGATAGTTCTATAAAAGATATGTTTATATCTTTACATGGTGAAGGTTGAAAAGATATTTGTATATGGAACTTTAAGAAAAGGAGGAACTGCGAATCATTTCATGAAAGGATGTAAGTTGTTTCACCAGGGAATATCTGTCTCCGGTATTAAACTTTACGATGCAGGAGAATATCCTTTTGCTGTCTACACAGCAGATCCGGAAGATATGGTAATAGGTGATATGTTTGCTATTAAAGATGAAGATATATTAGTATCACTTGACGAGTATGAAGGGGAGGAGTATCAGAGAAAAATATTACCAGGTTTTGATTTTTACATTTATATTTTAAATGATAATAGTAAAACCTCTCATCTTCCTGTCGTATCAGGAGGAGATTGGTTGCTTTACAAGAAATAATTCGTATATTTTTTACAATTAAATATTCACTTTTATGCCTAATAGAAATATATATCAGGTTGATGCATTTACAGATGTCGCTTTTAGAGGAAATCCTGCCGGAGTGATGGTTCTGGAAGCTCCAATGGAAGAACAATTAATGCAGAAAATTGCTAATGAAATGAATCTTGCAGAAACTGCATTTGCTTATCCTCTCAAAGATGGATATAACCTTAGGTGGTTTACTCCGGAAAAAGAAGTAAAGTTATGTGGCCATGCAACTCTTGCTACAGCTCATATTATGTGGCAGGAAGGGATTACTCAGTCAGACAAAATAGATTTTCATACATTATCAGGGGTATTGTCTGCAGAAAGAGTGGGGGAAAGTATTCAATTGGATTTCCCTGCTATTAAAGGGGAGGAAACTAATTCGAAAGAATTGGTGAAAGCTCAGCTTGGAGTTGAACCAGTTGGTTTTGCAGAATCTGATAAAGGCTATATGTTGATTGAACTTAAGGATAGTAATGAAGTAAAAAACTTCTTTCCTGTTTCAGAAAACATACTAAAGTTAGGTGAATTTGTGGTTATCATTACATCAAGAGATAATGAGTTTGATTTTGTGTCAAGGGTTTTCGGTCCTGCTTTTGGAATTGATGAAGATCCCGTAACAGGTTCTGCTCATTGCATGTTGGCTACCTATTGGAATAAGGTTCTGGGTAGGAATTCATTTCAGGCTTATCAGGCTTCCAAAAGAGGAGGTCAAATTAATGTAGTGCTAGATAATGATCGCGTTTATCTTACAGGTAAAGCGGTTACAGTGATAAAAGGAGAAATCTTATTTTGATTTCTCCTTCTTAAGAGAGGTCTTTAAACCAATATAAATATTTCTTCCTGGAGAGGGTTCAAAGTATCTTTGGCCAGCAGCATTGGGAATAACTGAACCGGAATAATTCATGTTAAATAGATTATTTATTCCACCAAAGATATTAAAAGCTAGTGAACCGGCTTCAAAAGTATATCCAACTTTTGTGTCAAAGGTCCAATAGCTTTTATTTATAAATACACCTGTGTTTGCCGTTCCTGGTTCAGAATCATTAAGGTCGTTTGTGTAAACTTTTCCGTTCCATTGACCACTCATCTCAATGATAAAATTCTTAACCGGAATAAAAGCTAGATTGGAATAAACTCTATGATTGGCGGTTCCTGGTACCTTATTACCTTTCAGTTGGAGTATTTGACCTTTTGAGTTGTATTGATAATCAACAAAGGTATAATCCATTAGGGTATAATTAATATTTATTTTTAACCCTCTTATAGGCATAACAAATCCGCTTACTTCTAATCCTTTGTTTTGCGTTGCAGCTGCATTGCGGTAAAAGACCTGATCTCCTCCCGAGCTTGTCTGGTAAGGTATAAGCTGGTTTGTTGTTCTTACATAAAAAGTAGCCACATCAATGTAATAGAATGTTTTGAATATTCTGAGCCCAGCTTCACCGCTATGAGTCCTTTCGGGCTGAAGCTGTTTGTTGAAGCCACTGCCATTTATATTATTACTGAACTCATTTGCAGTTGGAGTTTGAAAAGAGGTTGAAAAATTGGAATAAATATATGAGTAATCATTGACTTGATAAGTGAGACCTGCTCCCGGATTCAGTTTATAAAATGTTTTGCCGCCCGACTGATTAATTGAGTCAGTTAATTTATCTGCTACTGAAAAATTAATCAGATCGTATCTTAAAGCCATAGTCAGCTTGAGCCTCTGTCTCTCAATATCAGAAAGGACATACAATCCTCCGTTATGGATATGTTCATTTTGCTTTAATAAAAACTTTCCCTTTGCTACTGCGGAAATGAGATCCTGTATGGGAAGTTCTGCAAGATCTTTATCAGTAACACCTTTATTCTCATATTCTGATCGTTTATCAGATTGAAACTCATAATCAATCCCTGTTCTGATGTTTATGAAAGTTTTATCGAGATCAATTTTTTTGATATATGCCAATCTGGCTCCTCCTGAATGTCTTGTCAGGTCAATATATCTTCCGATAATAGGATTGTTGAGCTTTCTACCAAGATAAAAGGCTGAAAGATCAAGCTCCTGATTACCTGATAATTTTTTAATGAGGTTGATACCGCTTATTCCCTGAAGCACTGTCTTACCGCTGGCACTTTTCTTTATAGCCATTCTGGTCTTTTGCGGATCGCTTGTCTCTGCATATGTTAATCCGGAAGGATTATAAAGATATGGTGCGTAATAGATGTTTTGAATGAAGGAAAGTGTGTAGTTTTTTTTCAGCTTCTTTTTTACAGCCATATTCAACGTATAAAAACGAGCATTTGAAAATTCTCTGTAACCTTTAATATCAGTTACATTTCCACTTATTAAAAGGGAAGATTTATTATTGGACCTGCTGAATTTAAGACCTGCTTTAAATAACCCATAAGAACCAGAGATAAGAAAGTTTTCAAAGGAATATCCTCTTTGACTAGGAAGGTCAGATTTGAGATAAATCACACCTCCGGATGAATTTCCATATATTTGTGATGATGGTCCTCTTAAAACTTCTATAGATGATATGGAAAACAGATCTGCGCCCGTTAACTGAGTGGTTCCATCTGCGGAAGTAAGTGGAATACCATCCATAAATACTTTAATATTGCGCAACCCAAAAGCAGATCTGCTTCCTTGGCCTCTGATGATGATTCTTTCCCCCTGAGCAAAATTATTTCTGTTTTGAACAAATACACCAGGCACATTTTTTAAGGCATCCTCTATAAATATTCCTGTTCTATTTGTCTGAAACAGATCTTTACCAATGAGGGTGGTTGCTGAAGGTATAGATTTAAGATCTGAATTGTTTCTGCTTGCTTTGATTTCAATCGTAGCTAAAGAGTCCGTCGTCATTTGCGCTTTCAAAGAGAGCGTAGCGTGAGCAAGGATAACAATGATAATGTTTCTGAGAAATATCTGCATAGTCCTGTGCGCTAAAGATATAAAAAGTCTGTTAAATTTTGATTTTACCTTAGTTTAGTGGTATGAAACCGAAAACAGTATTTTATATACTGTTAAGAATATTAGGGTAATAAAATCCGGATTCGTCATATAAATTGTTTTTGTAGTGGTATTCTGGCCGATTGGAAAAATATGCAATTAATAAAAGATATATCTTTACAATCCATTAAGCCACCTGGTGGAAAAACAATAATCAATTCATTTAATAATTCATCATATAGTTTTTTACCTACGAAAAGTAAAAAACTATCATGAAGGTTTACTTATAAGATTTGTTTTTTTATTTATAAAAATCTACTTAACCGATAGAATATATATGATTAAAGAGTCGAGATCTAAAATAGCACTAAATGATGCTTTATTAATTATTAAAAAAATAGGGGTGACAGTGTTGATTTACCTTGCTCCGATAATCATTATAGTTGGAGGTCTTTTGCTTACAGCCAGCATTTTTCAGGTAGAGCAGGAAGCTCCGGTAAACAAAACTGAATCAAGTATTAATCTAAATCAATAAGGCTATGTCTGCACCGGATCCATCAATAAGAAATCGAATTATCAGAAATGCATTGCTGAGTATAGTATTGTACTCATTGCCTGTAGTGGCTTTGTTTATATACCTGAAGGTCACAGGAGAGAAGCCATGGAAGAATAAAGATCAGAAAGCATATTATGGTCAATTTGACAGATATAAAAAGAAATAAAAAGCAAAGCTATGAAAGAAATCATTACATCAGTATTCGAAAACCTTGGCTCCTGGGGGCTATCTGTGATTGTCTTGGTATTAGGTATTACAGAATTTTTAGTAGGTCTGTATGATAAACATGACTGGGATGAAAATGAAAAGGCTACAGACCTAATTTGCTATGCAGCTCCAAAGATTCTATTAGCTCCTGTTTTTGCATTCTTCACTCTGAAAGCATTGCCTGTACTGTTTCCTGGCATGATGGGGATATTTTCTTGGATTCCTTTCTGGTTCGGTTTTGCAATAATAGCAGTAGCAGATGACCTTACTCAGTATTGGTATCATCGTCTTCATCACGAAATTCCATGGTTGTGGAGATTTCACAGAACGCACCATTCTGCTTCCTATATGGGGATGGCAATGGCAAGCAGACAAAACATCATCTACACAGTTTTCTTTTCTCAAACATATCTTACTGCAACGCTTGTCTTTCTAGGATTAGGTTTTCCTGCCTTATTTGTGAAAGGTATAAAGTCGCTTATCACTTTATCAGCGCACTCCAGTATTGCTTGGGATAAACCATTTTATAAGTACAAATTTTTACGTCCCTTAGCATGGGTTCTTGAAAGGCTTATCTCTACACCTGCTACTCATCACGCACATCATGCTGATGCAAATGATGGTGTTGGCCACTATAAAGGTAACTTCGGGAATATGTTCTTTATCTGGGACCTCATCTTTGGTACAGGACTTATTACAAGACAATATCCTGCAGGGTATGGAGTGAAACACTACTACAAAGAAGAGTGGTACGTTCAATTCTTATGGCCTTTCTTCAAGTCAAAGAAAGTCGGAAGTGAACTGGCTGTTGGAGGTCCTGAATTTTACGATGAAGTGGGAGAGACAGGAGGATACACAGTTAAAGACTTAAAGAGTAATCTTCCGGAACCAGCATTGCATAAGGAGCTTCTGGAGGAACCTCAATATAATCAGGTAGCTGTTTAGTATAAATAAATATGAGATAGTCATATCGAATGTCCTTGTTCTGCTCAATATTCAGGAGCAGAACAAGGTTGTTTTATTTTGAATTTAAAATTTTAATTCACCACCAATTAAGCTTAAGCAATGAGAAGATTTAAAATCTACTTCATCATAGCAACGATATTAAGTGCTTTGATATTTATAAAAGCAAAGTTTTTTACAACTGATAAGGGTAAGTCAAACACTGCAAAAAAATCTCCAGATAAGCTCTCTACCCCGGTTTCTGTTTTCGTTGTAGGTAATGAAAGTATACAACCTAAAGTTTATGCTACAGGAACCATACTTGCCAATGAAGCAACTGAGCTGAAAGCTGAGGCAAGTGGCAGAGTAATTTATCTGAATCTTCCAGAAGGGCAATTTGTAAAAAGCGGAACACTTTTATTGAAAGTAAATGATGCAGAATATCAGGCTCAGTTAACAAAGCTAAAAGCTCAGATTAAACTTGCTTCATCAAACGAAGAAAGGCAACGTCAGCTATTGGAAATAAATGGTATCAGCAAACAGGAATACGATAATGCTTTGGCAAATCTTTTAACATTAAGAGCTGATAGCGCTTTCGTGCAAACACAGATTGCAAAAACAGAAATCAGGGCTCCTTTTAATGGTTTGATCGGTATACATTCTCTTGGCCCTGGTGCATATATAACTCCAGCTATCACTGCTGCTTCTATTTATCAGGTAGATCCTGTTAAGATTGAATTTTATCTTCCTGAAAAATATTCTGCAATTATTCAGACAGGTGATGAGATTCAGTTCAGAGCTGAAGGTTTGAAGGATGTCTTTTCTGCTAAAATCATAATTAAAGATCCGGCAGTCGATACTGATAGCAGAAGTGTTCGCTATCATGCAATTTGCGCAAATACCAATGGAAAGCTTTTACCTGGAACATTTGTAAATGTTGAGCTTAAGCAAAATGAAAATTCTAAAACATTATTTGTGCCTACAGAAGCAATAGTTCCGGTAACTAATAATAAAATTGTCTTTGTAGTGAAGGATGGAATCGCTCAAGAAAAGATAGTCAGAACCGGTATTCGTACAGAAGATTTTCTACAGATTGTATCTGGTATTTCAGTTGGTGATTCGGTTGTGATCAACGGAAATTTCAGGCTTAAGAATGAAGCTAAAGTTAAAGTTGTGAAGTCAAAGGAAAGAGTTGCAGTAAACAGAGAGGGATAATTGACTTATGAGTTTATCGACATTAAGTATCAAGAGGCCGGTACTAGCCATAGTAATGAATCTCATCATTCTCTTCTTTGGCTTTATGGGATTCAGGTCGCTTGGTATACGAGAGTTTCCTGTTGTGGAAGCGCCGATGGTTTCGGTAAGGACTTCCTATGCAGGTGCAAGTGCTGAGATCGTTGAAGCGCAGATAACCTACCCGCTGGAAAAGGCCTTGAATGGTATTGAAGGTGTTAAGTCTATATCTTCAACGAGCAGCCTTGGTTCAAGTTCTATTTCAGTAGAATTTAATCTTGACGCTGATCTTGAGACAGCTGCCAATGATGTTAGAGATAAGGTCTCTCAGACGCTTCGTTCTTTGCCTCAGGATTTGGACGCTCCTCCTGTTGTGAGCAAGGACGTAGGTGGGGAGTATATCATTGTAATGACCATTACTAATGATAAAATGACAGATCTGGAGCTCAATGATTATGTAGACAATATGATCCTTCCACGGCTTCAGACAATTAAGGGCGTTGGTTATGTTTATCTTTTCGGAGAGAAAAAATTTGCAATGAGACTATGGCTTGATCCTGTAAAGCTTGCTGCTTTTAAAGTAACTCTTCAGGATGTAAGGCAGGCTTTGGATAAAGAGAATGTGGAACTTCCTACAGGGAGGCTGGAAGGAAACAGAACCGAATTGACTGTAAAAGCCAATGCCAAATTTAAGGATGAAACCGGATTTAATAATATGATTATTAAGGCCGCTTCCGGCAAGGTTGTACGTCTTCAGGATATCGGATACGCGAGGTTAGGTGCAGAGAATGAAGAATCCATTTTCAGAATAAATGATATTCCTAGTTTAGGCTGTTCCATTGTTCCCCAGCCGGGAGCCAATCATACGGAGATTGCGGAAGAGTTTTATAAAAGATATGATCAGCTTCAGAAAGAATTGCCCCCTGATTTTAAACTTGCCGTTTCAACTGATAACACTAAATTTATCACAAAATCAATAACGGAGGTAACAGAAACGCTTATCATCGCAATCTTGCTGGTTGTAATAATTATCTATTTGTTCTTTAGAGACTGGTCTATTGCGCTGCGCCCTTTGATAGATATTCCCGTATCTCTTGTCGGAACATTTTTTGTTATGTTCATTTTCGGTTTTTCTATCAATGTACTTACACTTCTGGCCATTGTCCTTGCTACAGGACTGGTTGTAGATGATGGTATTGTTGTTACAGAAAATATTTTCAAGAAGCTAGAACAGGGAATGTCTCCGTTTCAAGCTGCTATAGATGGTTCGAAGGAAATAACATTTGCAGTTATCTCCACATCCATTACGCTTGCAGCTATATTTCTTCCCATCATATTCATGGAAGGCTTTGTTGGAAAGCTGTTTAAGGAATTTGGAATAGTTGTATCTTCTGCCGTTCTGATTTCAATATTCGTTTCACTTAGCCTCACACCTATGCTGAATGCATGGCTTGTTCATGATCATACTAAAAAGAGCAGGTTTTATACATATTCAGAGCCATTCTTTGTCTGGTTAAATGAATCCTATGCAAGATCTCTGGATAACTTCTTTAAACGCCGTTGGATGGCATTTGTGATAGTTGGTGTAGCTGTTGTAAGCACTGTATTTATCTGGAAGATCATTCCTGCTGAAGTTGCTCCGACTGAAGACAGAAGTATGTTACGTATCACTATGACCTTACCGGAAGGAGCATCTTATGAATATACTGATGAGTTCATGCAAAAGTATGTTCAACTGATCCGCGATTCTATTCCTGAAAATAGACTTGTAATGGCCATCACTGCTTCAAGTCCGGGTGGTTCAAGTTCTGGTGGAGTTAATTCAGGTTTCTCAAGAATACCGTTGGTAGATCCTGATAAAAGGGAAAGAAGCCAACAGGAGATTGTCGATAAGATCAATCAGTTGATGAAAAAGTTCCCTGAAGCTAAAGTGCAGGTTGGACAGGATCAGACAATCAACACAGGTGTAAGAGGACTTCCCATTCAGTATATTATTCAGGCCCCGGATTTTGAGAAGCTTGAAGAATATCTTCCGAAGTTTATGGATGAAGCCCAAAAAGATCCTACATTTTCAATTGTAGATGTGAATCTTAAATTCAACAGACCAGATATTCAGGTTCGTATAAACCGTGAAAAGGCAAGGGAAGTAGGTGTAAATGTTTCTGATATCGCTCAGACTTTACAGCTTGCTTTGAGTGGACAACGTTTTGGTTTCTTCTCAATGAATGGAAGACAATATCAGGTAATAGGTCAGTTTGACAGAGTCAATAGAAATGAGTCTGTTGATTTGAAAAATATATATGTAAGAAATACTTCAGGTAATTTAATCCAACTTGATAACCTGGTGGAGTTTGAAGAGTCAAGCAGTCCGCCTCAGTTGTTCAGGTTTAACAGGTATCAGGCTGCTACGATATCAGCAGGATTAGCTCCTGGTAAAACCATCGGCGATGGTGTGGCGGCAATGGATGCCATAAGAGACAAGGTGCTGGATGATTCCTTTTCAACTGCATTGATAGGTCAGGCAAGAGACTTTGCCGAGAGTTCAACAAATACATCTTACATATTTATATTGGCTTTGATTCTCGTATATCTGATTCTGGCAGCTCAGTTTGAAAGTTTCGTAGATCCATTTATCATCATGCTTACTGTACCTTTGGCTGTTGCAGGTGGAGTAATATCTTTATGGTATTTTAATCAGACCAATAACATATTCAGTCAGATCGGAATGATTATGCTAATCGGACTGGTAACGAAAAATGGTATTCTTATAGTCGAGTTTGCGAATCACCTAAAAGAATCCGGAAGGGATGTTCGAACAGCCGCGCTGGAAGCAGCAAACGGAAGGTTAAGACCGATATTAATGACAAGTTTGGCAACAGCATTGGGTGCATTACCAATCGCTATTGCATTTGGTGCCGCTGCAAAAAGCAGAATGGGAATGGGTATTGTTATAGTAGGAGGATTGATGATATCATTGTTGTTTACACTTTATGTAATTCCTGCAATGTATACTTATCTGTCAAAAGATAAATCAGCTAAAAGAGCTAAAATACTGGTTGATGAACCAGCTAAAGAAGAAAGTTTTGTAAGTGAAATTTTTTAAGTTCGAGTGAAGGTCAAGGGCGTGGGGCGGAGCCTCACGTCCTGTTTTTTTATTTTGAGTTTTAGAAAAACAGGTCTACATTAGAGAGAATTTGAGCTGGTAAATGTCAGCAAAAATTAACCTTTACCTGTTTTAAAATATGAAGGATCAACTGATTGAGCTTCTTAAAGTATATTTTGATAATAGTTTGCCAGACTTTCAACACCTCGAAGGAAAGGTGCTTTTTGAAAAAAAAATTAAAAAGGAATATATAGTAAAAGCCGATTCCCATTCCAGAGATTTTTATTTTATTCTTAACGGGTATGTCAGAACCTACTATCAGGCAGCTAAAGGAGAAGAAATCACAACTGATATTCTCGGCAAAGGAGAAATGACAGCTTCGATATACAGTCTTCTGAAAGGGGAACCAGCATATGAGAATATTCAATGCGTAACAGATTGTGTGGTTTGCAGAATTTCAGAAAAGCAGTTTGAGGAATTGGCATTGCAAAATGCAACATGGTATATGTTGAGTATGAAATTCTTAAAAGCTGCTCTGTTGAAAAAGGAAGAACGTATTATTGATTTTGCAAGACTTAAAGCCAATGAACGTTATGTAAATCTTTTAACTCAACGCCCTGATATCCTTCAAAATGTTCCGGTTCAGTATATTGCGTCTTATCTGGGAGTTAAACCTGAATCTCTTAGCAGGATAAGAAACCAAAGCACTTTTTCCTAACAATTGTTATTTTTTCAGAATCTCCCTAAATGCTTTTTTGCTTAAAAAAAGTATATGGGAAAAACTTCATTGATTACCGGTGTGAATGGGCACCTGGGAAATAACCTTCTTAGATATCTCTTAGACAAAGGAGAAACAGTTATCGGAACTGTCAGAAATATGAATGATAAAAGCCCTTTTAAAGGATTAAATTTTACACCTGTATATGCTGATCTGAACAACAAAGAATCATTGCTGAAAGTCCTTTATGGTGTCGATACTCTATATCAGGTTGCTGCTGTATTCAAGCAATGGACAATAAATTCAGAAAAGGATATTTATGATTCAAATATGAATGGGACAAGAAACATTATTGAAGCTGCAGCAGAATCTGGTGTTAAGAAGATCGTATATGTAAGTTCAATTGCGGCCATGGGAAGAAATAAGTTCCCTATATCTCCTGATCATTTTAATGATGAAAAAGAGAATGTCTATTACAGATCAAAAATAGACAGTGAAAAACTTGCATGGGAGCTTGCAGAGAAGTTTAAACTCAATATGGTAGTAGTTTGTCCGTCTGCTATGATAGGACCTCACTGTACCTATCTTACTCCATCTCATAATATTCTTAAAATGGTTTTGAATAAAGAAGTGTTTACTGATTCACAATTTTATATCAATTGGGTAAATGTAAAAGATGTGGCCGAAGGTTGTTTTAGGGCAGCACAAGATGGTGTTCCAGGACAACGTTATGGACTGGGTACTAAAAAGGCAATTGGAATTACTGAGGTTGTTAAACTGGCTCAAAAGAGGTATCCCGAACTTAATATTAAGACACCTCCCAAAATGCCCCGTTGGATGCTTCATGCAAGTGCGGCTTCAATGGAGCTTATTTCTAAAATCACCCGGACAGAACCTATGCTTTTAAAAAGCCAGGTGCGGATGTATTTTCAGGTTCGTCAGGACATGGATATAAGCAAGTCAGAACGCCACCTGGGATATAAGCCGACTGAACCGGATATTGCCATACAAAATGCTTTAAAGTATTTGTATGAAAATAAGCACATAAAATGATTTGAGTGGAGAGGTAAGGAAAGACTACTAAAAAAAGCTCCCATAATAACAATGGGAGCTTTAAAGAATTATTGATTTGTTGTCTGTAAAAATATTTTACGATAATCTGATATTCAGAATTTCTTCCGTTGGCACCTCAATTCGGTGAAAATATTTCCGGAGTACAAGAGCAGTAATATTTCCTTCCTGATCTGTTTTACTTCCGGTAAGCATACCGTCGGTCTTTCCACTTATGGTGCTTATAAACACATGCTTTCCATCGTTCTGCAATGTGTACTCCTTAAAATCGATCATAGCAGTATATTTATTTATTAGACGAATAAAACCTAATTATATTTTAAGAAATGATGATCGGTTCAAATCAAATTTTCATTCCTTATTACCTTCTAAAGCGAACTACGTGCCAACATGTAAATCTGTTCTTTTAGATAACAATATTTAGGATGTTTAGTCCATGGGTTGAATTTAAATCGTTGATTTATATGTACTTGGTTTGTTTTGTTTTTCTGCTTATTAGCGTGACAAATTTTCAGCAAAAGGGGAATGTTAAAATATTAAAAAAGTTCCTTAAGCTGTAAATAATCTTTAAAACTATTTTTAACACCACCGGTTGCATCATTTAATTTGATGAAGCCGAAATTTGACACTTCCAGCATACAAAGTTCCACTCCCTTTATCCTTATAAGATTAGGAAAAGTATTAATTGTTATAGCATCTGCAATTCCTGCATTAAACATCATTGGGAGATACTTTAATTTTCAACTATTGACCAAAGTAACTCCCGGGCACATCATTACGATGAATCCATTGTCTTCTGTATGCTTTATTGTGTTAGGAATTGCACTCTGGTTGTTGCAAGAGGAGGATGGGGATCAATTTAAATATCAAAGGTTGTTAGCTAGATGTTTAGCATTAGCAGTGACAATCGTCACTTTCTGCAAAATACTTTCACTGGTATTGGGTCTCGAATTTAAATTGGATATTCTTCTTTTCAGAGAGCAGCTTTTTCTGGAAGAAACGCAATCCTGGAACGGTATGGCTCCTAATACTGCCTTCTCTTTTTTTCTGTTAAGCACAACCATCTTTTTCATAGATAAAAAATTTAATGATGGTAAAAATCCATTTCAATATCTCAATTTTATAGTAATACTCATATCTCTGCTTTCAATGTATGGATATATCTATGGCGTAAGATATTTGTATGGAATACTTTCCATGATTCCAATGTCTTTTTACAGCGCTTTGTGTTTGTATTTGTTTTCAACCAGTGTATTGTTTTTGAGGCCATATAAAGGGCAGATGAGAATGCTTATTGGTGAAAATCCCATAGAAGTTGTTTGGATGAGGCTGGCAGCACTTATATTACCTCTTATAATAGGATATCTGAAGACACAGGGAGAGAAGATGGATCTCTATGATAAAGAATTCGGTACTGCCATTTTTACATTAGTTACCTATGCTATATCAATGATTTTATTGGGGAGGAAATCGTCAATACAATTTAAACTAAGGAGCACTAAAAAGGAAATAGAAGACCTTCGTGAGGCAGAGAATGAGCGATTGAATTATCTGTTTGATCATAGCTCTACTGCTATTTATATAAGAGATGTGAAAGGGAAATTTAAATTTATTAACAAGAAATTTGAAGAGATTTTTGGGAAAAGAAAGGCTGATATTGTTGATAAATCTCCTGAAAATATATGGTCTGATGATCTTATCAATTGGTTTAAGTATGATGAAGAAGCTTTAAGTGCCGGAATTGTGAAGGAAAATATTGAAAGCATAAATACTGGAAATGGAAGATTTGACTTAGGTACCAAGAAATTTCCTATTAAACATTCAGATGGAGAAATATATGCTATCTGCGGTATGTCAGCTGACCTCACTGCACTTAAAGATTCAGAAAGAAAAATTGTAGAAAATAATAAATTGATTCACTCAATAATTGAGTTGGTCGGAGAGATGGTATTTGTTGTTGATCAGAAAGGAAATTTCATTTTGTATAATGAAAAGGCTAAGCGAATAACAGGTAAAAAACTCGTTAAATATAAGCAAGTGTTTGAAAGCAAATTTTTCTATCCGGATAGGAAAACTTCCTTTCCTAAAGAGGAGCTTCCTGGAGCGAGGGCTCTTCGTGGACTTGCCACACGTGATCGTGAATTGTTTGTAATAAATGACGCCTTTCCGGAAGGAAAAATTTTTAGAGCAATAGGAGAACCTCTTTTTTTATCTGAAGATAAATTAGTTGCCATTGCGATATACAGGGATATTACCAAAAGAAGAAACTTTCAACAAAGATTGAAGGAAAGTGAAAGGAGGATAAAGGATATACTTTCTACAATTGGTGAGGGAATTATTATATCTGATAAAAATGGCAAGTTCCTTCAGTTTAACTCTGCGGCTGCTAATATTCTGGGAAAGGGGCCGGTGGAAATAAATCCTTCTGAATGGCCTGCTTTTTATGGTCTTTATTTGCCTGATGGAAAAACTTTATATTCAGCTGATCAATTGCCCCTACAAAGGGCTTTACGAGGTGAGTCTGTTTCAGATGAAGAAATTATAATTATAACTGACAGTAAAGAAGTAAAAAGGGTTCTTATCTCAGCAAAACCAATACATAATGATGTAGGATCTGTTATTGCAGGGTTGATTGACTTTAGAAATATAACAGAATTCCGCCATGTAGAACAAGCGATGAAAGAAGTCGCAGATAAATATCAGGAACTTCATGATTTTCTTGATAAAACCCGAGACTAAAACTTTTCATTTTGATCCCGCAGGCTCTGATTTTATAACACTAGTTCTGCCATGAGCCTTGTCAGTGTCTCTTTTGCATCTCCGCACAATCCTGGATGGACTGCTGAAGTCTGAACAATAGTACTTCTGTTTGCTGTCAACCATCTGAATCTTCCCGAGAGCGGAAGACTTCCTATCGGACCTGCTTGTTTTCCCCCTGCGCAGATCCTTTCAAACGCTCTAAGACGTTCTTCCAGTTCTGCAATATCTATATCTTTACAGAATGCCTTTAGCCGCTCTTGATTCAGCTCAAACTTGGTTTGTAAGAATCCCTGTGCTGAGCAAAAAAGTATTACTCCTACATTCAAAAACTCTTCGCGTTCAACCCTTGGTACTACACGAATGACAGCATACTCAAATAATTGCTTTCCTTGCATTTTTTGCTTCGTTTACAAAGATTTCAGAATTAGCAATTCGTGTTTCCAGGAATTTTACATAGGCTTGTCTATGTGCTTCAGCAGTTTCAAAAGGAGATTCAGCCTTTATTAACCACTCATCCGGAATCAGTGCCACTATTGATTGAATGTTTTCAGTTGTCAGTTTTATTTTGAAAGCATCATTGACTTTATCAAGTTCTGATGCTTTAGAAAGCAGGACATGATCTTTTATCTGCGGAAATGGTTTCTTCCCTTGTTCTTCAGGATTGGGCCATGAATGATGAAAATAAAAGGAAGCACCATGGTCTATAAGCCAAAGTTCTTTATTCCAGGAAAGCATGTTGGTATTGCGCGCAGTGCGGTCTACATTCATGATCAGGCAATCCAGCCAGACAATCTTAGAAGCAAGTTCAGGATCTACACTGGTAACCAGTGAGTCAAATGTTATAGCCCTTGAAAGATAATGTAGTCCAAGATTCTGTCCTTCGCTTGTTCTCAACAGATCCTGGATTTCTTCATCTGGTTCTGTACGGCCGAAGGCTTCATCAAGATTGATGAAAACGATCTCAGGTATCAGAAAGCCCAGAAGTCTGGCAATCTCACCAGCTATAAGCTCTGCTATAAGGGTCTTTATTCCTTGGCCTGCACCTCTGAATTTTACAACATACAGAAAGTCATCATCAGCCTCTACTATAGCAGGTAGAGAGCCTCCCTCGCGAAGGGGCGTTACGTAACGGATAACGTTTACTTCTCTGATCTTAGGGGTATAATTACTCACAGAATATTAAGTTCTTGCCGGTCACTTAGAGCTTCCGGAATTTTATACCGAAAGTTATACCATTTTTTTCAGAATCTGATAAGGATTATTCATTTTATCAGCCTGTTAGAATGACATGATCAGTTAGTAGTATTCTAAAAGATTCATCTTAAGGTTATTCTCCTGTGAAAAGGTATTTTATTTTTCTATCTGTTTACGGTATTCCAGGATCCTTTTTTCATCTGCACTTTTGTAACGTCAATCAGATAGTCGGGTAATTCCGGGTTGCTCTTTATCTGAACAAGTTAAAACCTAACATAAATAATTATAAAGAACCAATACTAAAATGAAAACCAGATCTAAATTCTTTAACAGACTTTTAACAGCGTATGCTGCTTCTGTTCTCCTTCCGGGAACTCTTTTCGCTCAGGCTTGGATTGCAAAACATGGAATGAATCCTGCAGAGTATCAGACAGCCTTTAATACAAATACAGCTAATGGCTACAGATTGACTTCTGTAAATGGTTATACCTCTAACGGAGCAGAAAAATACATCGCTCTTTGGGAAAAAGTTTCGGGGGGTGCTTATGTAACCAGCCACTCTATGACAGCTGCAGAATACCAGTCTGCTTTTAATACATATACTTCTCAGGGATACAGACCAACCTTGATATCAGGGTATGCAGTAGGAGGAGAAGCTCAGTTTGCTGCTATCTGGGAAAAGAAATCAGGTGGTGCATGGATTGCCAGACATAACCTCACCGCTGCTCAGTATCAGGCTGTATATGATACTTATACTGCTCAAGGATATCGTCCGACTTATATAAGCGGATATGTTGTAAACGGCGTGGAATATTTCGCAGGTATCTGGGAAGTGGTATCCGGAGGAGGTGCATGGGTTGCAAGACATAATTTAACTGCTGCTCAATATCAGACTGCCTTTAATACTTATACTTCTCAAGGATATATCCTGAAAAGAATTTCAGGTTACAACAAAGGTGGAACTGATCTTTACGCAGCGGTATGGGAGAAGACTAGCTCTCCAATGTGGTCTGCCAGACATGGAATCACTGCAGCAAACTATCAGTATGCTTTTGACAACCATTATTACTCAGGTTACAGACCAGTATTATTGAATGCTTTCGCATCTGGAACCAGCTCTAAATTCAATGGCTTCTGGACTAATACGAATATCTCCAGCGCAAACATGGCAAAAATTGATAATGCTGTTAATAATTATCTTTCCAGCCAAAGTGTTACAGGTCTTTCTCTTGCTATCAGCAAAAACGGAAGACTGGTATTTGCTAAAGGCTATGGCTCTGCAGATCCTACTGTCGGCGAAGAAATGTCCCCTGACCAGCCAGGACGTATTATGAGTATCTCTAAGCCTGTTACTTCTGTAGGTATCATGACTTTGATCCAGAAAGGTTTACTATCTAAAGAATCTTTTGTGTTCGGTACAAACGGGGTGCTTTCTCAATATACTGTACCGGCAAATAAACCTTCATTAAGAAGAATAAGAGTTCGTCACTTGTTGAACCATACATCAGGTCTTAGATCATGCAATGGAGAGTCTGTATTCTGGGATGCAACCAAAACTCCTGATGATGCAATGGGTGTATTGCTGGCTGCAAATGATCTTGTTCTTACAGATACCAGCGTAGCTTTTGAATATTCTAATACCAACTATTTCATTCTTGAAAGAGTCATTGAAAAAGTAAGTGGTAAAAAATATGAAACGTACATCAGAGAAAATGTATTGAACAAAAGTGGTATCGGGTCTACCATGTATGTAGGACAAGCTAATGGTAATCCAAAAGCAGGAGAGATGAACTACACACCGCTAACACAAATGAACCTTCAGTTGTGGGCTGGCTTTGGTGGCTGGGTTGCTCGTCCGATAGATTTATTGAAATTCCTTAACAGGGTAGATGGTGCCGCCACACCGTCAGATATTTTGACTGCTGCTTCTCATACTACAATGACTACGGGATCTTCTCTGAATCCTGGTTATGGATTCGGATGGGGAGTTTCAGGAAACCTTCAGAATCACAATGGTTGCCATGGCTCCTCAAGATCATTCCTTGTTGAACTCGCAAACGGAGTAAGCTATGCAGTGATCATCAACAGCCAGCCTACAAATGATGGTTGTGGCTGGACAATGAAAGCAGCGATCGAAGCTGGTCTGAATCAGGTAACAGGATATCCTTCTTATGACTTATTTGACAATATAGGTACTGGTGCCCGTGCAGATGAGTTTGCAATCACTGCTGAAGAGCAAGGTTTCAATATAAATATGGATGCTTCTTCTTTGAATAAAGTTCTTGCTTACCCTACTGTTAGTACCGACGGAGTGATTAATTTCAGCAATGCTTCTGATATCACATCTGTAACTGTATCGGATATGCTTGGAAATAAAGAAACTTACACAGCTGTAGAGCGCATTCAGACTCAGTTGAAAGGTATGTTGATTCTTCATATTGAAACTGAGAATGGTAAAGTAACTCAAAAAGTAATAGTAGAATAACGACTGGGATTGATGGGATTAAAAGATAGACAGGGTTATCTTCGGTTAATATTACAATCTGTCTTCTTTTAACTCATAAGGCTGTAAAGCTTATCCAGACTCAGTTTAAACTCAAAAAGTAATTTTTAAATAATTGTTTGGTTATATTTTTTGAATGAGGGAGTTCCAGGTCTCCCTCTCTTTTATGACTAGATATGGATGAAGTATCTAAAATAGATTTGAACACTAATACACCCACCCTAAATTGTTTGTTTTGGTATTTTTATGAGGGAGCCTTGAGCTCCCTCTTTTATTGACGGAGACTTATACCGGTATTCAGGGATAAGGAGATGGACAGGATTGTCATCTTTCAACTATCATCTTTTAACTTTCAACTTTCCGCCTTCCGCTTCAGCTTTATAAATGAGTCGATTATCGAAAAGTGACCTTCATATCCTGGTTTGAATTTTTACTAATAGCGTGAATTTCTTAAATTTAATTCCTATTAAACGAATTCCTTATAATCCCTAACACTAAATTTAAAATGTTTTTATGCTTAAATTAACAAAAAAGGCAGTAACATTAAGTCTTTTGCTTAGCCTGGGAATCATTGGAGTAAAGGCTCAGAGTAGCACTGTGTCTGCTGGCGGAGAAGGCTCCGGTAGCGGAGGTACAGTAAGCTATTCTATTGGGCTGACAAGCTTCGAAGCTTCATCAGGTACGTCGGGCTCTGTTTCTACTGGCGTGCAACATGCTTATGTTTCTGTGGTATCTGGTGTTGATCACCCGGAGATTAATTTATTGGCAGAGGTATATCCCAATCCTACTGCAAATACTGTAACACTAAAGGTTGATGGAATAAGCACTGATAATCTGAGTTTTGTTCTGTTGGACATAAACGGTAATGTGCTTGAGCAAAGTCAGCTAAACAGCAATTCTACTACCATTAATCTGGAAAACCTTTCCAATACAACTTTTCTGCTGAAAGTGTTCAGAAAGAAACAAGTGTTAAAGACCTTTAAAATCATTAAAAATTCCTAAGTCATGAAAAAATACTTTTACTTAATAATTATTACTTTGATCAGTCTGCATGCAGCATATGCTCAGACACCTAATTTACTTAGCTATCAGGCTGTGGTGAGAAACAGCAATAATGCTTTGGTTGTCAATACAGCAGTAGGTATAAAAATCACTATTCTGCAAACTTCAGCAACAGGAACAGAAGTATATTCAGAAGCACATCAGACAGAAAGCAATAGCAATGGTCTGATAAGTGTATCAATAGGTGGAGGAAATGTTTTGTCCGGAAATTTTGCAACGATTGACTGGTCTAAAGGCCCATATTTTATAAAGACAGAAATTGATCCTGCCGGAGGTTCTAATTACTCTATTACAAGTGTTTCACAATTATTAAGTGTACCTTATGCATTATATGCAGAAAAGTCTGGTAGTAGTATACCTGGCCCGGTAGGTCCACAGGGCGCTGCTGGACCTCAGGGTGCAACAGGTCCTCAAGGTCCGGCAGGTCCAACGGGAGCAACGGGCCCTCAAGGTCCAGCAGGACCGACAGGAGCAACAGGTCCTCAAGGTCCACAAGGTGTGGCAGGAGTCAGTGTTAAAACTATTACAGGTTATGCAAATCCAAATTCTCTCTTTGGAAAAGGATTTACGTTGGAGCGATTAGCTAACCAGCAATATAAAGTTACCTGGCCTGCAGGTTCCTTTCCGGGATTGAGTTTCCCAACAGTCTTTACTTATGCAGGAGCAGTTCCTTTGGCTAGTTGGTCTGCTGATGGCACTGGTTCAGGAAATTTTGTTACCAGAACCAATGTAGGAGATACGATCTGGTTTACAATAGTAGAGATTAAATAATTTGTTTCTCAATATTGGTATCAGGCGAAGATAGTCTGGTACCAATATTATAATCACTTCAGCCCTTCTTTCAGTTTGAGTCTTAGATTAAGTTCTTTAATTCCAGCTTTGGACATCTGTTACATTTTTTATCTATAATTCTAATTTTATTTGTTTTAGGGACATGTCTTCAATAGTTAATATTATTGAATAGGATGATGTTTTACAGATTCAGATCATATTATTGATATTATTTAGTAAAAAAATGTTTAACGAGGTATATTATTTCCAAGTAAAAAGATAGTGCCTAAATTGGAAGAAATAACTTAATAGCTATTTCAGTTAGAGTAAAAAATGTTGTTAGAATATTCTTTTACTGATAGTTGATATATGAAAATAAAATTTTCTGCTACCCGTATTTGAACTATAAGAAATGTTATCAGGAAGTCATAAGGATATTTATTGAATATAAAATAATAAAAAAAAGAATAATTTCAAGATAGAATTGATTATATTTGATATAAGACGTCAGTTTTTATTTTAAACATTTCATTTATGATAAAACTTTTTACAAAGGTTATTGCAGTTTTTGTTTTTTTGCTAACCTCAAATATCGCGTTAGGTCAATATAAAACAATCTATTTTGACAGCATTCCATTTTACCGTTATGGGAATCCATCATATATGTATAGTCCTACCACTGGTCGTTTAGGGTTGTTAGGTCCTACAGGTGATTTTATCCCTGTGGAAATACAAAGTAAAGAATTGATAGATCAGGATACTGTTTATACTAATAGTTTAGTTGTCAAACAAAATACGAGTAATCGAAGCGATGATTGTTATGCTAAAATCAGTTCGGCATGGGCAGGAAAAAAAATTATACTAACAAAGGATAAGCGAGACATTTTTATTAATGCTGAGAATGATTCAATTATTTTTAGAAAAGATGCAGGGTTAAATGATTCCTGGACTTTCTATTCCAAAGGGAATAATCATTTTACCGCAAGCGTGATCCGAAAAGCTTTCGAACCCATTAGCATTTATGGAAGCATACTGATTGATTCAGTAATGACGGTTATTATTAACTATAAAAATAACTCAGACAAAAGTCCAGCTGACCATATTTTTAATGGAAAGGAATGGAAAATAAGTCAAAAGTATGGATTTGTTAAAACATATGATTTATTAAACTTTCCTAATGATACCAATGCTTTGGTTCTTCAGGGATTTAATAGTAAGGGAGTGAAAAACCTCACAGAACTTGATATCTATAATTTTGAAATAGGAGATATATTCCATACAATGGATTCAAGTGTGAGGATTTATTTCTCAGCCAAAAATACTATCAGTACCGTTATTGATAAAAGGATTACCGATAATGAACTTGTATATAAAATAGAAAATTGGTTTAATAATTATCAAAATGATCCCAGGGTACCTCCAGACTTCCGTCCGCCTGCTGAGGGGAAAGATACTACAGAGATTATAATCAAATTGAATCAGTCACTACCTAACCTTTTAAATAAGTTGCCAACACTAAGATATCCTGATTATTTTAATTATCATGTATATCAATTTGTCGATCAAAAAACTTCTCAATTAAGCAAAGGTACGATAGGTTTAAACCTTATTGCTTCCGAGGAATCACCTGATTCATGTTATACACAAAGTTATGAACCAAGCATAGAGAATGTCTATATGGAAGGGTTGGGAGGGCCTTATTACAATGGTTTAGATTTAGCTCCTATGCCAACCTGGAAAATGAGGAAATTGGTGTATTATAAAAAAGGGACAATAGAATGGGGAACTCCTTTACAAATCGTTAGTGGAATAAATAAAAATAAAATTAATTCTATTGTAAGCCTATATCCTAATCCATCAAATGATAAAATAAAGATTGTCAGTGATGGTATTCAGGATTCTTTTTACAAAATTTATAACTATGAGGGAAGAGAAATTCTAAGCGGTTACTTTACATCAAATGAAGAAGTTATTAGCGTGAAAGAAATTATTTCAGGAATTTACTCTGTGGTTATTTTAAATGAAAATGGAGCTATCTACTCTTCTAAATTTATCAAAAATTAGGGTAGGTTCATCAAGTTCTGAATGGAGCATTGTAACATATGTGTTACCAGCGATAGCAGACTTTTAAGTGAAGATTACATAACCATATTTTGAAAAGTAGCCCTGATAAAAAACGAGGCTACTTTTTTATGAACACAAATTTAACTGGACCTGAATATTGGATAAGGAAGCTAAACTCTATACCAATTGCAATGGTCTTTCTTTAAGTATTGAGGTGTTTTTTTCATAATACAATAATTTATCCTTTGATTTAAGTAACTTTGATTTATATAGCGTTATTTATAGAAATACGAAACATAAAATTTTACTTTTAATCCATTCACTTTTATTCTGTTTAGTAATTTTTTCTTCGTGCCAAAAGGATAAAGATAGTAAGGATAGCACTATTGGCGGTTGTAGAGTCATTAAAATGCCTAATCCGGAAGTTCAAATGACAGTTGAAATAAGTTATAATTCAGAGAATAAAGTTTCTAAAATGTTTAATACAGGCAATTTGTCCTATGTAGACATGATTTACTGCGACTCCACTATAACTTCAATTACTTATTAGCAGGGAAAAGAAACATCACGCACCACTATTGTTCTTGACAAAACAGGAAAGGAAGTAAAAAACATTCGAGATGAAAGTCAGGATGATGCTTTTTTTACAGACACAACATATTATTCTTTAGATTCTGATGGTTATTGTATTCAAGCCCTTCACTATGCAAAATCTATCACTGGACCTAATCAAAGGGGATTTGTATCTAGGTATGTGTATAAGTATGTGATATCAGATGGGAATGTCATAAAATTAACAGAGGAGTCTGTGCCGCCTTTTTCAACACCTAATGTTAACGGGGTGTCTACCTATGAATACTATACCGGAATAGAAAATAAATCAAGGATAGATCAAATTGGCAGGCTTAAAATTAATGTATGGAGTAAGGCAAATAAAAATCTGGTAAAGAAGATTACTGCAATGCAAGAAGGGAAGGCTCCTGCAACCGAAACTTTCTAATATAAATATAATACTAATGGCTATGTCACAGATATAAGTAAGAGTATTAACGATGTTTCTCCTGAAGTTGATGTAAATCTTTCATATGATTGCAGGTAATTAAATATTTATTAGAAATATGTGGATAAACTACATCCACTAATATTTTATAATACCATTTAATGAGAAAACGGAAAGATGGAATTGATGAGTCTTTGACTAAAAGATCGATTTCAACTTGCGCTTTCTATTTTCAACTTTTAGCTTTTAACTTTTAATATATTACCTCGTCCATTTGCCTTTAATCAATCATCTCTGTCTTATCCAGTGAAAAGGTATTTTACTTTTCTATCTGTTTACGGTATTTTATAATTTTTTTTCAATCTGCAGATTTGTTACATCAATCATATATTTCAGTATGATAACAGTATTGTTTTGCTTAAGATAAAATCCATATATACTGAAGCATATCCACTGTTATAGAATAATTGTTTGATTATATTTTATAAAAGAAAGGCTCCAGATTTCATTTTTATTAACTGGCCTCTTTGAATATAACATCAATTAGTACTGACCAAAAGTACCTTTTATAATGAATCTAAAACATTAAACCTATGCCAGAGAACATCAACAAAACCGACATTTTTAAATTTGTAGCACTCAGACCTCCTGTCACTATTGACAGAAGGGATCTTGAAACTAATTTTATCAAAGACAAGAGGAAACCTGAAGAAACTCCTGTTGGCAGACTAGTTAATACCTTCACAAAGAGAGATGGAAATAAAATTTCTGAACAAGTATCAGATTTCATTCGATCTAATAACTACAACATTGCTTATCCTGAAGTAGACGGTGATTACAGACTGTCTCGTATATATGAAGAAGCAAAAGCCATATCCAAAGGCACTTTTAACCTGGAAATTATAAAGGAAAAAATAGGTGGGATCATTAATGACTCCATCTCTTCTTTCCTGGAAAAGGATGAGTCAAAACATTTACTGAACAACATATGGGACAGGTATTATGCCTTTTATATTTTATCAAAAACAGAAAATCAAAATCTGGAAATATTAACTAAAGGCTTAAGAGTTTTCCATTTGTTGGATTTAATCAATCAATCCAGGATTGATAGTTTCTCAGATTTTCGAAGAGCCATCAATGCTCAACCATTGGTAGCACCATTATTTACTAATCTTCCAAAGCCTACAGTCAAAGTTGAAAAGCCAGAAGAGAAGAAGCCGGATCCTGATAAAATAAACGAATATAAAAAGCTGTGGAATGATTTCATCAATACGCACAGGGCTATTGAGGAATTAAGGAAATTAAAGTTTGAGAATAAGCTGGTTTCAGAGACTCAGGATGCTCCTAAGTCAGACAAAAAAAGAGATTATGTAGATACAGGCAAGATTACTTTTGCGAAAAGCATTTCTGTAGTAGATCAAAGGAGTTTTGCTAAACTACACCCGACCACATTGTCCATATTAAAAGAGTATGAAATAGATAAGGAAAATTTTCAGGTAAGTGCACCTGCAGCGGAGCTTCAGCAGACACTGGATACTTTGTATCTGAGAATGTCCAGTATTGAAGATTCGGAGTTCTTAAAAGTGATGCCGATTGAAGCCAGGTCTATTCCTGGTCTATCAAATATTGAAGATAAAATTAAGCAGGCAGGTGGTCTTCAGTTTATACCATATATTCCATCTACCAATGTCAGAGCATCTATCAAACCCTTGGGCATAGGTGAACTGAAAGTTGTAAAACAAAAACTCAAAAACTATACAGCAGGAGAAGTTGCACATATTGAAAATGTTCTGCGCGGGGAATACAAAGAGAGAAAACATCGTGTGCTTGACAGAACGGAAGAAATCTTTACTGTTACCAGTGAAACTTCGGAAGAAACAACCAAAGATACACAAAGTACAGAAAGGTTTGAACTGAAAAAAGAAAGTGAAAAGACCATTGAGGAGCAAATGAGTGTTCAGGCTGGTGTTACTGTTTCAGGTTCTTATGGCGTGGTAACCTTTGGTGCACATGGAGAATTTGCTTATAGTACATCCAGTCAGGAATCAAACAAAAATTCCTCCAATTTTGCGAAAGAAGTTATAGACAGATCTGTTTCTAAAATCCAGAAAAAAACCAAGGAAGAAAGAACAATCAAAAAGCTTCATGAAGTAGAAGAGATTAACACACATGGAGTTGATAATAAGGAGAAGCCGGATCATGCAGTAGGCATTTACAGATGGGTAGATAAATACTATGATGCACAGATCTATAATTATGGAAAGAGAATGATGTTTGAATTCATTATTCCTGAACCTGCAGCTTTCTATGAATATGCTCAGACACACAAGCCAAAGAAAGACATTAAACCTGTTAAGACTCTTAGCCCAACACTGACGCATAAGAGTATTACAGAATTCAATTATCAGGATTTTATAAGGGACTATAATATTCAAGGAATAACACCGCCTCCTCCATACTATAAAACAGCTTCAACAATCCTGTCAAGTGATGCAAGTATCCAGAATGGTACTTCTCTGTCTAAAAGCACTAAAGAGTTGATTATTCCGGAAGGATATTCTCTTACCAATATAAGCTTTAGCTTGTCTACCATATATGAGAATAATCCTCAGTTTAAGTTGTCCATAGGTTCTAATGATATAGGATGGGCATTCATTACAGATAATGATGCAAGAAGGAGATGGGATTTTCAGGCAGGTTCTATGAATTATGTTGATGGGATCATTCCTGTATCACTGAACTGTTACGATATGAACTCTTTCTTTGTTAATGTTACTGCAGGCTGTGTGCGTAGCGCTGCGAAGTATGAGCAATGGCAGATTCAGACTTTCGAAAAGATTATGAATGCTTATAAAGCATTGCAAATGGAGTACGAAGAGAAAATAGCTGCTCAGGAAGTTCAGCAGGGTATTGCAGTTACAGGTCAGAATCCTCGAATCAACAGAGAGATTGAAAAGGTTGAGCTTAAGAAACAATGTGTGAAACTGTTGATGGATACTTACCTCTTCGGATCATTCAATGCTATGAAAGAAAATGGTACCAGTTTTCCTGACTTTGATATATTTGACGCAATTGATGAAGGTAAGACGATTCAGTTTTTCGAACAGGCATTTGAATGGGAAAATCTTACTTACCTTTTCTATCCTTACTTCTGGTCAAGACAGAACCAATGGATGCACAAGTCTACCATCTATGATAATGATCCATTGTTTACAAAATTCCTGCAAGCGGGATCTGCCAGAGTTGTAATTCCTGTATATCCTGCATACAATGATGCTGTGATGTATTTCCTTGAAAACAATGGAGCCATCTGGAAAGGAGGAGAGCCTCCAAGATTAAATGATCCCCTGTATATTTCTCTTGCTGATGAACTGAGAGATGAAACAGATGATCTTGGAAATGCATTACCAGAAGGAACTCCATGGGAAGTTGTTCTTCCAACTACTTTAGTCTATTTGCAAAACGATTCGAATTTGCCAACTTTTTAATCTTAAAAAAAATGGAATTACAGAATCCTCCTGTAAGTGGCGCTAATGATTGGCTTCTATATGACAGACTGGCTTATACCAGGCTGTCAATGGAGACCAGTCCGCCCTGGCCAGATGCCATCATCAGACAAAATACCTTTTGTAATGCTTGTTTGAACATTACAAGAGCAAGGAGAGCAAGCGAGTTTACCTCCGTACGACAGCGAAATGCATATTATGATTTTATGTCCTACGTGTTTGAATATTCTTCTTTACCAGACAGACGATCGAGGGGTATTAAGTTCTTCCACGCTACAACTGTAGTTACAACCTGGGCTGCTCTTGGAGCGATAGAAGGAGTTGCCCGATCTTTAGTCTTGAGTCAGGCAACGATAAATGTACTATCGGAAGTAAATCGTCTTCTTTTAGAAGAAAATATGTATGTGATTTATTGCCTTTTGTACACTACAGAAAATAATTTTCCTTTCGCATTTGTAAATAACTCACCATGCGTGATACATCCGAGAGAGATCAGCTGTTTTGATTTTGATATTCAGATGGTACGTTTTGAGCAATCGATTGTTGAAAACTATATTACTTCACATAATGACCAGTTTACAGACACTGTGAGAAATGAGATCAATGCTACATTAAATCCTTCAGGGCCCATAATGTCAGCAGTTTCAGCAGTTACAGGAGGTATATCAAGAGAGGCGATGAACATGGCAAAAAGAGCCCTTGGGGTTTCAGATCTTAGTTTTATGAACTATCGTCATAGAACTGCAATCGGATTTGCTACTGTACATATCTTTCAACGCAGGACTTCTGATTATACCACTTTTTTAAGATCAATCGGATACATATAATAAAGATTGGGGAATTGAAACTGTTTCAATTCCTTATTTTTTTCAAGGAAGCAGAAACCTATTAAGTAAATACCAATTAAAAATTCAAACAGTTATGAGAAACAACTTAAAAGTAAAATTTCATTTTGATCGTCTGCATTGCCATGATGAAGCAGATGGCTGGGGAAATGCAGAGCCTTACATGTGGACAGTATTTTTTAAAATTGATGGTACAACCTGTCGTTTAAATGATTCATTAATGTTAGAAGGGAGCGCTACCATTTTTCCAACTCCAGGTAGTCACGGGAATTTAGGTGATTCTGATGTAGACGCCGGTGATACTGTTCCGATACCATCCGCTATTGGATTGAAAGAGATGACATTGACTCCCATACCTGTACCTGATATAGTGAAGAAGCTTGGTACGGATGATGTTCCGGCTGTTGCAGGATGTATTGTGGTATTAATGGAAGAGGACAATGTTTCTGATGATGGGGCAGAAGCTGGTCATCATGCTTTAAATGTTGGTGTACAGCAAGCATTAAATAGCCTTATACCTACGTTAGGATTTACGAAGCAGGATATTTCTGATGATGATATAAAAAACCTGACTGGTAAAATTCAAAGTAAGATTGAAGACGCCATTAAGAATCAACAAAACTTCTTTGAAAATTTCTGGAGCTGGATTAATGCTGATGATACCATTGGAACAGCAGTGTTTAAATTTTCCGGTGATCAGCTATTAGAACAGAATCCATCTTCATTGCATAAAAGATGGACGAATGATAATGGAGACTGGGAATTATTTGGTTCTGTAGATACGCTAGAGCAGCCAAGCTGTCCTGCCAATGTTGTAAAAGGAATTATTGACGCAGTGTTTGGTGAGTCTTCTTCTAAAAAAAGCATGAGTGCCATGCATGACTTCAGGAATAATGAATTTAAAAGATTTGAAGGTTTGGAGTATTGGTGGACGATCGCGCAAAGGAATAGTCACTATCTTAAGTTAGCATTGAACAACAGAGAAGCTTCAGAAGCTGCGGTTTCTTTATTTCAGGATATCCCAGAATTATTAAGTAACAGAGATAAACCACTCAGTGATTTTCATTTTAATTGTGCATCTAAAGTTTTAAAACATATCGCAACGCTAAATGAAAAAGATCGTCAGTCAAGAAAGGATATCAACAGGTCTATAGATGCTTTGAATATGCTTCAGGGAAAGAGTTTGAATGATCTGTTTGAATCATTGTCAAAAGTAAGACCTGCAAGGTATCCGACAATTAAAGCTCTTGGAAGTGATTTAAAATTGAAGGTTCAAAGGAGAGAATCAGGTAGGTAAAATTATTTTTTCAGAACCACCAGTTTTCCGTCCTGTGGCTTGCAGGACGGGATTCTTATCATAGTACTGAATTGAATAGTATTCATATCTTTTTAATTTTAATTTTTGGGTTTAACCAGTTGATAACATTATTTAATGTTTAGAATTTCCACTTGTACAGACGAATCTTTATCAATTTTTAAAATGGATGAAGTTCTGGTTTTTTTGCTTAAATAATAATTTTTCTTTTGATATAGTGCTTATCAAATAATTTAGTTTATTCTAAATAAAAAAAATATATGGTACTCATAATGAAGTCTTTGATTTTATAATTCAACTATTGCCAATTTGACCAGGAGTTCCTTTCCTGCTATTAGATTTTTGTCATATAGGTTTAAATAAATGATTTTTTATTTAAAAATTTAAAATTCTTATTTTTGAATAAATATTTTAAATATGAAAAGATATCTATTGATTTTTTTAGCATCAGTTTTTTTCCTTCAAGGTTCTATCGCTCAAGATAGAAAATGGGAATGGATGGTTAATGGCAGCAAGTCCAGAGGTTCTTCATCTAATGCGATGACCATGGATTCCGAACGAAATATTTATGTAGTTGGTTGGTTTGATGGCAATTTTGAAATCGACGATGTCACTTTAACCGGGAAAGGTAGTAATGATATTTTTCTTGTTAAGCTTAAAGAGAATGGGGATTTAATATGGGCAAGAGGATTAGGAGGTCCTAATTTTTTTGATCTGGGATATGCTGTTACTGTGGATAAGCAAGACAATGTTATAATAACAGGATCTTTTGATATTAATGCAGTTGTCGGTTCGGAGACATTGACGAGTACTTATTATAGAGATGTTATAACTGTGAAGTATGATAAGAATGGTAACATACTTTGGATAAGACAGGGTAAAGGGACAGGAGCAGAAGATTATGGGTATGCTATAAAAGCTGACTCATTGGATAATGTTTATGTTGCTGGTATAAATTCAGGTGTTATGAATTTCGAAGGGACTTCAATCGAACAAGGTGGATTCATAACAAAATATGATCCTTCAGGAAACTTGATTAAAATCATTTCTATACCTGGTCAATCAACGGAAGTTACCTCCATTTCCTTTGACAGAAAGGAGAATATTTTAGCTGTAGGAATGTTCACTGCTAATACTGCTTTTGAAAATATTACAATTCCCGGAGTAACCGGTTGGAGAACGTTTTTAGCGAAATATAATTCTTCGGGTGATATTGAATGGATTAAAACTCCTATAGCTAATCCAGGTTCTGCTACAGTAAAAGAGGTAGTGACGGACGAATTTGGAAACTCTTATATTGGAGGTATGTTTATGGATACGATCATAGTTGAAAAAGATACTCTTACTAATCAAAGAAAAAGAGTCGTGACTTTTAATCCTTTAACAATGAAGTTCGATACAACTTATTCTATGATTTGGAATGCATTCATTGCAAAATATGATTCATCAGGTGTTTTTAAATGGATAAAAAAGATAGGATCTGAACAAAATGCAGAGGTGAGAGGATTGTTTTGTGATCAAAAAGGTGGTGTATTTATAAGTGGCATTTATATGGGAAAAACTAAAGTAGGAAATGCGGAATTTGATTCAAATACCCATACAGGATATTTTTGCAAGATGGATTATAATGGGAATTTTGAGTTTGCAGAGGATATAAAGTCAACAAGTGGATTCACTGTTTATTTAGAGGATGTCTATGCAATTAAAGGTACATATTATATTACAGGTTTGGCAAGCCAATTAAAATTGGGGGATTTTGAGTTTAAGAATGATATTTCTAATCCTCAATTTTTTATTGCAAAGAATAGTTCTAAATCATATGCTCCGGAGATTAAATCTTTTTCCCCATCCTATGTTGCAGCCCTAGACTCTGTTACAGTGAAGGGTAAGTATTTTACTGGAGTTACAGATGTGTTCCTCGGTTCAGAAAGTCTTAGTTTTACTATTGTTAGTGATAGTGTACTAAGGTTTAAGACATATTTGGCTTCTGTAAATAAATTCTCATTGGTAAATCAGGGAGGAACTACATTTTCTTCAACACCTTTGGAAGTAGTCTTTGTCACAGGAATAAAGAGCGCTGAGAGTGAATCTATAGTAGCATATCCAAACCCCGCAAACAATATTTTATACTTCAAAGGCTTAAATAATCCGGGGCAGATTTCTATTATGTCAATAGATGGAATGATGCTTAAAAAAATCTCAACATCAGAAGTAGAATGCTCTTTAAATGTTGAAGATATCTCAAAAGGAACATATTTATTTGTTTTCGAAGGAAATACGGGGGGTAGAAAGGTCGGAAAAATTACGATTATTAAATAGTTTACTTCTGATTATAGAAGATGACAAAGCTTCTATGTTACTTTAAAATCCAAATGCCTCGGATAGTTTATCTGAGGCATTTTCTATTTCGTAGAGACGCCATGCAGGGCGTCTCAAAAACTGTGATAGGGAGGCGCATGAGATAACTGCATACAATTATGATTATTAAATGTCCTTAGTTTCTTATTAATGAAGATTGTTGTGAAAGGATAATATGGTACATGGTGGAGGAGGAGGCGCCATGCATTGAGTCTCTACCTGTGATAAAGAGGAACAAGAAAAAAATCCATTCAATTATGATTAATTATTGAATTCCTCGTCTCCGTTTTGCTGGGCTGTGTTGAAAGGGTAATATTGTTCATGGTGGAGAGAGAGAGACACCATGCATGGCGTCTCTGCGAAGGATAAATTTTAAAATGTCAGTTTAATTATTCTATTTCCCTCCATACACATAGTATTCATATCCTAACATTCCTTTCGCTAGACAAAGGTCAATACGATCACCCTCTTTGTGATGATCATAAAAAGATTTACCATAACTTAATTCTTCCAATCCTCCTTTGCCTAGTATGATAACCCGGTAGTCTTTATGTCTGGAGCCTCTTATCATTTTGCGAACAATAGGATAGGACTTACATGACCTTGATACAGGTGCAGCTTCATTAACTATTTGTCCAAGGCCAAAGAAGCTGAATATAGTGAGGACAACAAGCTGAGGATAAAAACCTACATTCTTTACATTCTTATAACTGTCTAATCCGGAGATATAGTAATCAAGAACAAAGTAAAGAATCGTTGCAAATAAAAATGCAGCAGTGACAATTGTAAAGGAAAGCGATATCCAGTGGGTATATTTATCAATATTTTTAAGTCCGTAAGTGAATAGGGTAAATGCCGCTATAGCGCAAACAGGCATAATGATATTAAGTCTTTTAACAGTATTGTTTTTCTTTGGTAACATTCAGGTAAAAAAAATAAACTAACTTGATTAAGATACGGATAAAATCTACATCTTTTAAAACCTTTCCCTTTTTACTTTCGGATTTTAAGCCTTTCGATTTCTGCTAAAGAATTTTTTTATACAAACATTTGAAATTTAGTGTTTTATTTTATGATTATGCTGCACAATCAGCTATTGCAAAAAGAGTTCACCAGCTAAAGAATATCTTCCTGCAACATGCTCATCGATTTTAAGGCTTAATTTTTCAAGCATATAATTTATTTATTAATTAAACTTTTACACCTATGGAAGAGCAAAAACCATTACCAAAATTTGATCCTGAAAAAACGGCAGATTTACTTATCAAACTGAAAAAACTGAAAGCTCGTGTTGACACAATAATGCTTTCGAATGAAGAGTTAAGGAAGCTTTGGATTAAAAGTTATACTGATAATCGGAATTAGGAGATTCACCAGCTATTGAAGATCGGAATTCAACATGGTTAATCTTTTTTAAAGCTTAATTTTTAAAGCACATATTTTATTTATCAACCAATTTAAACATTTCAATTACTATGGGATATCAGAAATTATCCGCAAAGCTGGATGCCGAAAGAGTGGCACGAATCATCAGCAAAATTCAGGAACTGAAAGCTGAACTTGATTTTGTAATCAACCTGTCTAATGAAGAACGAAAGACTCTTAGAAAGGTCGCTGAGAAGAGGCAAGGTTACGTTAATGATGTTTTGATTGCTGTAAAGGCAAATCCTAAAACAATTCCGGGCGTGCTCGACACTGAAGATTATTATTACAGAGCTAAGTTGTATCTTGATCTTGCTGAAATCAACATGCATATTCAGCCTGTTATGGAAGGAATAAGCGATACCATGATGGTAGCAGGCAATGAGGCGATCACTCTGACAGATCAGTGTTACGGCTTTCTGAAACAGCCAGCCAGAGGCAACAGCAACCTTACTGACACTGTTTCAAAATTGTCCAAGCATTTTGCAAGCAGGAGTAAGCCAGCAGAACCGGAAGATAAACAACCTACCGATTTGTAAATCAAAAGCCCATTCGAAAGAATGGGCTTTTTTTATTTAAGAAGACCAGAGATCAAGTTGAGATATTTGAATTGTTATAATGACTATTGTATGCACTGAATGGAATAATCGTGCTTCCGAAGTTCGAAATCGTACCTCTGAGGTCCGCCATCGTACTTCCGAGGTACGACATCGTAGTTCCGGGGTTCGAAGTCGGACCTCCGAGGTCCGTCGTCGTAGTTCTTAGGTCCGAAATGGTACTTACGAATTGCGTCAAATGTCTGAACCACATTTCAAAATCTCATTGACCTTTGCTCCCTACACCGTGGCATATCCCGACAGGCCACGGTGTAGAGAGTATGTTGAAGAGGAGAGAGTTGTTGGGCACGTGTTACAAAAGCGCGCCAGCCAGTTATACCCCTAGACTGTCGCATGATTATATAAAACTTATGATGATTTTAATTCAAACCAGTAATGTAAAAGCATTTTGGGTTTTATACTTTTCAAATTATTCTCATGATTGTTACCGGTCATAGATATTATCATAAAACTACATTATGAAAAAAATGAACTTTTTAATTTACCTTTTTAAGCAGCTGATTGTAGATGTAAAATTCCATTTAAACCGGAAATAAAATTTGATTGATATTAAATCAAATATAGAAAGGGTTTCATCTCTGATTAAGAAATAATTTAGTATGAAGAAAATTGGTCTGCTATTTATATTGGTGAATATGCTGAATATTCATTTGTATGCACAAAACATAATAACTGTCAATTTATCCAATAAAATCCGACCTGTCACACACTGTGCATCCGGTTCTTTATATGGGGTCATTGAAACCTTGCCCTCCGATATTGCTAGTCTGGTCGCTCCTCTGAAGCCACATGTTTTTGCCAATCCTGCACAAAGTGGTTCGGGAAAACAACAGCCTGTCGGAGATGCTATAAAAGTTTCTGAACGACTGCAAAACACCACAGCCAAGGTGCAGATACGTCTGCCTGATGTTTTGCCTGGATGGCCATATAAATGGCCTGGTACTCAATCCTATTTAAATATCTGCCAACAAGTAATTGATGCAAAGAAAGCTTCAGGTAGAACTAATTATGATGGTTACGAAATCTGGAATGAACCTCAGGGAACCTGGAACGCATCTAATGGTAACTTTAACACCACCTGCTGGAAACCCACTTTTGATCTGATCCGTTCGCAGGATCCAGGTGCAAGAATAATCGGGCCGTCACTGGCATATTACAACAATAACTATATGCGCGATTTCCTGACTTTCTGCAAGGCTAATAATTGTATTCCGGATGTTGTCTGCTGGCATCAATGGGGAGCAGGTGGGTTTGTAAACGCGTACAACCAGTACCGTGCGCTTGAAAAGGAATTGGGAATTTCTGCTAGGCCAATCAGCATTAATGAATATTCTTCAAAAACCAGTGATCCCAATGAAGGTTGTCCAGGGTATTCTGTACCATTTATCAGTAAATTTGAAAGACATGGAGTCGAAAGCGCCTGTATCTCCTGGTGGTTTACCAACCTGCCTGGCAGATTGGGAAGTTTGCTGACCTCCGGTAACCAGAAAGGCGGAGGATGGCATTTGTACAAATGGTACGGAGATATGACCGGAAACATGGTACAGGTAACTCCCCCGAATGATTTAAGCGAAGGCTTGGATGGTTTTGGTTGTATAGACGATGTCAGTAAATATGCGAGTATCTGCATTGGTGGAAATTTTACAGGAAATGCTTCTGTAAAAATAACCGGAATTCCTGCCTATTTCGGTAGCAGTGTCAAGGTGAAGCTGGAATATGTTTCATGGTCTGGTAAAGACAATCCTGTAGCTGGTACGTCATTGATATCCAACTCTGTTTTTAATGTGAACAATGGTGCTGTTACAGTGCCTGTAAATGTAACAAGTATTTATTATGCTTATCGCATTTATTTAGAGCCATCGGTGAATACACCTTCCGTTACAATTACTGTTCCTGCCAAGGATACAGTGGTTGCCAATCCGTCAGATGTGTTGGTTCGTGCAAATGTTTCAGACCCATCAGCAATTACTGATCTGAAGTTTTTTGTCAATGGTGTGCAGTCTGGAAAAACGCTGACAGTTCCTCCTTTTACAACCACTTTGAATATCAGAACAGCAGGTGTTTATACCGTTACAGCAGAACTTACTGATAAAAACAATAACAAAGTTGTTTCGTCTGGTAAAATCATAAGGACCGCAATTGCACAGGTTGGTTATAACTATCAGTCTCATACTATTCCAGGTACAATTCAATCTGAAGAATTTGATCTGGGAGGAAACGGCATTGCTTATCTGGACAATACATCGGGAAGCAGCGTCACTCCACTGGTAAATTACAGGACCGACGAGGATGTTGATATAGAAAACTGTACAGATGCTGGTGGAGGATACAATGTAGGATATGCAACAGCGGGTGAATGGCTGGAGTACAGTATAAATGTAGCTAAAACAGGAAAATACAACCTTGCTCTGAGGGTAGCTTGTAATGGCGATGGACGAACGGTTAATTTAACAATTGACGGGAACACTTTAACCTCAGCTATAGCTATACCAAACACCTCAGGATGGCAAAGCTGGAAAACTATTTCTGTTAAAGAATTGCAAATGTCTGCAGGGGAACACATCCTGCGATTGACCATAGGAAATGTGGACTATGTCAATCTGAATTATATGGTTTTTGAAGAGGTGGTTCAGGTGCAACCACCGGCGATCACATTAATTTCGCCAGGTAACCGGACAACTATAAGTGTAAACGAGAAATTAACACTATCTGCAGATGCAACCGATCCTGACGGAAATATCATCGGTGTATCTTTTTATCAAGACGGCAAATTGCTCACCACAGTAAATACTGCACCTTTTTCTTACCATTGGATACCAACATTTCCGGGAGAATATTCATTTTATGCTGAAGCATTTGATACCGATGGCTTAAGTACCAGAACAGATACAGTGAGTATTACAGTTCAATCAATTGTCACGGGGCTTAATGGTGTGGAGATCATCTCATTTCAACCGCATCCGAATCCTTTGAATGAAGAAGGTTTTTCGCTGAAAGGAATGGGAAGCTTTGCCTATCGCATTGTTGATTTTAAAGGTGCATTGGTAGAAAGTGGCGATGCTTCAGAGGCAATAAGAATTGGAAAAGGTCTGGCCCAAGGTATATATCTTCTGACGATAGAAAATGAAGAGAACCGGTTTGTCTGGAAGATCGTCAGGAAGTAGGCCGGTTCATTAAAAGACTTTTGTAAAATATAATAACTGTAATCTACACGAGGGATTTCATAGACATTGCAACAAAATAAAATTTTTGGATTAGGTATTTAGTTCGCATTTCAAAGTAAATGGACCTCATCCCTAACCCTTCTCCTGAAGGAGAAGGGAACAGTTCAGTAAAAAAATCACGTGATTTTAAAACAGATAGAGCTATTAACATACACGTCAAAGTCCCTCTCTTTCAGGAGAGGGATTTAGGGTGAGGTTTTTAGTGAGTCTGCTACACAAGGCTTCTAAGCAGTCTTTGAGTAAGGAGAACTAAATACCTAACCCTATAAAATTTATCTGTAATTTACACCGTGGCCTGTCGGAGGACAGGCCACGGTGTAGCAATGACATTAACGAAGTGAATCAGATGTATGAATCAAATTTCAAATCTCATCAACCTTTGCTCAAATACTTTTAGCTTTCAACTTTTAGCTTTCAGCTTTAATTTTCATCACCAGGATTTATATTTCTATCCTTAGCCTTTAGATCTCTGTTTTTATTTTTAAGCCATCTCTCCAATTTAACGCTATCTCTGTTTTTAGTTTCTGTTCTTACGGTTCTGTGCCGGTCTTTTTCCTCATCAGGGATATCTTTTTCATCTGCCTCTTCTGTTCCGGCGGCTACACGATCGGCATGATATCCTCCTCGTTGTCCCAATGGCTCTGATTCACCAACAGTGGTATCTTTAGCTGTCTGGTGTTCCATTTCAGAATTTATTTCTGCACCGAGAAGAACACAAATGCTTGTAATCTGAAACCACAGCATCAGGATAATGACAGCAGCTATAGCACCATAGGTGGCATCATAATTACCGAAGTTATTGATGTATAAACTAAACAGAAGAGAAGCTCCGGTCCATAAGGCAGCAGCTATACATGCACCCCAGGTGACCCACTTAAACTTAGGATTATTTCTGTCAGGTGCAATTTTATATATTACAGATAATGAAACAACGATGAATGCAAAAAGCAAAGGCCAACGCGCCAGTGAAATGATATCTGATACAGTAGAAGGCAATCCAAGTTTATCAATTATAGCCGGAAAACCGATTACCAATGCTACTGCTATTAATCCTACAAATATTCCCCCCAGTGTAACGGCAAGGGTTATTCCATTTAACTTAAAGAAATTTCTTTCTTCATTTTGGTTGTAAGCTATATTAATACCATCAAAAAGCGCCTTGGTACCGCTGTTAGCAGACCACAAACTAAGCAGAATACTGAAAATCAATGCTAAACCAAGACCCTGTTGAGGGGCGCTGACAATCTTATGTAATTGTGGTCCAATGATATCCTGAGCTTGTGGCGGCAGTACTGCACCTAACTGACTCAATTGTTGTTCTACCTGAGCTGCGTCAAATACAAGTCCATAAATGGCAACCATAGCACTTATCAAAGGGAAAAGCGCCAGAAAGAAATAAAACGCAACTCCTGCTGCTACTATGCTGATATGATCATTGGTAAATTCCTCCTTTACCCTTAGAAATATATCCTTCCATCCTCTTGCGGGGATCTCCTTTGGTCGATCCGCCATCGTTCCTCTATTCCTGCTATCCATTTTTCCATTTTCAGTGTTCCTAAATTGGTAACCGAAAGCTTAAAAATATAGTTTAATAAAGCTCCTGAAGTCTTCATAAGGACGATGCGGTAATTACCTGGTTAGTTAAAGATTTTTATGGTATAGTAAGTTGATAAGGAGTTGAAACAACGAAATGTGGTTTTAAAAATATTCAGAATCAGAGTCTAATTAACAAAAGGAGAATATCACCTTCCCTGCGAACTTATAAAGTGCGTCTCAGGTTTGACTGAACCACGATTTCAATTCTCATAGATCTTTTGACATCATTTACTTAAAACTTATAACTTAAAACTTACAACTTATTTCATCCACTTCCTTCTTCCAAGTGAAAACAGCACAAACGGTGTTAGCGGCAATTTTTTCCTTTTAAACTCAATGGTTACAACAACGAGATCATAGATAAAGAGGAAAGGGAATACAACATATTTTAAGATCTTCATAGCGGTTAGTGGGAGTTAGGTCTGTTGATCAATGTTAATTTAGCATCTATCAATGCAAAGTGCAGTTCCTGAAAGTCAATAGGCTTTTGGAAATACCGGAAAAGCGTGCCCTGCTCCAAAGCCATATCCAGCACCTGTGTATCTCTGTGTACAGTGAGCGCTATAATGATAGGAGGTGAGTTATTAAAACGTGCAGCACTCACAAACTCAAACCCTGTAACCTCTGGCCTGGGTTGATCAGCAATGATGATATCAATCTTTTCGGTATGCAGGGCAAAGACCGCATCGATGCCCGTCTTGAAGAGGTGAATATTATATTCCTTGAATTCCCGGAAATAAGCACGGAAGGCATTTAGGTTGTGTTGCTCACTGTCGACATAGAGCACGCCGGTTGTGTGTTTCATATTTAGCTGGTTTTTAGATGTATTAAAAATAGTTTTCAAATAGTCAGGTCATATATGGAGGACAGTCTGATATTTCCATATATGGCTGATTTTATTAGCTTTGTATATAAGATCAAAAATAAGTGGTATTTTATTCATCACAAGAATAAGATATTCATAACAAAAGAATATCTTATAATGTAAGTATCAGATTAATTTTTAAAGAGTTATGCTAACGTTAGGAAATAAAATAAAGAAAGTAAGAGAACTGAAAGGTCTGAAACAGGAATACATGGCAGAGGTATTAGGCATCAGCCAGCCCAGCTACAGCAAGATTGAAACGGATGAAGTGTCGGTGAGCCCGGAGAGGCTGGAGCAGATTGCGAAGGTGTTGCAGGTGACTGTGCAGGATATCTTGGCGTTTGATGAACGCATATTTTTTAATATCACGAATAGAGATCAATCTTACGGAAGCGGATATTTCGTTCAAAATAATTCTGCAATTTCAGAAAATGAGAAGAAGCTTTATGAGGATAAGATAAAGTTGTTGGAGGAGTTGGTGGAGATGCAGAAGAGGGAGATTGAGAGGTTGAAGGGGGAGAAGTAGGAGATTTTATATGTTGTAAAAAGCCGGATAAAACTAAAGATTTGAAGTTTTGTCCGGCTTTTTTTATTGGTGAGAGAAAATTTTTAAGGAAAAGCTGGGATTATTTTTTGTTGCGCAGTTTGGTTGCGTAGGTGGTGTTTTGTTTTACATTATTCAAAATAAATCAATAGGAGGAGATGGATATAGAAATAAAAATTCTAAAATTTAAAAGTAAGGTGAAAAGTTAAATTAATAAATAAGTAATAATATGGATTATATAAATTTGGAAATTGATTTCATTGATAGGACCTTAAAGGCTATCAGGCAATATGAAAGATTTTTAAAGGAAAATCAGAATGAAGAAGCTTTTGATGTTACGATGTATATTAACTCATTAACAGGTCTAATTATCTTTCCCAAAGAAAATGGATTTTTAAAGAAATTTTTGCCAAATGACAGAATTGAGGAATGGTATTTAGGGGGAAGCGTTAAAGATGATACAATACTAACAATTAAAGATCTAGCTATTCAGTTAAGACATTGTATTGCTCATGCCGACTTTGAATTTGGTTCAGATAATGAACGTCAAATTGATAAAGTGATTTTTAAGGATACTAAAGAAAAAAAAGGAGTAATTGCTGAGTTCAGGATAGATGATTTTAAAAGCTTTATTGAGCTAATCTCTGAAGCTATGATTGAAAATGCTCGGAAGAGGAATAGTATATAAACAGGTTAAGGTTGTAAAGTCTCCAAGTTTATTTAAAAATTATGTCACTTGTTATTGTTTTATCAGTAGGTGGTAGAGCACCTATCTTCAATCCAGAAACTTCAATTTCCCTTAAAGGAGGAGATGCAGATTATTGGTATTTATGGCCAACTATGATTAAAGAAATAAAAGAAGAAACGGGAGAATTAATAGACTTATATGATGACGCAGAGTTTTCAGGAGATAATTTGCCTAAAGTTGAAGAGATTGTGATAAGGCAATTGGAAAAATTAAAACAGAAGAAGGAAAAGGAGTGGCAAGTACATATAGGGACACAAATTGAACCTGTAAAGCAAGAAATTTTTAAATCATTAATAAAGAAAGACCTTGAAAGAAAACTAAGGCATTTTTTGAAAATTATGGAGCAAGCAAGATTAACAAACGAAAAAGTAATTTGCATTGGTGATTAAATAGAACCATAGGAGTGAAAATATATGGTTTTGGCTTATATCAATCTTGTGGAAGTAGAAGTTAGTAGGGAAAGCGTTGCAAATGACCAGATGACGGCACCAATAACTTCAGCCGTATTAGATAATTTTTGTCAGTTAAAATTAAATAATTTGATACATATAAATGAAAAATATACACACTTGGTGTGTATATAAAAAAGTTAGCAACAATACATGCATGAAAATTGAAGTAGAAATAGAACATCTCAAAACGCAAACAGATCTATACACGGAAGCAATATTTGCAATTTCAGCATCTACAATTGGCTATTCTGAACTAACTTCAGTAATCGGACCTATGTTGAAACTGAATGAAACAACTCTGATGAGTATAATATTGCTTGCGGAGAATAACCACTATAGAGACCTAGTTATTCTTTCTCGACCATTTTTAGAATCAATTATTAATGTAGGATTTATTTGTGCAGAGGATGAAAAGGCAGTTGTTGCCTCAAAAAAATATGCTTATCAAAAAGGGTATAGGGATTTATTTCGGGGAATAGAAGTTAATGACTTTAAAATAACAAGTGGATTTTCTGATTTCCTAAAAGAGTTTGAAAAGGCTACTACCGAAGAAATGAAAAATGCTTTAGCTGAATATACAACAAAGAAGGGAAGAGAAGTAATGGAGTGGACTCCTGAAACAACAAAAGGTAAGCTGGGAATAATCGGTAAAGAGTATGGAGTGTATGTAAATGGCCTTTTGACTTTTGCCTTCTTTTCAATTTACAGGGATGTTTCAGAAATAATTCATAACAGCTACTATGGGGTTCGAATATATTTGGGAATGCAGCAAAAAGACATGTCCATATTCAAAAATGCGAATGAAGCGGCTGAATATTTCGGGGATCATCAGAAAAAACTTGCGATTTTGATATTACAACAGATTAATATCTCACTTAATGCAATATTAAATATTCTAAATCAAAAATTTAAACTGAACAGTACTAATATGATTTTTGAAAAGTCTAATTCAAAATTAGTCGAATATGCGAATTCAATTAAATAACTTCCCTGGGCTAAGTCTGGTGTTTTGTCTGGCTTAAGTTTTTAACTTAAGCCCACAAATGAAAGCAAGTTTAAAAGTATGAAAGTTAAAATTTTGGATGTTAAAGGAGATGAAGTGAGATTCTCTTGCTCAATAGGAGATGGAGCCGGCATCTGTAAAGAAAGGAACCTTGTAGTTGGGATGAGCTGTGATGTGGAGATAGATATTTTTGAGATACTAGAAACTAGGGTAAATACAGAGATCAGTAAAGATAAGCTCTTGTTTTGGCATTATAATGGAGGAGTGAATATGATAAATGTTAAGGTTGAGAGTATCGATATTGATAATTCAATTTGTTTGCGATTGACGAAAGACTTCATCGTTATGGTTGATTATGTAGCCAGAGGCATATCAGTTGGTGATGTATTGCTTATAAAGGTTAAGTTGTCAGAAGTTGCAATAACCTTAATTGGGGTATGATCTTAGGCTTAAGTTTTCAAAACTTAAGCCTAAAAATGAGAGTAAGTTTTTAACTTGCGGTTTGTAATGCAGATTCAAATAAAATAAGATACATTTAGATATATAGTCTCGAAAAAAGCGGGGCATTAGTATAATATGATAGAGTTTGACACTAAAACCTTAGAAAGACTAAAAAATCCGAAAACTAAAGTAGAAGACAAATTATTTTTATTTGCTAGAAATATCGAAGAGAAGAATAAATTTGAAATCCAGCCAAACTATTGGGAAGATGCATTCGAGTTGATGGAATCTAAAGAGCGGATCTTTTATAAAGTTTGGCTTTGGATGAACTATGTTGAATGGGAAAGTTTTGTCCGGCCAATTCCGGAGTTTAAATGTGTTTTTGGAGTGGATAAAGAGTATGAGTTGAATAAATGCTTAGAAGACGAAATTGAATTAGACAATCTGTATAAATTTTATACACTAGGTGGTAAGGCCGGAGAGATTCTGCTTGATTGGGCTATTAAAGAATTACAAACCAACTTCTATAATGTATAGTCAAAAGTTAACCAGTTCGATAAAAAGTTCCTCGTGTGTCGTCCTAAAAAAAGTTTACCTGTGTCGTCCTAAAAAAAGTTTACAGTTTGGATTGGTAATCCGATTATAAATTTACACTTTTTTATTAATCCTAAAATCGCTTTACATTTGATCATCGGATGAAGCGGAATCAGGCTCTGCTGAGGAGCAACCTGCCAGGATTAATCCGGTCAGATAGCATAATTAATCCGATAATAGGTTTACACCGTTGTCGGATTTGCTTTTTTATGCATTCTGTAAATGCCTAAAAAAACCTTTATTCCGTCATAACCTCCTTGTTTCTCCAATGTCTTTTTAATATTCCATCCTCAACGTGAGCCCTTTCTGGGGTCAACAAATCACAGCTGAGGTGTGGCCTCTTTTCG